>JAEDDX010000088.1 GCA_016293615.1 Acetatifactor sp.
TGAACCATCTCATGGATTTCGGAATTTTCCTCCTCACGGTATCTGCGTTCCAGGTCTTTCACCTTAGCATCCCATTCTGCCCGTTTCTTACGGGCTTTTTCAAGGTCTGCACCTATTCTGTCTAACTTGGCACTCAATCGCCATCCCTCCTTTAGTTTCTGATTCTGCCGAAGCAGTAAAAATGCTGTTGCCAGTAATTCGATTCGATAGAAGCGTAGGAAATGGGGTTTCCGCAGTGGATCATCATACCATTGCCAACATAGATACCAACGTGTGATGCACCGGAGGTATCATAAGTGCCTTGGAAGAAAATCAAATCTCCCGGTTTGGCAGAGCTTTTCGGGATAATGTCGCATACGCCCATCAAACCGTTTGCGGTCAAACGACCAACACTCCAACCGTTTCCGCAGTGATTGATTACATAGGAAACAAATCCGGAGCAGTCAAAGGAGGTAGACGGGCTGCTGCCGCCCCACACATACGGGTATCCCAGATATTTTTCAGCTTCCCGAATCATATTGGCAAATCTTGTGTCTGTCAGCGCTTCGCCCGGAATATCATAATCGGTGTACTCGCCGCCAGGGGTGGCGTAAATGTCATTTCCGAAAATATCCGGTCTGTTGCCCCTTGTCTGAAGCAAAATTCTATATCGCTCCATATCATCTTCCGACAAGCCGGAATTTGAAATCACACTGTTCAAGCCCTTATTTCTGAGCTTCACATTCAGAATATAATATTCGTAATCTTCTTCCTCTGTTGTTGTCTCTCCCGTTTCGGGATCAGTAGAAGATGTTGTTCGTGTACGAATCTCTACTACTTCCGTCAGGGTCAGCTCATATTGTTGCTCAAATAGCCATTGCAGGGTAGCCTGCACCTCATCTCTGGTGTAATCCTCAAACTTCACCGTCAAATACGCCGCCAGCTCATAAGGATTGTGGTTGATTTCATCAAGGTCATACCGGTACTCGTCATATCCGCTATGAGTACGCTCGATATTATTGATTTTATTGCGGAGCGCAGCTTCCAAAGCCTTGTAATCATTGTCCGCACCAATAATATCTTCCTCTTTTGCAGTAAAAGAAGTTCCCAGAATGATCTGTGTGCCGCCTTGGAACATAGCCGAACAAGACGAGAACATCCCTGAGAGTATCATAAAAAGCAGTCCGGCAATCAAAACAAACAGAATCGTTTTAGAGTGTGTGGTGCAGAACTCCGTTACTCTTTCTGTGATGTTCTTGGCTCCCTGAGCTGCTTTGCCCGTTGCCTTGCCTGCACCCTTAGATGCAGAAGCCGTTGTCGAAGCGGTATTCTTACCGGCTTTGGCGGCAGCATATTCTTTCTTGATTGCCCTTTTCTGTTGCCAACGGGAAAAGGGATTGGAACCGGCATCGGGGTTGTCCTTTTTGAACTTCTCATACAGGGCATTTACATTTGCTTTATCTGACTTCTCAACCAGCTTTTCCGCCTTGTCGTAGGCTTTCAGCTTGTGACTGTAAACGGCATGATCGACGGTATAGACAGTGGATTCAACAGCCTTGGTCGTTTCCTGCACAGCCTGAACGCCGATATTATCATCCTCATATTCTGACACCGCCCGATGTGCTTTGGATGTGAGCGTGACTGCGGCACCACGGCTTGCCATGTGCTTTGCCACAGATGGGCGCTCGATTTCCGTAAACTCCGCTTTTTCAAAACGGAGCTTTGCTTTACGGGAACCGGCTGCATCTGTTTCCAGCTTTAGCTTCGGCTTTGCCTTTTTAGAAGCCAATTTGTCTGCCGCTTTTTCAGCCCTATCAACCGCCTTATCTGCACGGTCGGCAGCTTTCTTCACATGAGAATCTGCAAGGTCATCTTCGGTAAAACGGAGTCGTGTAGGTCTTTTCGCCATACATTACGCCTCCTTTTCCTGTGCCACCTCGTTTAACTTCGTGGTCATAATGCGATACAGTTCCAGATCTGTCGGGAATCGGTCAATGAACGGCAGAATCACATTGCCATAGAACAGAAGTCCTTCGCCCTCACCGGAGTTGGTTACATAGGACAGCTGATGCGGCGAAATGTTCAACCGCTGTGCCAGAATACTTCGGTCATCGCTTGCCTGATTCAGCATATAGATGAAATCAGAGTTTTCGAGGATGTTGGCAATCTCCGGGGAACGAAGCAGGTCTTTGACATTCTGAGTAATACCGGTCGGCAAGCCGCCCCATTTACGGAATCGCTTCCAGATTTCTACGGAATAGGTTGCCGTCTGTTCTTCCTTCAGAAGCAGATGGAACTCGTCAATATAATATCTGGTCGATTTACCGGCAGAACGGTTGGCAGTTACACGCCCCCAGACCTGATCCTGAACGATCAGCATACCGATTTTTTTCAGCTGATTGCCCAGCTCCTTAATGTCGAAGCACACCAGACGATTCTGAATATCCACATTGGTTCTGTTGTTAAACAGTTTCAGAGAACCCTTAACATAGATTTCCAAGGCGGTCGCTACATGGTGGGCTTCCTTTTCGTCCTGTTTCAGAAGGGCATCATACAAATCCTCAAGGATCGGCATATTCTCAGGGGCAGGATTGTCGAAATATCTCTGGTAAATCTGATGCACACAACGGTCGATAACCGTCTTTTCGATAGGCTGCAAGCCATCCTTACTGCCCATAATCAACTCACAGAGGGACAGGATAAAATCAGCTTTCAGTGCTACCGGGTTGTCATCCTCAGAGTAGTTCAGGTTGATGTCCATAGGGTTGATATAGTTGGTACTGGAGGAGCTGATTTTTACCACCTGACCATTGAACTTGTGAACCAGAGCCGCATATTCCGCTTCGGGGTCGCAGATGATAATATCGTCATCCGTAACCAGGAACGCATTGGTGATTTCACGCTTTGCGGAAAAGGATTTACCGGAACCGGGAGTACCCAGAATCAGTCCGTTGGGGTTCTTGAGCTTCTTTCTGTCCACCATGATAAGGTTGTTCGACAGAGCATTCAGCCCGTAATAGAGCGTTTCTCCACCATTCTGGAACAGCTCCTGCGTGGTGAAAGGCACAAAAATAGCCGTGGAACTGGTAGTCAGGCCACGACGAATCTCAATCAGGTTTTGTGCCAAAGGCAGGCTGCTCATCAGTCCGGATTCCTGCTGAAAATCCAAACGACGCAGATTGCAGTTATGCTTCTGGGCGATGCTCTGTGCCTGGAACACATTGTTCTCCAGTTCCTGCTCGGTGCGCCCGGTGTTCAGCACCAGAAATGTCACCATGAACATTCGCTCATTCTGGCTCTGCAATTCTTTCAGAAGTGACTTCGCATCTTTACCATAGGTAGCAAGGTCAGATGGGATAATGTCCATGTCATAGCCAGAACGCACAGCCTTTTTCTGTTCCTCGATTTTGGAACGGTCAAGCTCGGTGATGATTCTCTTGATGGTCTTAATCGCCGCAGTCTGGTCAACCGACTGGATGTGCATGGTCACGATCTGCGTGGATTCCATATCCAGAAAATCCGCCAGCATACGATCAGACAGGTCTGATGCCGTAATTGCCAGATAAGACATCGAACCGAAGATACTGCCCATCTGGAAGGTGCGGTTGGTCTTAAAGGCAAACGCCGTCGGAGCAATGAAGTCCTTTACGGACAGCCCGGATTCCACAAGATACTTCCAATCGAAGAAGAACTTATCATTATCACCCATGTGGAACATAGAGTGCATCAGATGCAGCCGCTCTTTGCCGTTCATGGTAGTGGCAATGACACCCAAACGCCGAAAGTTATTGAGCAGATCGTTTTCGATATGGTTGAGTCTCGGCTTTGCCTGCCGCATGGATTCGGCTTCAATGCCGAATGTCAGGTACTTGGTTTTGGTCAAGCCGTTGTTGCCCTGCGCCAACTGCTTTTTCAGCATCTGGCTATACTCGGCACGGACGGGATTGAAGCTGTCCTTCTTGAACGGGATACGGATACTCTTTTCAAAGCTTTCAGCATCGGTACTCAGGTTCATAAAGGAAAGCTCAAAGTGAATGGAGCTGTCAAAGAAATTCAGGAAACTGCACCACTCATCGAAGATGGCAGTCTTATCTTCCTGCTGTGCCAGCTGATAGTTGATGTCCTGAAACTGAATGGTCTTGGTGTAATAACTGTCAGTGACACGGCAGATGCCATCCGGGAACATTCTCTGAAAGGGAATGGACTGCTGTGCAGTCTGCGGAATACCGTTGTCCTTCTTTGCCCGTTCCACAACAGCTTTAATTTCTCGCTGCTGCTTCCGATTCAGATTTGCAGGCATTTTGATGTTTCTTGCCTGTGGCTTCTTTTTGAAAAACAATTCGTTCAACCTCCTTTTCCAGTTTGTACTGACGCATCAAAGCGTCATAATAGTTGTCCGTCTGATAAGGGCGAACCTTGGGACGAACGAATTTGGTCTGAATGAAGTGTTCTACAACCACTTCCAACGGCTGACTATCCTTTTCATACATTGCCAGAAAGAACAACGGTAACATGACGATCATCATGGACAGTGCTGCAAGGCTCACATTTCCGGTTGCTTTGACCAGAAAGAAAATCGGCACTCCGATGAGCGCCGCCGCACCAAAGCAAAGTAACTGCCGTTTCGTCAGATTGAAGAACACTTTTGTTTTTACCCTCGTCAGGTCACGAGGTACGGGAATATACGCTGCCAAACAATTTCCTCCTTCCCTTAGTGAGCGCTGAATACACCCTTCGCAAGCGAACCAGTCTTAAACAGGGTGAAGCACAAAAGGACGGTGTAGCCCATAACACCCCAGATAGAACCGATGATGTCATCACTGAATGCGATAGACTGAATCAGCACCGCATAAATGCCCACGCAGATCATAATCAGGAATCCCTGGAATCCGATTGCAAACAGCGAACGCAGATAATTCTGTCCGATATTGCTCTGTTCTCTGTTTCCAAAAGTGGAAAGCGGAATCGGGGCAAGGCTGACCATCAGATAAATTTCAATCATTCGACCGTAGACGATCACAAAGATGATGATTGCCAAAGCGGACATCGTGACCTGCACGATAAAGGATTGCAGGAACAAGCCGAGCAAAGGACCCAAATCCATTGCCATCAGCGTTTCTTCCATTGTTTCCAATGCCGAAGCATCTATGGCAGTATTTCCGGATATGATACCGGCGCTTGCGTTTATAACGTGCTGTGTCACATCAAACACAGCCATCGTGATATTGAATGTGTTTGTGATTAACATGACCGCAACAAAAGTCTTGAACACCCATTTGAAGAAGATCCAGGTTTCAAAATTTGCCAGATTGTTGTGGTCAATAATCATCTGAATTAGCTCATAACAGGCAATGAAGGTCAGAATCAAGCCTGCGATTGGGATAATCACTGACTCGGAGATGTTTCGTACCATGGCAAAGACACCCGGCGAAAAATTCGCCGGGGTCATGCCAACGGAGGTTGCTATCTCGCCAACCTGGTTGTTGACGGACTCAAACATCCCCGACAGATTTCCCATGATGGCTGAAACGAGCATTTCTTTCAGCCAGTCTGTGATCTGTTGGAGTATGCTGTCCAAAGGCGATTACCTCCTTGTTTTGTGATTAACCGAACAGTCCGGAGAGCAGAGGTACAAGGGTGGTGCCGATGAGGGCAACACCGCCGCCAGCCATGAGCTGCTTCATGCCCTGGGACTTTGCGCCGGGGTTATCGTTGCCGTAGCCCTCAAGCAGATTGATTGCACCCCAGATGCCAAGACCTGCGCCCAGAGCGATAACGAGAGTCTGAAGAACGGTTACTGCGCTATTGAAAAATGCCATAATATTTTCCTCCTAAAATTTGAAATTGTTTTGAGAATAGAAAAAGCCCTCCGTACTACCGGCATCAAAACCGGACGGAAGGCTTAGTTTACGAGAATCTTTTCAAGGAACTCCTCGACGGTTATCACGCCAAGTTTCTGTTCCATTCTGCTTCTTGCATATTCAGTTTCACAATCATATATATCACCACCACCTTTCATAAGAAACAGCCAATACATTGACTGCAACAAATCTTCACGAGAAGCACAGATTGTCGGTGAAAAAACGACAGGTGAAACCTTCAGAACCTCTGCGAGTTTCGCTGTGGTTTCTGCATTAGGGGTTCGAGCGTTTTTCTCATACTGAGCAATACGGACATCCGCTGTTTTCTCGGAATACCCCATCAGGAGTCCAAGCTCTTTCTGGGTAAGGCGGCGAAATCGTCTAACGAACTTCAATCGCTGCCCAATAGAGGTATCCGTGATCCACCAAGTCATTTTTTTTACACCTCGCTTTCTGCAAATTCTCGATATACAACCTCATTTTTTGCTCTGCGCTTGCCTACGGCTTCACTGGGAGCAAGGTCAGGGTAGGTTGCCTGCACTTTCTGTCTGCTTCTGCGGACAGTTTCAAACCCCGGAAAGCTGCGTCTATCCAGTTCCTTCAAAAACACAGGAACCGTCATGGCATGAATGTCGATGCCACGCAGACCGGAATAGTGTTCCAGTACCATCAGGTACAAATGATTGTCGGTATTTCTTGCCTTGTGGTCGTGTTCCAAGATGTTCTTAACCAGGGCAGATACCGTTTTCAGATTTTCCAAACAGAAACCTCCTTAATCCGCATCGACTACCACAAACTCATCACCTGCCTTGAGCTTCAACCTTCGACTCAGAAACTGCTCAATGTTGAACTCATTTCTCTTATCAAAGTCTGATGTGTACTTATAATTGGGGTGCTGCGTCAGATCGTACTTGTCAGAAAGAAACGGTCTGACACCACGCAACTGCAAAATACACTTGCTGCCATCCAGAACCGCAAGCTCATCTACGCTCGCAAGGTCTTTGCCTAACTTCTGATAATTCAAGCCGTAAGACGGGCTGTTACCTCTGGTGTTGGAGGTGTTGTAGGTGTCGATAGTTTCTTTTCCCAATGCCTGATTCAGTTCTTTGAGCGTGGTTGGCTCAGAACCACCCAGGAAAATTCGGGAATCCATGTTGCCGATGATGGTATCGGCATTGTCTTTATAAATGGCTTTCAGCTGTGATTGTGCCTGGAGAACAAGGCAAGCCGATATTTCACGGCTTCGGATTGTCGCTACCAGTTTTTCCAGATTGGGAATCTGACCGATGTTTGCCATCTCATCAATCAAGCAGCGCACATGAACCGGCAGTCTGCCGCCGTACACATCATCTGCTTTCTCGCACAACAAGTTGAACAGCTGTGTGTAAATCATGGAGATCAAAAAATTAAACGTCGCATCCGTATCTGACATAATCAGAAAGAGCGCCGTTTTCTTATCTCCGAGAGTATCCAACTGCAACTCGTCATAGGCAGTCACATCTCTGACCTCCTGAATATCAAAAGGAGCCAGACGAGCGCCGCAGGAAATCAAAATCGACTTAGCGGTCTTGCCGGCAGCCAGCTTGTATTTTTTATACTGACGGACTGCAAAGTGATTCGGCTTTT
>JAEDDX010000003.1 GCA_016293615.1 Acetatifactor sp.
TTCTTCTCGGCGAGCATGGTCTCCATGACCTTGAGGCTCGTCAGGATGCCGTCGCCGGTGCTTGCGTACTGGCTGAAAATAATGTGTCCGGACTGTTCGCCGCCGAGCGCACAGCCGTTTTGTTTGATGTATTCGTAGACATATTTGTCGCCGACTGCGGTCTTCGCGTAGGCGATGCCGCACTCGTCGAACGCCTTGTAGAGGCCGAAATTGCTCATGACGGTGGTGACTACGGTATTGCCGAGTAAGCTTCCCGTCTTCTGCATGTGCTTTCCGCACGCATAGAGAATATGGTCTCCTGTGATGATCTGGCCTTTCTCGTCAACGCACAGGCATCTGTCCGCATCGCCGTCGTAGGCGAAGCCGACATCGCAGCCGTTCTCCACAACAAAGCGGCAGAGTCCTTCGATGTGGGTGCTGCCTGCGTTTGTGTTGATGTTGTAGCCGTCGGGCTCTGCGTTGATGATGTATGTCTTGGCGCCGAGGGCGTCGAAGACGGATTTTGCAATGTTCCAGGCGCTTCCGTTCGCGCAGTCAAGGGCTACTTTCACGCCCTTGAAGCTGTAGAGGCCTAAGCTGATCAGGTATCCCACATAGCGGTTTCTGCCGCTGACATAGTCGACGGTACGGCCGATTCTGTCTCTGTGGGCGTAGGGTATCTCGTTGTATTTCTCGCCGAATACTTCGACTTCGCCGTCGAGATAGGCTTCGATGAGGGCAATGGTCTCTTCGTCCATCTTCTCCCCGTTACGGTTGATGAGCTTGATGCCGTTGTCGTAGTAGGGGTTGTGAGATGCGGAGATCATGATACCGCAGTCGAAGTCATCCACACCGGCAATATATGCCACGGAGGGCGTGGTGGTTACATGTAAGAGGTAAGCGTCTGCGCCGGAGGCTACGAGCCCGCCGACTAAGGTATACTCGAACATATAGCTCGATCTTCTCGTATCTTTGCCGATGACGATCCGCGCAGGCGTCTCATCTCCGGCCTTTTTCTTGAGTTCGTTGTAATACCAGCCTAAGAAGCGGCCGACCTTGTATGCATGGTCTGCTGTCAGATTCAGATTCGCTTCTCCGCGGAATCCGTCCGTGCCGAAGTATTTGCCCATTGCTCAGGCCTCCTACATCTATTTTTTTGAAAAAATGCCACATGTCTATTTCGGAAATGTAAAATCACATATTAATCATGCATGATTAACACCGTGTCGCCACGGTTTGGTTTAAAAAGTTGTAGTACAGTAATTAGTCGTTCTTTGCCTTCTTAGCGCAGGCAACAGCACCGATTCCGGATACAGCAGCAAGTGCGCAGATCATAGCGATGATCTCACCGGTCTTGGGTGCGTTGGCAGACAGAACTACGATACCGAAGGGTGAGTTGCTGGAAACATTGAATTCAAGCTTGTTATCAGCGGTTACGGTTGCCTTGATAATTTCGAAATTATCCTTGGATACCTCGTGAACCACATAAACAGTCTGTCCCTTCCATACATTGGAGTTGGTAAGGGATACAACGCCGGTCTTACCGCTCATGTCGAACATGGAAGCGATGAATGCCTCCTGTCCCCAGGTCTTTCTGATGAACGCAATCATTCTCTTTGCAGCATCGTCGTCGATTCTGCCAATGTTAGCGCCATCTGCCTTCGTGTCCTTGCCAAAGAAGTCAAGGGTGTCAGTGCCAAAGGTCTGGCCGAAAACATTGTCTCCGGTAACCAGAATTTCCTCAGCCTTAGCAGGTGCGGATGAAGATCCTGCAGCGCAAACGCTGAGGCTCATGCCAAGCACCATAACAGCAGCACATACAAGTGCCAAGATTCTTTTTTTCATAGTTATCTCCTCCTTTCCTCAAATCGTACATGTGGCATATATTAACCTGCGGTCTCCCACAGGGTAATACCGTTGTTAATCGAGGTTCACCTCGTCGTAGAACAGTTCGAACATGAGCGCCTTCAGGGCTTCCTTGTCAGGATAGAATTCTTCGAACTGCTGTCCCATCTTCGTCTCGCCCTCGAGGCTGTAGATGGTGTCGGTGTCGATCGTGTAATCGACCAGCCGGGATGCCAGCCAGGATATCTGATCGACCGAAAGATTGGTCACAATATAGGGCTTGAATTTGGTATACAGGCGGACCGGAAGTGTAATATCTTCCTTCGTCTGTGCCAAAACGGAATGGCTCATGACGGACAGGTACTGCTTCTGTCTGGCGAGTCTTTTTCTGGCGCTCTCGAAGTCCTTCAGGTCGCGCCAGTGCAGGAAATCGTAGGTGTCCTGTCCCTTGAGGGTGATCTCGGTGCCCTTGGTCCACTTCTTATGGATGCCCGTCAGGTCATCCTGCAGGGTCAGGGTGACGCCGCCCAATGCATTGCTGAGTGCGGCGAGTCCTCCCATGTTGAAGGACATATATCCGTGAATCGGAAGGTCGTAGAAGAGCCCGGAGACTGCGTCCACGGTCAGTTCGCAGCTTTGCTCCATGCCGTCACCGAAGCCGTGCTGGACGGCAATCTCGGCGGGTGCAATGACATCCTCACCGTTTTCGCCGATGCCGACCATGACGACATCGACCATGGTATCGCGGTTGACGCCGATCAGCTTCACCTCAGAGGTCTTCTGATTCATGCAGACTAAGAAGATCGCGTCTGCCTGGCCGCCGCTGACATTGTCCTTGGACTTCTTCACTTTCTCCATCTTGTCAATGCCAAGTACGAGGAAGTTGAGCATTTCTTCGTTGTATTCATAAACTTTGCCGTTGTAGACGACCCAGTTCTCCTGCCAGGTCGTATCCGGCGCGGGGGTGTTGTTCACTGCGGCACCGCTCTCGCCTTCGTCTGCAGCGGATTCGGGAATCTCTGTCACAATGACAGGTCCGGAGGAGGTGGCGTTCTTCTTTAAGCTTTCGCGGCCCATGTGCAGGAAAATCTTCACGCCCACCACGCCGAGAATCGCCACGACGCCAAGCGTCAGGCACCAGGCGAGTATGGTATTGCCGATCTTTCTGCGATGTCTGCCCACATTCCCTCCGGTGAGCTTGATTTTTCTCATTGCTGTTCTCCTTCTGCAATCAGGACTCCCTGAACCAGGAAGCGGTTCTTGGGTTTGTTGCTGATGCAGGTAGAAAGGGTGATCACTTTGCTGTCGGCATCGAGCTCGATATCGTTGTCGAATACATTGCTGATGCCTTCGTTGGCCCGGATGGAATCAAAGTAATACTGAATTCCGGACTCTGTGTGGAGGTCGAAGCCTATAAGCAGGTGCATATCGGTATAGACATAGGCAGCGAATATCTCATAGACCAGGATACGGTTATCCTCCGTGTAAATGTGAATATACTTGTTGTCGTTGAAAAAGGTCGGATCCTTATACTTGTGAAGGGCGGCGAACATGGTGCCGTTCTTCATATTGTGTCCGTAGAGGACGGTATTGGGATCGTTAAAATCCTTCGCATTCATGCGCTGGGTGTAGATGCAGCCCGGGTATCCCTTGGAACCGTCTAAGTTGTATTCGAGGTAGTAGTCCATCTCGTCGGGATGCTGGAGCACCGGATAGTCGATGACGGTTCCGGGCACGGTGATCCACGCGTAGATATCGGGATTGACCTCGGCCTTGAGCGCTTCGAAATCGACTGTTTTGTCGGTCACGCCGTAGATGCTAAGGTCGGGCGCCGGCTCTTCCTCTTCGGTCGATTCGACCTGCTCCCCGGTCTCTGAGCTTTCTTCGGAAGCTTGTGCCGGGCTCTCGGGCGGGAGGCTCTCACTGCTCTCCTCACTCCCTGCGCTGATGTAGGATTCCTGTATGTTCTGCATCTGATTCTCCGCTCTCTTAAGGCCGAGGAAGTAGTTCATCAGCCACATCACACAGCACAGGAAGAGGACGATGAAGATCATCATCAGAACCAGGTAGGGTTTGTTGTTTTTGCTTTGTTTACTCATAGTGATACTTGCAGACTCCGTAATGGAAAGGGGGTTCGTTTACTTGCCGTAGTAATCCCTGCCGTAGTAGTTCTTGCCGTAATAACCCTTGCCGTAATAGCCTTTGCCGTAATAGCCCTTGCCGCCGTTCATCTCGACCTTGTTGAGTACGACGCCTAAGATACGGCATTCGGCAACCTGGAGCTGCTCCTTAATCTTTTTCGCAAAATGGGAGCTGATGGCGCCGCTTTCAATGACGAAGATGGCTCCGTCGCAGATTTTGGATACCACGGCGGAATCGATCACGCTTCCCAGAGGCGGGGTGTCGATGATGATCATGTCGTACATGTTTCTGGCGTTCTCAATGAGCTTTTTGAAGCGGTTGTTGCCGAGAAGCTCGCTGGGGTTGGGCGGCACGGGGCCGGAGAATACCATATCCATGTTGCGGACATCGGTCAGGCACATAGCCTCTTCAAAGGTCGCCTTGCCGACGAGGTAATTGGAAAGTCCCAGTCTGACTTTACCTTTCTTGTGTCTCTGTCTCATGACGGAGCGGCGAAGGTCGGCGTCGATGAGGAGGACTTTTCTGCCCATCTGGGCGTAGGATTTGGCCAGTTCGAAGGAAATGTTGCTCTTGCCCTCGCCGGGGGTACAGCTGGTCAGGCAGATCACTTTGATGTCCTCGCCGGAGAATTCGATATTGGCACGGAGGGTCTTGAATGCTTCTTTGCTTCGAAAGTCAAGTTCTGTCTGCTTTAATTCAATACTCTGCATCTGCTTACTCCTCCTTCTGTGTTTGATTCAAAGGTTTTACGGGTTCGAGCTCTTCCTCCTCCAGGTCATCTGCCTCCTGGAAATCGGACTCGTATTTGCTCGGAATGTCGGATCTCTTCTTCTTGGAAGAATGTTTTCCGGACTTTTTGGTATCACCGTCCGCAAAGACGGGGATGACTGCCAGAGTGCTCAGTCCAAGGTATTTCTCAACATCCTCGGTGCTCTTGATGCTGTCGTCGAGGAGGAACTGAATCACGAAGATCATGGCAATGAGCATGAAGCCGACTGCCGCTCCGATGAGGACATTCTTCTTCAGGCTGGGGGAGACGGGATTGACCGGCAGATTCGCTCTGTCCACAATGTTTACCGCCTCAATATCCATAACTTCTTTAATGACAACGGAAGCCTGGTCGCGCACCTCGTCAGCCAGAATCTGCGCTGTCGCCGGGTCGGGATTCTTGACGCTGATCTGAATGATACGGGTATCGGTCAGGTTCGTGACGGAGATACTTTTCTGAAGAGCGGACATGGTTCCCTCCAGGTCGAGTTCATTGATAACGCCCTCCATCACTCTGCGGCTGGTGATCAGCTTGGAATAATCCTTGGTCAGCTGGGTGCCGAGCTGCAGATCGCTGTAGGTGACGTTGCCGTTGTTGTTCTGCTTGCTTAAGATATAGATGCTGGTGTCGGACTGATACATGGGCGTCACCAGAAACTTGGTGTACGCAAAGGCGATCGCTCCGCCGATCAGGGCAAAGAGGAGCAGGATCCACAGTCTGTGAAGCAGGAAGAAAAACAATTCCTGAAGGTCAATTTCGATTGCATCATCGTTTGCATAATTATTTGCTGTCTGCATGATAATATCCTTTCGTCTTATTTCATCCGGTATTGTGCGGCTGTCAGATCGCGGTGCGCTTACTCCGCTTCCTCGCGGGGATAGTCGGCAAGCGTCTTCGCATTGAGAAGTCGGTCACAGTACTCGGAATCGTATCTCTTTTTGAGGTATTTTGCACATTCCTGCATTCGCGGCGCCCTGTGTCTGGAGCTGTGGGCGTCGGTGCCGATGAAGTCGACCCAGCCGCGCTCCAGCATAGCTTTGACATTCCGCTTGACGCGAAAGCCGGCGTTGCCGATCACGGAACCGCAGTTGACCTGAATTAAGGCACCCATGGTCCGAAGCTCGTTGACCGCCTCCTGTTTATTCATCATCAGCCGCTCGTAGCGCTCCACATGGGCTATGACCGGTATGTATTCCAATGCCAGGATCTCACGGATGGCGTTTTTCACATAGGTCCGGCCGACACTTGGGTCGAACTCGAGCAGGATGCATCTGCTGTCCGCGAGCGGAATCACCTCTCCTTCTTCAAGAAGGTGCAGTACCTCCTCCCGAAAGAAATATTCGGTACCCGGAAGGATCCGGATATCTATGCCCTCATCCGCAGCCGTCTGCTGCAGCAGGTCGAGTCGCTTGAGTACGGTTGCCTTGGAGGGGCAGCCTTTCCCGGGCATATTGTGAGGTGTGGCAATCATGGTCCGGATGCCTTCAGAATATGCAATTTTCAACATTTCAAGTGATTCTTCCATGCCTGAGGAGCCGTCATCTATCGCCGGCAAAATGTGTGAGTGTACATCAAACATGCTCCCAAAGCTCCTTACTGTTGTGCTCCCGGTCCGGAGGCGTTCCGACTCCGAGAGGACATTTTTACTGCGTATGGGCGCAATTCACCCATTAAGCAATATATTTTATTTTATACTATGACGATAGGTTCGTCAAGGAACTTATTATGAATATAGGGTACACTTTTACGCAAGGCATAATGCAATATTACCAAAACTTGTCATAATAATTCATTTCGCCCCGCACATAATAGTATCAAGATAAGTCGCGACTTAAGGTGTGCTTAAGACTGTGAGACAGGATAAGTGCACGCTTGGTGCACTTATCTTCAGATAGAGTAGTTTTATGTATTGGAGGTGAAACAAAATGAACGGAAACAGAAGTAATAGAGTTGAAGTGCCTGAAGCAAAGGCTGCTATGGATCGTTTCAAAACCGAGGTTGCTTCCGAGCTTGGCGTAAACCTGAAGGAAGGTTACAACGGCGACCTGACCTCTCGTGAGGCAGGCTCCATCGGCGGTGAGATGGTTAGAAGAATGATCAAGCGTGCTGAAGAAGACATGAAGTAAATCTTCGGCAGGCTGCCCGACGATTTCCTGCCCGCTTCCGCCGGGTGAATCCGCAGGCGGACGGGAAACCGGCCGCATCAGGCAATGGTACGATCAGGTTCCGTTTATCCCAAAGCGGACGGGAAACCGGCCGCATCAGGCAATGGTGCGATCAGGTTCCGTTTATCCCAAAGCGGACGGGAAACCGGGCAAAAAGAAGCCCCCGCATCGGTCAAAAACCGGTGTGGGGGCTTTTCATGCGTTCTGTATCGTCGGTGCGGATGATTCGCCAAATAGCGGATTACTCGCCGAATACTGCCTTGTAGTCAGCCTGGAACTTAGCGATACCTGCGTCTGTAAGAGGATGCTTTACCATCTGCTCGATTACGGAGTAAGGAACGGTTGCGATGTCAGCACCTGCAAGTGCGCAGTCGGTAACATGGATAGGGTTACGAACGCTTGCGCAGATGATCTCAGTGTCAAGGTCGGTTACTGCGAAGATATCGGAGATCTCACGGATCAGGTCAACACCTCTCTGGCTGATGTCGTCAAGACGGCCAAGGAAAGGAGATACATAAGTTGCGCCTGCGCGTGCAGCCAGCAGAGCCTGGTTAGCAGAGAAAATCAGGGTCACATTGGTCTTGATTCCTTCGGAGGAAAGAACCTTACAAGCCTTCAGACCTTCAACGGTCATAGGAATCTTAACTACCATGTTGGGATGGATAGCTGCGATAGCGCGGCCTTCTGCGATCATGCCTTCTGCATCAACGGTGGTTGCTTTTACTTCGCCGCTGATGGGTCCGTCAACGATGGAAGCGATCTCAGCGATTACTTCTTCGAATACTCTGCCCTCTTTTGCGATCAGGGAGGGGTTGGTGGTAACGCCGCAGATAACACCCATGTCATTTGCTTTCTTGATGTCTTCTACCTTTGCTGTGTCAATGAAAAAACGCATAGTAAATTCTCCTTTTCTTGTATCATTTTTTCTAAGGTTTTCATAAAGCACGGTCGCAGGGCGCTTCTGATTGTGCCCGCGCACATCCTGACTTTATGCTTATATTAAGTATACTCGCAGGGGGCGCGAAATTCAAGTGGTTTTGGAAGAATATTCGTCAGGGGCTTTTTCTGCCTCGGCATACTCCTCCGCTGTAAAGCCCAAAGCAAGGATAGCCTCTTTGGAGTAATTCTGGGTAATCATTTTACGGATTATACTGATACGCGTTTCAGCCTTACCCTCTTCATACTTTTCACGGTCCCTCATAAACAGTGTCATGTATTCCATCCTCCATTCTTCCCTGCCTTTAGCCCTGTTTACAGCTTCATCCAGTCTCTTCACAAAAGAACTGCTTCCGCCTCTGCCGGCAAGGTAATTCAGAAAATCCGCCAGCTCCTCCGACACATCATCGGCAATTCCATCCGGTGTAAGAAATTCCTTACAGAGATCCTCGTTATTTTCCAAGACCTTGCAAAACAGAAAATCGTCTGTAAACGAAAGCTCGTCATACTGTTTAAATTGTTCACTCATACTTTATTCCCTTTCATCATATACCATTCCTGCAACGGTTGCAAGAGATGGAATGTTTTATCATTCGCAGATACTAAGTGCGCACGACGCTCTTCTGCTGTCGGATGGTTCCGCGGATGATGGCGCGCTGCGTGCCGGAGAGGTTTCGCTGAGGTGAGACGCTTTGTTCGAGGGTCACAAGGAGGTCGCGCAGGGTGCGCATATCCTGCAGGCGGTTTTGCGGGGAATCTTCGGTACAAAGTTCGAGGAGTCGCATAAACTGCGCTGTAGGGCTGAAAGGAGAAAAAAGACAGAGGTTTAGAAGCTTTGAACAGAACCGGGTGGAGGGGAGAAGGGCCCGAAGCGTCCTGCCCAGTCCATAGATATCTGCTGCCGGGGTCAGCAAATTGGCAGTCTCATTTGTATCGCTTACGATAAGCTGCTCGGGCGCGGCAAAGCCGGGCGTGCCCGCGACACAGGGATTCTCTCCGGCCGGACAGATCAGGCCGAGATCGAGAAGTCTCACTCTGCCATCCGGCATCAGAATGCAGTTTGCGGGCTTGACATCCCGATACACCAACGCCGGATCGAAGTCCTGTATGATCGCCAGACCGTCCGCAAGCCGGCTGCCGATGGAGATGATTTGGGAGATGCTGAGAGATTTTTGTTGCCTATCGGGAGTGCCAGACAGGGAGGGGACGGTTTGAAAGCTTGGGTTCGTATACTGCGTCAGATTTTCGCCGGGAATATATTCCATCAGCAGAAACCCTTCCCCGTCTTCCTGCCACGCATCAAAAAAGCGTGGGAACAGAGGATGTTTGAGCCGCTGCATATAGAAAGCCTCTGTCTCGAGGAGATTTTGTTGTGTGCTGACTTTACAGGCATACTTTGCTCCCGCTCTGTCCTGTACCAGATATACGGACGAAAATCCGCCTTTGCCCAGCAGCTTAAGAATTGTGAAGTCTGTTTTCATAAGTTTTTCCTTGCATTCGTTTGTATTTGATAGCGTATCAGTCCGGGGATGCCGCATCGGTGACATCTTTTCCAAGCGTTACCGGCCGTCCGCAGGCGCTTCTTCCCGCGCAATGAGTAATATGGCAAGGCCATCCGTACCTTGCGCGATTTCGGAAAGATGCTTCTGTGCCTTCTCTTCCGTCACCGTGCCAAAAAGGCGGAGCACCTGACCAAGTGTTTTCTCATCCGTCCGCTTCAGATAGTCCGAATCCGCGATCAACACGCCCGCGCCCGGCTCGATTCTGCCGTCGAAAGCTGCGTTTATGCGCTCCGCGTGCCCCTGCCCGAAACAGCCGCAAATGACATAGGCGCTGATGAATCGGTCCGTATGGAGATGAGGCGCCTCCCAGCGCAGGAGGAGAACTTCGTTCTCCACGCAGACGACGATCTCAGCTTTGCTGCCTTGCATCAGGGCACACAGCTGCATGCGGGCCTCCTGTTTCCACGCCGCAGGCTTCGCAGCAAGCTTTCTCCACGGGAACTGCTCGGTCCACATGCGCAGACTCTCCGCCAGCTTTGTTCTTTTTTCTCTGTCCGGTTCAATTCCGATACACGCCACGCAGATAGGGATCGTCCTGACGCTGTATTTCTGTAGCACAAGGAAACGCCCCTCTCCCTGCATATAATGGGCTGTGATATATTCCATGTCAAAGTTCCTCGTTAATAAGTGAATAGCCGGCAGAAATGATGGTTATGCGCTTATTCTTTCTAAAAATTTATAAATGATCTGAGACACCTTGGATAAAACCTTTTCATCTCATCTGCATTGGTTATTCGTTCCATTGGTTATTCCGGGGTATGCTATCAGCAGAGTCTGATGTCCGGAGGCACTGCTGTCCTTAAGCGGTATGCACTGAAAATATGGATCCATGGGGGATTGAGGTTCAGATGAAGCGCACATGAATTGCGAGCACACAAATTGGGAGCTCGTAATGTAAGAGAATGCATTCGAAAGTTCTTAAATCGAGAGCTTGTAAATTAAGAGCATGTGATTTGAGGGAACATTAACCGAGAGTCCATAATCTGAAGGCTTGTAAATTGAGAGTCCATAATAGAGAGCCCCTAGTTTGAGGGAACATAGGTTAAGAGTACATAATTGAAAGCACATAAACGAGAGCACTCATATTGAGAGTATGTATGGGTGCAAGAGTTTCACTGGGTACTTGTCCAGAAAACCAAAAATACGAATCTATCGTATATACATTATCATTATTTAGTCTGCTTGTCAACACCCGCCCATTCTGAATCGTCCACTGCTTCGCGGATCGCCACGATCCGGTTGCCGCGATGATTCCCACCCTTTTATCTTTTTATAAGCCTATCCGCAAACGCTTCATCGATTTGACGGACCTCTAAGCATCACAATAGGAGCAAGGAGGCTTTATCGGTAGCACCTTCTTATTTAGTGTACTAGTATAGCAGTTTCTTAATCACCGGACTTTTTGCGCAGAATATTTTCGTGAGTGTGCCATTCAAAAAACGCAGGCGTAGCGGGCTACGCTGAGGATTTTGGGATGGTGCAATCGCGGAAACAGGCAAGCAATAAAGTCCGGGTAATTAAAAACTGTTATACTGAGAACAAGCGGCTTGGTAGAAGCGCCGGAGTTCCAGCCATCGCACAAAGGTTAAAAGGGAGATGATTTCTGCACATTCGAGTGAAAAACAATGGGGCTCTTCGGGACCGCCCGGTTTCCTTCCGACCGCAAAAAAAGAGCTCCGTATCATATGCGGAACTCTTTTCAACTCTTATTGGGGCACGATGAGCGTCTGTACGAGAAAGTGCCTCTTGTGTGAAGCAAGGCTCATCCGGCAAAACAGCGCTATAACCTGTCAAAACTTTTCTATGCCAATCCCGCCTATTTCCCGAAGATATTGAACAGGTCGTTGAAGAAAACAAACACCATCAGCGCCATGAAGAACATCAGTCCGATCATGTGAACCAGGCCTTCCTTCTCGGGAGGTACAGGCTTGCCGCGGATGACCTCCACAAAGAGGAACACGAGTCTACCGCCGTCTAAGGCCGGAACCGGCAGGAGATTCAGGATTCCGAGGTTGACGGAAAGCATCAGGATGATATTGAGCATACTTAACACCACGCTCTGCCAGCCATAGTCTTTTGCGACCTCATAGGTCTTGCCGACCACATTCACGGCGATGCCGACGGGCCCCGCCACATCCGTTCTGGACACTCTTCCGCCAAAGAGCATACCGAGGCTCTTGTAGGTCGCTTTCACGCTGTAGCGCATCTCGTACCAGGCGTAGCGGAATGTCTGCAGGCCATTCGGCGTCACGAAGTCCTGGTTGCTGACGCCCAGCATATACATGCCATACTCTTCGTTAAACTGCGGCGTCAGGGTCGTCGTAAACCGCTCGCCGTTTCTCTCATATTTCACTTCGATGGGGCCGCCTTTGTAGCTTGCCTGCATAAACAGGGAAATCTCCTGATAGAGCTTGATTTTCTCTCCGTTCAGTGAAAGGATGAGGTCGCCGTTTTGCATCCCGGCCGCCTCCGCCGCCGAGCCTGTCAGGACCTCGGTGGCCACAGGGCGTCTGATGGCAATGTAGTCTGTCATGTTGACCATGATAAAGGCCACCACGAAGGCCAGGATAAAGTTGAAGAAGGGTCCGGCAAAAACCGTGGCGATTCTCGCCCACACGCCTGCTTTCAAAAAAGACCCTGCGGTTTGCTCCTTCGCTTCCCCTGTCGTTTCGTCTCTCTCCACCACGCCGTCCTCGCCCTCGAACATGCAGGCGCCGCCGATGGGGAAGAGTTTCAGAGAATATTTGGTGTCGCCCTTCTGAAAAGAGAAAATATTCGGTCCCATGCCCACAGCAAATTCCACGACATGGATACCGTTCATTTTCGCTATCAGAAAATGACCGAATTCGTGGGCGATGACCACCGCCCCGAACACCAGAATAAACAAGATCAATGTCATCATCAAAAAAACCTCCAGAAAATCGCTCGGGCTGTCAGTGCAGGCCTACTTCACCCTCGCATCAATGAACGCATACGCCTCTGCCTCGGCCGACAGGATTTCATCCACATTCGGGTCCGGAATCAGTCTGTGCTGTTCCATCGCCTCGCCGATCAGCTCCGGAATCTGCAGATAGCCGATCTTACGGTCCAAAAACAGCGCCACCGCCTTCTCGTTTGCCGCATTGTAGACAGTCGGCATGCTTCCGCCCGCCGCAGCAGCCTCGTAAGCCAGCTTCAGACCGGTAAAGGTCTCAATGTCGGGCTCCTCGAAGGTCATGCTGCCAAGTCTGAAAAAGTCTACCCTCTCCCCCCGCATAGGGCGTCTGTCAGGGTAAAACAGGGCGTACTGAATCGGAAGCTTCATATCCGGCACACCGAGCTGCGCAATGATGGCGCCGTCCTCGTACTGTACCGCGGAATGAATGATACTCTGGGGATGCACTACAACCTGAATGCGGTCCAAATCCACCCCAAAGAGCCACTTCGCCTCCATTACCTCCAGACCCTTGTTGACGAGAGTGGAGGAATCGATGGTGATTTTTCTGCCCATCGCCCAGTTGGGATGCTTTAACGCATCCTCCACACGGATATTCACGAGCTGCTCCTTCGTGCGTCCGCGAAAAGGGCCGCCGGATGCCGTCAGCAGAATCTTTTCGATCTTATCCTTCGGTTCCCCGTTCAGCGACTGGAAAATTGCGGAATGTTCGCTGTCCACGGGCAGGATGGACACGCCGCACTTTTTCGCCAAAGGCATGATGATATGGCCTGCCGTCACCAGAGTCTCCTTGTTTGCAAGCGCAATGTCCTTGCCGCTCTCGATGGCTGCGATGGTCGGTCTGATACCGATCATGCCGACGATTGCGGTCACGAGGACCTGACTCTCCGGCATCGAAGCAATCTCCAGAAGACCGTCCATGCCGGAAAGGACTTTTACCTCCAGATCCGAAACGCGCGCTCGTAAATCTGCCGCAGCCTCCTCGTACCACATCGCTGCGAGCAACGGTCTGAACTCACGAATCTGCTGTTCCATCATATCAACGCTGCTGCCTGCCGCAAGTGCCACAACGCGCAGCTCCTCCCTGTTATTTCTCACAACCTCCAGGGTCTGGGTTCCGATAGAGCCGGTAGAACCCAAAATTGCAATGTTTTTCATAGTATCTCCCATCCGCAGGCAAAATCATCAGCCCGCAGTCTTTTCTTTCTCAAAGCAACAGCACTGACAGAAAATACACCATCGGCGCGGTCACGATCACGCTGTCGAAGCGGTCCATGATGCCGCCGTGTCCGGGAATGAGTTTTCCGTAGTCCTTGATGTCCTTGTTGCGCTTGATTGCCGAAGCCGCGAGATCGCCGACCATACTTGCCACGGCGCCGAATGCACAGATGAGGGCAAGAATGAGCACCTCTCTCAGTTCTTTGCCCATGGCGAATCTCACGAACAATCCGCCCAAAAGCGCCGCGCCGAGAATGCCGCCAATACATCCCTCAAGGGATTTCTTCGGGCTGAGCACAGGGAAAATCTTCTTTTTCCCAATGAGCATGCCCACGCAATATGCGCAGGTATCGCAGCCCCAGGAACAGATCAGAATCAGCCAGACGAGGAATTTACCATCCTTCTGTGCCCTGGTCATATCGATGAAGGAAAGCATCACGGGCGCATACAGGAAGGAGAAGACAGCGCCGGCAATCTGCTCTGCGTGGTATTTCGGGAAGGTGAAGACATACACGAACAGCTCCGCCAGGAAGAAAAATGCCACGACCGCCATAAGACAGACAAAGGTTTCCTTCTGCAGAAGCTTCAGGTCGGACAGCTGCAGTACGCAATAATAAGCAATGATTGCCGCGTAGCCCACGATTTCGGCGGTGCCGGGCCTGTTGCCCAGGTTTTTCTTCGGTGCGCCGGGGGTAGCTGACGCCTCCTCGGGACGCCTGCCGGACAGCTCCAGCATATTTGCAAGCTCGCGGTAAGCAATCACGGAGATTACTGCGAGAAGCACGGTCAGGTACGGCGTGCCGAAGAAGAAGGTGAGTGCTGCTATGATCATCAGCACGATACCGCTTAACAGTCTGGTCACAAACATTATTTTTCCTCCTTCAGACCGCCGAAGCGTCTGTCTCTATGATTATATGCCTCGACAGCCTTCAGCAATTCTTCTTTGGTAAAATCAGGCCAGGGAACGGGCGTAAAATAGAACTCTGTGTAAGCCAGCTGCCACAGCAGGAAGTTGGAAATCCTCTGCTCATTGCAGGTACGGATCAGAAGATCAGGGTCGGGAATGCCCGCAGTATCCAGGAAACCGTTCAGGGACTCTTCCGTCACCTGCGCGGGCGTCATCTGCCCATCCGCAATTTTCTCAGCCATTTTTTTCGCCGCACGCACGATCTCATCCCGGCCGCCGTAGTTGATGGCTATCTGGAAATGCAGTCCGTCATTGTCCTTCGTCGCCTCCTCAAGCTCCGCGATCCTGGTTCTGATATCCTCGTCCAGCCTTGACTTTTCACCGAGGACGCGCACGCACATGCGGTTCTTCTTCGCGGTCTGCAGGCAGGTTTTCATATAGTTTCGAAGAAGCTTCATCAGAGCGTCCACCTCGTCCTGCGGGCGGTTCCAGTTCTCCGTGGAAAAAGCATATACGGTCAGGTACTGGATGCCCATCCTGTATGCTTCCTCGCAGATCACTTCAACGGTCTTCGCCCCCTGAATATGGCCATAGTTTCGGGGCATACCCTTCGCCTTTGCCCAACGGCCGTTTCCATCCAAAATGATTGCCACATGACGCGGCATTTTCAACTCGTCACTCATACTGATTCCTTTCCTCACTGGCATGCGCTGCCTGACATTTGAAAAAGGGGGAGCGGATGTGCTGTTCCACTCCCCCCGGTATTCATTTTAAATTCTCTTCTGTCGGGCATCGAGCGTAAATTGCCCGCATTTTGCCCATCCGTGATTAAACGGTCATAATCTCCTTCACCTTGCTCTCCATCATGGCATCTACATCCTTGATGTACTTATCTGTCATCTTCTGGAGTTTATCCTCGAGATCCTTGATCTCGTCCTCGGAGATCTCGGTCTTCGCAAGCTTCTTGAAGGCATCGTTGCCGTCGCGTCTGATGTTTCGGATCGCTACCTTGCCGTCCTCACCTTTCTTTTTCACATCCTTGGCGAGGTCTTTTCTTCTCTCCTCGGTAAGCTCAGGGAAAATCAGGCGGATCACACTGCCGTCATTGTTGGGGTTGATGCCCAGATCGGAGGTCAGAATTGCCTTCTCAATTGCCTTGAGCAGAGATTTCTCCCAGGGAGCGATCTGGATGATACGGGCTTCGGGTACGGTTACATTTCCAACCTGCTGAATGGGGGTGGGAGTTCCGTAGTAGTCCACGCGGAGTTTGTCCAGCACATGGGGATTCGCACGACCTGCACGGATCGCAGCGTAATCAGCTGCAAGGAAGTCGATTGCCTTCTTCATTTTTTCATCATATACCTGTAATCTTGCGTCCATAATCATATCCTTTCTTTTATACGGTAACCTTGGTTCCGTTGAATGTTCCTTTTACGGTGTTGACGATGCTGTTCTCTTCATTTAAGGAGAACACCCACATAGGCATCTTGTTGTCCCTCGCGAGGATGGAAGCCGTCATATCGACTACCTGCAGGTTCTTCGCGATAACCTCCTGAATGCTGACCTCATCATACCGCTTCGCATTCGGGTTCTTCGCAGGGTCGTCATCATACACGCCGTCGATTGCCTTGGCCAGAAGAATGACCTCGGCGTCCACCTCAATGGCACGAAGCACTACGCCCGTATCGGTGGAGAAATACGGATGTCCCGTACCGCCCGCAAAAAAGACGACATCACCTTTCGCAAAGTATTTATTTGCCCTGTCCTTGGAAAACAGCTTGGTAAATGAGCCGCACTCGAAGGGGGTCAGAATGTTGGTCGTCATGCCGACGGAGCGGAAGATCTCGGAAACATAGATGCAATTCATGATAGTTGCAAGCATTCCGATCTGATCTGCCTTGGTGCGGTCAATGTTCTCGCTGGTTCTGCCTCTCCAGAAATTGCCGCCGCCGATGACGATACCGACCTGGATACCATCATCCGCCAGCTCCTTCACCTGAAGTGCCACCATTCTGACGGTTGCCTCATCAAATCCCGTCTTCTTCTCGCCGGCAAGTGCCTCACCGCTGAGTTTTAACAATATTCTACGCATGTTCATTGTCTCCTTTTATGGACCGTAAAAACGGTACCATAACGATATCTGTATTTCTCACAGTATAACATATTCTGATAGTAAGGAAAAGCACAAAATAAAAAAAGGTATCCGAAAATACCTTTTTTATCGTTTCGCAGTGTCAGTCATCCTGCGGGCAGTCCGAATCGTCAGCCTCCGTCCCCTTATGCCCGCAGGAGGTAATATCGCAGGCACTGTCACCGCAGGAGCGCTTTTTGCGGCAGCCGGTACAATCACAGCAGCAATTTGTATGTCTGCAGCTGCACTGGCTCCCCCTGCAGGAGCAGCACCCGCCCGTGCCCGTTCGGCGTCTGCAGTATAGAATCAGTTCGCGTCTCAGCACAAAAAAGCCAATGATCACCACTCCGGTGATGCAGATCACTTCAATCATGTCCTCTCCATTCTTTGTGCCTTTTGCTTTATTGTACGCGGGCCGTTATGTTTCGTGACAATTCTTTGCAGCTGCAAAGAAAAGACCGCTTACCTTCTGTCCCCTCATACCGGCACCACGATTCATCATAGAGACACTTGCAACTTTTTTTCAATTGTGATAGAGTATACCCGCAATCAAAAGTCCCGGAAGAAAGGATGTACAAACGATGAGTTTTGAATTTGTCAGAAAACTCCCCACACCCGTGGAGATCAAGGAAGCTCTCCCCATGCCCGAAGAGCTTAAGAAGATAAAAGCAGCAAGAGATGCCGAGATCAGGGATGTCCTGACCGGTAAGAGCAATAAGTTTCTGGTCATCATCGGACCCTGCTCCGCCGACAACGAGGAATCCGTGTGCGATTATGTCAGCCGCCTCGCCAAGGTCAACGAGAAGGTTTCCGACAAGCTGATTCTGATTCCCAGAATCTACACCAACAAACCCCGCACCACCGGTGAGGGCTATAAGGGCATCGTACACCAGCCCGACCCCGAGAAGAAGTCCGATTTTCTCGCCGGTCTGATGGCGATGAGAAGGATGCACATCCGCTCCATCGCAGAGACAGGTCTGACTGCTGCCGATGAAATGCTTTACCCCGAAAACTGGAGATATATCGATGATATTCTCTCCTATGTCGCCATCGGCGCCCGTTCCGTCGAAGACCAGCAGCATCGTCTTACCGTCAGCGGCTTCGATGTGGCTGCCGGCATGAAAAACCCGACCTCAGGCGACCTTTCCGTAATGCTCAACTCCGTCTATGCGGCACAGCATCCCCACTCCTTCATCTACAGAGGCTGGGAGGTCAATACCACCGGAAACGAGCTGACCCATACCATCCTGCGCGGTGCAACCAACAAGCACGGCAACAACATTCCGAACTACCATTACGAAGACCTGAATCTTTTGTTGGAAATGTACGGCAAAATGGATTTGAAGAACCCCGCCTGCGTCATCGATTCCAACCACTCCAACTCAGGCAAGAAGTTCGAGCAGCAGATCCGTATCATCAAGGAAGTCATGCACAGCCGTAAGCTCAACGCCGATATCCACAGGCTCGTCAAGGGCGTTATGATCGAAAGCTACATCGAGGAAGGCTGCCAGAAGGTAGGCGGCGGTGTGTACGGCAAGTCCATCACCGATCCCTGTCTGGGCTGGGCGGATTCCGAGCGGCTGATCTACGATATCGCGGAGTATGAATAATCTTACCTGACAGGCTCCCCCCGGAGTCTGCAGAGGACACAGTCACAAGTTAAGAACCCCGGTCTCCCGGGGGATATCTGAAAACTTCGTCAGAAATTTCTCAGATACCCCGTCAGGATACCGGGGTTTAAATATGCTTCCATGAGGCAGCCGCCCACTACCAGGGCAACGACAAGCACCAAGACACCGTGATTCACCGAAGCCAGGCGGTTGCTTCCCGCCTCCTCTCCGACACCCCGATAAATGGTGCGATAAAGCTGTTCTCCCCAACCGACCAGCAATAGAAACGCCGGCGCATAGAGCAGGAACTGCGGAAACAGCCACACCACCGCCAGAACCTGTCCCTTCAGACCATAGCGCAGTGTCAGCGTGGTGAGAAAGACGCCAAGGGTGATGCCGCCCCAGGCGGTAGCGGCCGTACAGGCTGCCTTTCCGAGATAGGTCGTCGTCAGAATGATCAGCCCAAGGACCAGAAGAATTCTCTTGCGAAACACATAAAAGAAAAAAGTACTATTGTTCAGGCTCATGTATTTGAGTCTGAACAACGCCTGCTCATCCAACAGTCCCATCTCATCCAGTAGGACATTTTTCATCAGATTCACAAGCAGCATGCCAAACACAAAACCAAAGCAGAATACTCCGGCAGTATTTTGTGTTCCAAACTGCAGACGGGACTTGCGAAATGTGCCGGTGCCCAGCTGCACAAACGATTCCGAAACATAGGGCGTTCGCTTCACTCTCTTTTCCTTTCCGGGGCAGAAGGTTTTCCTATCCCTGCCCTTTCATCCTATGTATCAGCCGGAAAGGATATGCTTAAAGAGTATCGCCGGTTTCGGATTGCGCTCCGCCGTCACTTCCTGACAGCTGTTTTTCACTGAATTCCAGCACATAAGCCTGCCCGTCCCTCGGATCCACGCGGTCTTCCTCATGGGTAAAAGTAAAACCGCAGTGCAGCTGCAGGTTGTGCGAGGCGATATTTGCCTTACGGCAGGAGGCGATGAACTTATATGCACCGCTTTTCTCTGCCTCAGTCGTCAGCGCATCCAGGATCTGCGTGCCGTAACCCTTTCCGACAAAGTCGGGGCCCAGCGCAATGCCTGTATCCTCATATATGCCGGGTGCGATCTTAGTCATTCCGGCAAAGCCGATGGCCCTTCCCGCAGCCTTCTCATATACCAGAAACGCATATTTGTGTGTCCTCTGGAAAGCTACCGTCCGCTTCATTCGTTCCATTGCTTCCTGCTCTGATCGTGTCACCTCCCAGAGCATATGTGCCGCACTCTCCGCGTGACGCCAGAGATTTTGATAGATCTCTGACCAGTCCTCCTGCACGGCTTTCTTCAGGAGCAGATCTTTTGTTTCCAGACAAAAATCATGATAATCCGGCCACCGGGAACCGACATCGAGTCCGTTTTCCCGAAGCCAGGCGTCACTGACGGTCTCACACTGTTCCTCTCCGATCTCATTTTCCAGTGTAACCACAACCCTCTGTTTACCCGCGTCCGACTCCTCGCAGCCGTACTCTCCGTCAAAGATGTGCTTGATCTTCCACATATAACTCTCCCTGTAAAAAACGAAAAACCCTTTTCGGAATCGTGACCCGCGGGACCTGCGTGTCCGCCTGCGACTTGTGCCACGGGATGCGTACCCGCTAAGACCTGCGTGTCCGCAATCGCGACACGCAGGTCTTTGGCGCAGTCATATGATTTCGAAAAGGGAATTAATTATTTATGTACATGGACGCGTACAGCAGGATACCGCAGATGGTCTTGGAGTCCTGAATTTTACCTGCATAAATCATCTGCTGCAGTTCCGAAACGGTATAAGCCTCCACATTGATGAACTCGTCCTCATCGAGGTGCTGCTCTCCCCGAACTTTTAGATTTCTCGCAAGATAGATGTCTATCTTCTCGTTGCAGAATGCGACAGTCGTATAGATGCTGGTAAGGAATTTCACATAGTCACACTTGTAGCCGGTCTCCTCCTCCAGTTCACGGATGGCCGCCGTTTCCGTAGGCTCCTTGCGGTCGTTCAGCCCGCCTGCGGGAATCTCCAGCGTCTCTCTTCCCAGCGCATATCTGTACTGCCTGACCATCAGAAGCTTTCCGTCATCCCGAACAGCAACGACTGCAGCAGCTCCCTTGTGATCAATGATGTCAAATCTGGCAACATTGCCGTTGGGGATCTGTACCGCATCCTGATAGTAATCAATGATGGCACCCTTTGCCACCAGCTTGTGATCCAGGCACTTCAATTCTTCCATGTCTTCTCCTATCTCCATCAATCCTGTGCGAGCAGTTTCTCGACACTGACTAACTTTACACACAATACGAACAAATCGGTTGCTTTTGCCATTTCATCCGGAGTCGGGAACGAAGGCGCGATACGGATGTTGGTGTCCTTGGGGTCGATGCCGTAGGGGTATGTAGCTCCGGCATTCGTCAGAACCACGCCTGCTTCCTTACACTTTGCGACAATATTCTTAGCACAGCCTTCCATTGCGTCAAAGGAAATGAAATATCCTCCGTTGGGCTTGGTCCAGCTGCCGATGCCAAGGCCTGCCAGTTCTCTTTCGAGCACTTCCTGCACTGCCTCGAACTTAGGGCGAAGCAGATCTGCGTGCTTTCTCATATGAGCCTTCACTCCATCCATATTCTTGAAGTAGCGCACATGACGAAGCTGATTGATCTTATCATAACCGATGGTCTGAATGGTCATGGATTTTCTCACGAAATCCAGGTTTGCCACGGAGGCAGCCATTGCAGCCACACCGGCGCCTGCAAAGCTGATCTTGGAGGTGGAGCAGAATTCGTAAACCATATCCGGGTTTCCGGCCTTTTCACACTCGCTGAGAATCTCCAGAATCTCATCCTGTCTGTCGTCATACAAATGATGCACTGCATATGCATTGTCCCAGAAAATTCTGAAATCCTTAGCCGCGGGCTTCAGATTTGCAAATCTTCTGACCGTCTCATCGGAATAGGAAATGCCGAGAGGATTGGAATACTTGGGCACACACCAGATACCCTTGATGCTCTCATCCTCTGCCACAAGCTTCTCGATCATATCCATGTCAGGGCCTTCGTCTGTCGTAGGCACGGCAATCATCTCAATACCAAAATGCTGTGTAATTGCGAAATGTCTGTCATATCCCGGCACCGGGCAGAGGAATTTTACCTGATCAAGCTTGCACCAGGGAGTGCTGCCCATGACACCGTGCGTCATGGAGCGGGAAATGGTATCGTACATGATGGGAAGACTCGCGTTACCAAACACGATTACATTCTCAGGCTTCACGCCCATCATTCCTGCCAGAAGTTCCTTGGCTTCCGGAAGACCGTCCATCACACCGTAGTTTCTGGTATCGACGCCGTCAAGAGCCTTCATATCGCTCTCGGAAGTCAATGTGTCCAGAATATCCATCCCCATCACAAGCTGGGAAGGACAAGGTTTTCCGCGGGACATATCGAGCTTCAGTCCCATACCCTTGGCATCTTCGAAGTCTTTCTCAAGTCTGTTCTTCAGCGCGAGCAGTTCATCCTTGCTCATTTCCTGATATGCTTTCTTCATCGTCATCATACTCACTTTCTGTCTGTTTGGTGAGGGAAAAAGTGTGCTCAATGTATATCATTGGATAATTGTATACAATTGTACACTTCGTTTCTGCAATATAATACTACAAGTAATCACTTTCCACAAGGGGTAAAATATAGAAAGTAACTCATTTTTTGCATGGTTTGTTGTGTAAATAAGACAGTCCCAGCATGTTCTCCTGCTGTTGTTTTCGCAAAAGGAAAAGGCCGGGGAAGCAACAATTGTCACTTCCTCGGCCTTAAAAGTCTTATGAAATTTTCATGTACGAACTAAGTTTGGTTATTTTGCGTAATCAATTACGCGGCTCTCACGGATTACATTCACCTTGATCTGTCCGGGATATTCCATTTCAGCTTCAATCTTCTTGGAAATATCACGCGCCAACAGTACCATATCGGAATCAGTAATCTGCTCGGGCACAACCATGACACGAACTTCACGACCTGCCTGAATAGCAAAAGATTTATCTACGCCTTTGAAATTGTTTGTAATATCTTCTAATTGTTTTAATCTGCTAGTGTAGGTTTCCAATGTTTCCCTTCTAGCGCCCGGTCTTGCAGCGGATATTGTATCAGCAGCTTGTACAATACATGCAATCAGGGAAGTGGGCTCCACATCGCCGTGGTGAGACTCTACTGCATTGATGACAACGGAATTCTCCTTGTACTTTCTGCACAGATCCACTCCAAGCTGGATGTGAGAACCTTCCATCTCATGGTCTACAGACTTACCGATGTCATGCAGCAAACCTGCACGCTTGGCGAGTCTTACATCAAGTCCCATCTCGGACGCCAACAAGCCGGACAGCTGGGCAACCTCGATAGAGTGCTTCAATGCATTCTGACCATAACTGGTTCTGAACTTCATCTTGCCGAGAAGTCTGACGAGTTCGGGATGGATGCCGTGCACATTTACCTCAAGCAGTGCAGCCTCTCCTTCTTCCTTCATCATGATCTCGACTTCTTTTTGCGCTTTTTCCACTGTCTCTTCGATTCTTGCAGGATGGATACGTCCATCTACAATCAGCTTCTCAAGCGCAATTCTCGCAACCTCACGACGGATGGGATCAAAACCGGACAGAATAACTGCCTCAGGAGTATCATCAATGATCAGGTCAACGCCTGTCATGGTCTCAAGGGTACGAATGTTTCTTCCCTCTCTACCGATGATTCTTCCCTTCATCTCGTCATTCGGAAGCTGTACTACCGAAATAGTGGTCTCAGAGACATGATCTGCTGCGCATCTCTGGATAGCATTAACCACATATTCCTTCGCCTTCTTGTCAGCTTCTTCCTTGGCCCGACTCTCCATTTCCTTGATCATCACGGCCGTTTCATGCTTCACTTCATCTTCAACAATTTTCAATAAGTAGTCTTTTGCTTGTTCAGAGGTTAATCCGGAAATTCGCTCCAGTTCCTGTATACGCTGCTCATTCAGCTTGGAAACTTCTTCTTTAATTTTGTTCAAAGAATCTTCCTTCGCTGTCAAGCTTGCCTCACGCTTTTCCAAAGCGTCTGCCTTTTTGTCAATGTTCTCTTCCTTCTGCTGAACTCTGCGCTCATATCTCTGCGCTTCCGTTCTGCGTTCCTTGATCTCCTTATCCAAGTCATTCTTGGCACGAATGGACTCTTCCTTGATTTCAAGAAGCGACTCGCGTTTCTTAGCCTCAGCAGTCTTGAGAGCCTCATCAACGATCTCTCTGGCTTTATCCTGAGCGTTTCCAATGGTGGATGCAGCGGATCTCTTCTGATATTCGTTGACTATCAGAGTCGTAACAACTGCAGTGACCACAATGGCTGCCACGAGGATAAGCACCCATACAAACCACGGCATTACAGGGGCACCTCCTTTATGCAATTTTCATTGTACATTCTAAAAACAAGCAATTTACAACACTTCAATTTTATACGCAATTCACAGTAATGTCAAGCAATTGTTGCAGATGAATCAAAAATATGGTAGTTATTCACAATCGCCGCCACAATCCGTCTCGCCGAAACCTTTCATTGCTTTGCGGATGGTCTCGAAGGAAAATCCTTTTCTCTGTAAAAAGGCGTAGGTTTTGCGCAGGGTATTCGCGTCAGCCTGTTCGGGATCGACGCCCCTTTTCCTTAGCAGACTGTGTACCATGGCTGCCTCATCCATACGACCGCCAAGCGCTTCCCACTCGTTCCACGCCTGCTCCAGGATGGCCCCGGGGATTCCCTTGCCGAGCAGATCCTGCTCAATTCGCCTGCGGCTTCTGCTGCTCTCGTGAGCTTCTATGTAGGAAACGGCATAGCGCAGGTCATCCGTATAGTGATAGGACGCTACATACTCCAGCGCCTCTCTGATGACTTCTTCCGGGTACAAACCATCCTTGAGTTTGCGGTATAACTGTTGCTCGGTGTATTCTCTGCTCTTAAGCAGATTCATGGCACGAAGCTTCGCCCGTCTGGGCAGTACTTCTGATAATATGATTTCATAATCCCTGTCCGAAATCTCCTGTCCCTCCCGGAACCCGTACTGACGCAATTCGCCTTTGTACAGGACAAAGGCGAACTCTCCGTCAATATGTATTTTACTGCGAGATTGAGACAATTCTTCTATAGCTGTTATTCTCATGGGCTGTTATTCTCATATTGTGATTCTCACACTGCAATGCAATCAATGCATCACAATTGTGAAATGCTTATTCCTCGGCAGCCTGTGTTTCTTTGTCGAAGCCATAATGTGCGCGTACCTTGTCGGCAATCACTTCACAAACCATGGGGTTGTCTTTCAGATACTGCTTGGCATTCTCACGGCCCTGTCCGATCTTGTTGCCCTCGTAGGCATACCATGCGCCGGACTTCACAACAATGTCCAGACCGGCAGCCAGGTCAAGGATGTCGCCTTCCTTGGAGATACCCTCGCCGAACATAATGTCAAATTCAGCCTCCTTGAAGGGAGGTGCAATTTTGTTCTTAACGACTTTCACCCTGGTGCGGTTACCGATGACCTCGCCGCCCTGCTTCAGGGACTCGATGCGTCTGACATCCATACGCACCGAGGAGTAGAACTTCAGTGCGCGTCCGCCTGTGGTAGTCTCGGGATTGCCGAACATGACACCGACCTTCTCACGCAGCTGGTTGATAAAAATGACGGTACAATTTGATTTGCTGATGACTGCTGTCAGCTTACGAAGGGCCTGTGACATCAATCGCGCCTGCAAACCCACATGGCTGTCTCCCATGTCACCGTCGATCTCAGCCTTGGGAACCAGAGCCGCAACAGAGTCCACTACGACGATATCGATCGCGCCGGAACGCACCATGGTCTCTGTGATCTCCAGAGCCTGCTCGCCGTTATCGGGCTGTGAAATATAAAGGTTGTCGATGTCAACGCCGATGTTCTTCGCATATACGGGATCCAGCGCATGTTCCGCATCGATAAAGCCGGCGATGCCGCCGCGCTTCTGCACCTCAGCAATCATGTGCAGGGTAACAGTCGTTTTACCACTGGACTCAGGTCCGTAAATTTCCACGATTCTTCCCTTGGGAATACCGCCGAGGCCAAGCGCAATGTCAAGGCTCAGGGAACCGGTAGGAATCGTCTCTACATTCATCTGTGCGGAAGGGTCGCCAAGCTTCATAACCGCTCCCTTACCGTACTGCTTCTCAATCTGGCTTATGGCCGCATCCAATGCTTTCAGTTTTTCATTTCTTTCCATTCGAAATCTCCCTCTCTGGCAGAACAAATGTTCCTTAATTTAAAGAATAAAACATTTGTTCGGTTTTGTCAATCATTTCTTTTGGTTCATTTGCTTCTTTTGAAGCATTTGTGATTGTAATCTTAGAATACTTCTATTTGAGTACAATAAACCTCCCTCAACAGGCATCACCCCCTACCTCTTTGCCGAATCTTTCACTGTTGGATTTTGTCTGAATTTTCTGGCGAAGTGCCGGAACCGGTGCCGTCTGATACGGCAGAAAGAATAAAGAATCTGGATTTGTCTGATCAGAAACACTGTCTCACAGGGACAGTCGATACAACAGTTTTTCAGTATCGGGACCTGATAGCCTGCCTGTTTTACGCCCGGGAAGTCCGGTGATGAGGCTGCAATACCGGTGAACAGGATTCGCAGCTTACGAGGCACGTGCTTCATCTGCTCCCGCCTGCTTTTGTTCATTATATCATATATATTTATACGGCGCAACAATTTTGTATGAATAGGTTAGCAATCGGTTTGATATACAAAAGCTTGCATGAACCGAGACTGCTGCCAAATCAGTTTTTCCCGCGTCAGCGCCCACACATGCGTCGTATCGTAGCGCGCGTGCGCATCCAAACGAAACATATTTATCGTATCAGGAACGATGGTTCTCCTACTGATTATGATAAAAAATGCCCTCCGACCGGCTGACCGGCAAGGAGGGCGCGTCACAACATATTGAAAGGTGCAGGGCTTTTGCGTACCTTTTGTCATGCATTTACTCCGGAACTTTATTCCTGGACTTTATTCCTGACGCATGACATCTCCTTCCGTCAATCCTTCTTGCCGAAGGTCACCTTGCTCATGTACTCGAGCAGGCATCTTCTGGTCAGGATCAAGGCACAGGCAGCTGCGGATTCACGGATCTTATTTCGATTGCCGGAGAAATGATACTCCTCCGCAACCGTCGTCCCCTTGACACTGCAGGCGATGTAGACCAGACCTGCAGGTCTGTCTCCGTCACCCTCGGGGCCTGCCAGACCGGTCACAGCCACAGCAACATCCGCTTTTGCAAACTCAGCCGCTCCCTCTGCCATGTCCTCGGCAACCTGCCGGCTGACCGCGGTATGCTTCTGGAGAACCGGCTTCTTGACGCCGAGAATTCTCTTCTTCGCCTTGTTGGAATAGGTGGTCACTCCAAACTTATAGACATCGGAAACGCCCGGCACATTGACCAGTCTTGCGCTCAGGAGTCCTCCGGTACAGGATTCCGCGCAGGTGATGGTAAAATCGTTTGCCTTAATCAGATCCACGACGGACTGTTCGAGCGTAACGCCCTCTTCGGTCGTGTAGATACTGTTGCCGAAACGGTTCTTCAGCTCCTTGACCACGGGCTTGATCAGCTTCATTGCAGCCTTTCTGTCAGCCGCGGAAGCAGTCACACGGATATGCACTTCACCGGTCTTGGCGTAAGTGGCGATGGTGGGATTTGTCTGTGCGTCGATCAAATCCTTCACCATGGTCTCGGCCTGGCTCTCTCCGACCCCGCAGATTTTCACGGTCTGGGAGCAGATGACCTGTTCGGTCAATTTCTCCAGATAGGGCAAAACCGATTCTTCAAACATCGGAATGAGTTCATTCGGCGGTCCGGGGAGCAGAATCACTTTATTTTTCTCCGTTTCAATGATGACGCCCGGTGCCGTGCCGTTGTGATTCTCCATGACGATGGCACCCTCCGGAAGCATTGCCTGCTTCCAGTTATTGTCGGTCGGTTTGATGCCTCTTCTGCTGAAATATTCCTCGATGGCAGTCTTGCTTGCCTCATGAAGCACCAACGGTCTGCCGCAGACCTTTGCCGCTGTCTCCTTGGTCAGATCGTCCTCGGTAGGTCCCAGTCCGCCGGAAAGGATCACGATGTCGGAGCGGTCCAGCGCCGTCTTAAGCACCATTGACACTCTCTCCTCATTGTCTCCCACGACCGTCTGAAAATAGCAGGCCAGTCCCTGTGCCGCACATTTTTCGGAAAGATAAGCGGCATTGGTATTTACGATATTGCCGAGCAAAAGTTCGGTTCCGACACTAATCAATTCAACTGTTAACATTTTTCACCCCGAAGGCTTCGCCTTCCGCTTACGGTAGTTCTCGTCCCGTATCGTATTGTTTTTCTTTGTCCAAATTGCGCTCCGCTGCCCAAATGCCCGCACAAAGCGCAGTTTATTTCTTATCACTCAATACACTTCTGTTCTTCCACAGATAATCCATCAGGGAAATCACGGTCAGCGCAAGTGCAATCCACATCGTGATGTCGGTCAGCACCTTCATCCACTCCCACTTTTGTCCGAGATTCACGATCATCAGGCAGACCATGATCATCTGGAAGGTCGTCTTGAATTTCCCCCAATAGCTCGCAGCTATGACGACATTGCTGTCGGCAGCCACCAGCCGGAAGCCGCTGATGATGAACTCCCTGCTGATAATCACAACGACGATCCAGGCAGGAATTCTCTCCATCTCAACCAGCACGATCAACGCTGCACATACCAGAAGCTTGTCCGCCAGCGGATCCGCGAATTTTCCAAAGGTCGTTACCAGATTGTATTTTCTCGCGATTTTACCGTCTGCGAGGTCGGTCAGACTCGCCAGGATGAAAATCGCCAGCGCAATCCAGTCTGCCACTTCAATGGTAAGTCCAAACCATCCCTCGGGTCCGCCCAGAAGAACGATAATGAACGGAATGATCAGAAACACTCTGAAAAGAGTCAATTTATTCGGCAGGTTCATATCTTTCATGTAAGCAATCGCTCCTTCCTACGTCTCATCATGTATCAATCAGCCATAATAAGGCTCGCCGATCAGGTCATATTCATTGAAATCGGTAACCAATACAGGAACGATGTCTCCTGTGACTAAGGTCGCCGTAGTATTTAAGAAGAGATAACCGTCCACATTCGGGGCGTCCCGGTAGGTTCTGGTCACATAGACATCCTCGTCCGCAACCTTGCCCTCCACCATGACTTCCAGAATCGTTCCGACCAGCTCCCCGGCCTTTTCAAAGGCGATCTCTTGTTGCAGCTCCATCAGTTCATCGCGGCGCGCTTCTTTCACTTCCTGCGGTATCTGGTCAGGCATTTCAGCCGCGGGGGTATCCTCCTCCTGCGAGTAGCAAAATACGCCGAGTCTGTCGAATTCCATCTCATTGATGAAACGATACAGCTCCTCGAAGTCCTCCTGCGTCTCTCCGGGAAACCCGCTGATCAGGGTGGTTCTTAAGCAGATATCCGGAATCCTCTCGCGAAGCATCGCAATCTTTTCGCGAAGCTCCTCCTGACTCGTGCGCCGCCCCATCCTCTTTAAGATCGGGTCAGAGGCGTGCTGGATCGGGATGTCCAGATAGTGGCATACCTTCGGATTGGTCGCAATCGTCTCCACCAGCTGCGGGGTGATCTCCTCCGGATAGCAATACAGCAGCCGGATCCACTCTATGCCGTCGATCCCTGAAAGTTCGTCCAAAAGCTCGGGCAATCTCTTTCTGCCGTACAGGTCCACGCCGTACATCGTCGTCTCCTGTGCCACAAGGATGAGTTCCTTCACCCCGCCTTCGGCCAGTTTTTCCGCCTGCTTCAGCAGATCCTCCATGAGGATGCTTCTATAATTGCCGCGAACCTTCGGTATGATACAGTAGGTGCATCGTTTGTTGCAGCCCTCTGCAATCTTCAGATAAGCAAAATGTCCGCCGGTGGTCAGCACTCTGTCATTGTATACGGGAGGAGTGGCGTTGATGTCACGGTAGAAATTGACCGCGCAGCCGTCGAGCGCCTGGGAAACCGCTTCATCAATGCAGTCGATGGACATCGTGCCGATGCAGGCGTCCACCTCCGGGATTTCTTCCCGGATCTCTTCCCGGTATCTCTGTGCCAGACATCCTGCAGCTATCAGAACCCTAAGCTTCCCGCCCTGCTTTAACTGTGCCATCTCGAGCAGGGTATTGATGCTCTCTTCCTTGGCGTCGCCGATAAAGCAGCAGGTATTCACAACTACTATCTCGGCCTGCGTTTCATCGTCGGTGAAGGTATACCCCTTCTTTGCAAGCATGCCGAGCATCATCTCCGTATCGACCAGATTTTTATCACAGCCGAGGGACACAAACATTATCTTCATGACAGTACTTCCCACATTCAAAGCAGCCGGTCACAAAACCGGCCACCAGGTAATCAGTCTTCGTCTCCCAGGATTTTGATCTGTCCCCGGTTCAACTCGTCGATAGCGATGGAAAGGGGCTTTCTGTCCTTTCCTGCAACAAGGGGTTCATCCCCGCTGATGATCTGTCTCGCTCTCTTGGAGGTTGCCATTACGATAGAGTAACGGCTGTTTACTACGGGTGCCTCACCGGGCTCAACCTCGCTGTTTACGACTTTCATTAAGTCTGAATAAGATGGATGTAACATTCTATTTGTCTCCTTTCGCGAAACCTTTCAGTTCCTCTCTGATTTTGCTGATAAATTTTTGGCTTCTGACGGGTGCGCGGCGCGCATCGTTCACCAGACGGTGCACTTCTTCCACACATTCGTCAAGTTGGTCATTGACCACTATATAATCATAGGCTTCGATGCCTTCTGATTCCTCCACTGCACGGGAAAGTCTCTCCTCGATGACTTCCATCGTCTCCGTTCCCCTGCCGACCAGTCTTCTCTTCAGCTCGTCCGCATTGGGAGGCGTGATGAAAAGCAGCAGACTTTCAGGGTACTGTTCGCGAATCTTGAGAGCTCCCTGAATCTCTATCTCCAAAATGACATTCCTGCCTGCTTCAAGGTTCTCCTCGACATAGGCCCGGGGCGATCCGTAATAATTGCCGCAGTACTCCGCATATTCGATCAGACCGTTCTGTGCGATGGTCTTCTCGAATTCCTCCCTGGTTCTGAAGAAATATTCCACGCCATCCTGTTCTCCCTCTCTGGGTTCTCTGGTCGTCATGGATATGGACAGTACATACTCATCATACTTCTTCATCAGGTTCTTAACAACTGTACCCTTCCCTGCTCCGGAAAAACCGGAAAGGACGATCAGAATTCCTTTTTTGTCCATGAAACAGCATCCTTTCTGTGAATCCTATTACTTTTTCGTGCCGCAGTTCTCAGCGTTGCTGCCGGCTTCCTCTCTCGCATCCGGATCGCTCTGCGCCCGTCCCGCAATGGTCTCCGGCAAGAGAGCGGAAAGAACGATCTGGCTGTTCTCCATCATAAGGACCGACTTGGTCTTGCGACCCTGCGTGGCATCTATTACGCTGCCCTTTTCCCTTGCGCTCTGTACCATACGGCGCACCGGCGCGGACTCCGGGCTTACCACTGCAATGATTTTATCGATGTTGACAATATTTCCGAATCCGACATGTACCAGATTATTCATACATACTCCCGACGAAACATTCCTATTACTCGATGTTCTGAATCTGCTCGCGCACCTTCTCGATCTCAGTCTTGAGCTCAATGGCACAGTTGGAAATCTCCAGGTCGTTGGACTTAGACAGGGTGGTATTGGCTTCCCTGTTCATCTCCTGTGCGATGAAGTCAAGCTTTCTGCCGATGGAGCCGCCCTCCAGCAGGGCTTTGCGGGTCGTCTCGATATGGCTCTTCAGTCTCACAAGCTCCTCATCCACACAGACCTTATCCGCGAAGATGGTAACCTCGGTCAGCAGTCTGTTCTCGTCCACGGTATTGTCCCCAAGAAGGTCTCTCACCTTGTCGGTAAGCTTCCTGCGATACTCTTCCACGATCTTAGGAGAACGCTCGGTGATGAAATCAACCAGTTCCAGCATATGATCCAGCTTCTCGATCAAATCGTCGCGCAGATGTTCTCCCTCAATGATACGGCTTTCCACAAACATCTTCGCCGCACCGGCAACTGCCTTCTGCAGTTCCTTCCAGATCTCATCCTCGTCCATTCCTGCCTCTTCCATGGTAAATACCTCAGGATATTTGGAAAGAGTGGAAACGCGCACATCATCGTCCAAGCCGAAATCCTCTGCCATCTGCCGCAGATACTGCAGATACTCTGCCGCAAGCTCCCTGTTGTAGCGAACGGCGGAGGTATGCTCGGAAAGGTCTTCGTAGGTAATAAACACATCCACCTTCCCTCTGGCAATGTAGTTCTTCAGTTCCGTCCGGATCGCCGACTCAAAGAAATTCAAGGTCTTGGGCATCTTGATATTCACATCCAGATAGCGGTGATTCACGGCCTTCATCTCAACCGTGAACTTTCTATTGTTTTCGGCAACCTCGCATCTGCCGAAACCGGTCATACTCTTGATCATCACTTCTCCTTACCGGCGATGTTCCTGCATCACCACATATGCCATTTTATTATAGAATAAGTTCCCAAAAGCGTCAAGTGGCGTAATACGCAACTTATTTCATCAGTCTGCATTTGACGGCAAGCTTCACCAGCAGGTTTCCCTTCGGGAAGCTGCGAAGCTCCTCCTTGGTAATCCCCCGAAACAGGATCAGTACCGCGAAATAGACCACGGCGCCCAGAAGGACTGCCGGAATCACGGAGATTCTCGGAGATTTTGTCCAAAAGAGCAGCGCCTGATATAGCACCTTGCAGAACACACCCATCACCGCCGCTGCTGCGAAGGGTCTTACGAAGGTATTCATCACTTCCTGTCTGTAACCGATCGCCCTTCGCACGGACAGATGGTTCAGACAGCACAACAGTCCCGCATAAACCGCACTCGCCAGCGCGATGCTGTACAGATCCAGCTGTGTGAAGAACAGAAGGCCCACCGCCACTGCCGTCTGTACCAGCAGAGAAATCGCGGCATTCACGATTGGAGCATTCACCCTGCCGAGCCCCTGCAGGATCTGGCTGTTCAAAGTTGAGTAGGCATAGAAGACAACGGACAGGGAAAGCGCCATCAGAAGCTTTGCCGCCATCCACTCTTCCGCACTGGTATTGCCCCAGAACAGAAGGCAGGTAATGGGGGAGGCAAGCACGAACAGCCCCACCGCACAGGGAATCGAGATCACCATGGTCGTCTTGACGGCGAGTGCGATCCTTTCCTTGGCAGTCTCCTGATTCTTCGCGGCAATCAGCTGCGCCACCGTGGGAATCATGGCCGTCGCCATCGCAGTTGCAAACGCAATCGGAATATTTGAGATCGTCTGCGCCTGGCCGGAGAACAGGCTCCAGGCAGAATAGGTATCTATCGTGTCAAGGTTTCTGATGATCGGATACAGCTTGGTATATACGATATTATTGACATTGCCGCTGAAATTGCAGATGGCCGTATTCAGGATGAACGGGGTGACTACGAGGAAAATCATCTTCATGATCTGACCATAACTGTCCACCTGTTCACTGCGGTCGTTTTCCACCGCTTCGCGGAAGGATTTTCTGTGCCGTGCATAGATCATGCTCATGAAAATCAGGGCTGTCAGTACGCCTGCGCCGGTGCCGAGCGCGCTGCCCATCGCACCGTGAATTCCTTTGGATACCAGAATCTCCTTCTCCGACTGTCCCATCGGATCTCCCGCGAGGATTCTGATGAGCAGGAAGGCGCCTCCGATGCTGACGGCCGCATTCGCGATCTGCTCGATGATCTGTGATACCGAGGTCGGCACCATGGTCTTCTGCGCCTGGAAAAATCCCCTCAGCACGCCTAATATTCCGTAGATAAATATAGTAGGTGCAAACATGCGCAGCACGGGCACCGCCTCCGGGGAGACGAACCACCCTGCCGCGAAGAACAGAAACAGACTCGCCGCACCGCCTACCGCACAGACATAGGCAAAGGCACACCTAAGCAGCCTGTCGACATTCCTGTACTCCTTCAGCGCCAGCTTCTGTGCGATCACCTTGGAAATCGCTGCTGGTATACTGTACGAGGAAATCAGCAGAATGATCGTATAGAAATTGTAGGCTGACGAATAGTACCCCAGCCCGAGGTTTCCGATGACACGCTGTAAAGGGCTCCGGTAAAGGAGCCCTATAATTCTGGTGATGATTCCGGCCGACGCCAGAATCCCTGCCTGCAGTGTGAAATTGTCTCTGACATTCTTCTTATCCATTCTGCTAAATAACAACCATTTCTTTCCGGAACCTGCAATCTATGACTGCAGGCACAAAGCCGCAGTGTCGGAATGCGCGCACTGCTCTTTGCTGCCAAAACTACGCCAAGTATAATCCCTATTATAGGGAAAACCGGCGCGTTTCGCAAGTACTTTTCCTGATACATGCGCCCGATGACCGCGCAAATTGCGCTGTTGCGACATTCGGGGTGCCGTTCGGGGGAACCCTCGTGATCCTGCCCGGTAAAACGGCACCGTCAGAACGGTTGATTCCCTTATTCTTCCGAGCTGTAGCCCCTGCCTCTGTCCGCCAGCTTCTTGATTCTCATATAATGAGAGAAGCAGGAGCAGACGACGAAGCCGATGCCCAGGCCGACGAGCGCCAGCCCGCATTCGGTCGCATTCTTACGAAACATCAAAGCGTCACCGCCGATGAGTCCGGCGCACATGTAATAGAACAGGTCTCCGGGAATCAGAGGTATGATGGTCGGGTATAGATAATAGGTTGCCGGTGTGTGCTTGGAGCCGGACATCACCTCCGCGTACAGGGCCGCCGCAAAAGCCGCGAGTGCCACATAGACGATCCGGTACGGAATGAACGACATGAAGATCAGGTAAAAGATACGGGTCAGTCCGCCGCCGATACCCGCAAAAATCAAATCCTTTTTTTCGATCTGAAAGCAGATCGCGAAGCCGAAGCTGGCGAGCACCGAAAGAATCACAAGTTCGATATTTTGTGCCATTGTATCACCCCCTCTAGAAAAACGCCGTCGGCACAATGCCGAACACCAGACACGCTATGTACAGACCGGCGACAATGGTGACGACCTCAAGGATCACCTTCACCATCTCGATGATACCGTTCATCTCGTTGCCGCAGATGATGTTTCGGAAGGCATTGACCATCTGGATACCGGGAATCATATAGAAAGCGTTCGTGATAATGATGGCGGACAGATGCTTTGCAAACGCGCACTTCGTGAACAAAATCGCCGTGCATCCGCAGAAAAACATCGATACCACATTGGAAATGATACGGTTTAGCTTTTCTCTGGAAAACCATCTGGTCACGAAGAACAATACGATCGTATTGAGGGCTGCCACCAGCATATCCTGCCACACGCCGCCGAATATCCTGCACAGGCTGATCATGGCGCACAGATATCCCGCCAGCTGAACCGGCTCAGAATAGGACGGCGTGATCAGGGTCTCGTACAACAGGTCCGCAAGCTTCCCGGGCGCCGGCTTGTCCCGGATGATTTTATGCACCAGGACATTCAGCTTTTTGAGCTTATACAAATGGATCCCGTAGACCGGAATCGCTTCCTGTCTGACATAATTGATGCCGTTTTCATCCTGCGCGGACAAGAAAAGCACCGAATTGACCACCGTCATACTCACTTCCCGCAATTTGTAGCATTTGCTGATTCTCTGCATGGTGATGGAGACGCGTTCGAGATTGGCTCCGCTCTCAAGCATCTCGCGTCCCAGATGCACTGCAAAATCCAAGATCTGATGAATCTGTTTTTCGTTAAGCATATCGTTATCCTTCGTCTGTTATTTGATAAGAATCTCAGCCTGCAAATCCTCGACAAAGATTCGATAAGTTCCCTGTTCGAGTACCATTTCGCCGCTCTCTTCGTCGAAGTATGTTAACTCCTCGAGCGGACATTCCATCGTCACGGACTGTTCCTCGTTCTCCTTCAGATGGATTCTTGCAAAGCCCTTGAGCAGCCGCTCTTCTCTCTCAACCACGATTCCGGGGGCTCCCACAATATTGACATTCAGGCGGTTGTTTTCCATGGAATTGAACGCATAGTGCTTTACACAGGCAATCACTCCCCTGCTCTGGACGCCGCGCACGAGGGCGCTTCCCATCTCACCGAGCAGATAGCTGTCCTCACCATAGCATTCCTGCATTCTGCCCCAGCCCGGATGGTACGGCAGATTTACGCATACTCCGCCGAACAGATTTCCTCCCGCATACAGCACCTCCTCCGCGATGGCAGCTCCTATTTCAGTTTCCAGTTCTCTGTCAAAGGTTGCCCCGCGCAGGATTTCTGCCGGGAACGCCGTATAGACGCCTCTTTGGCAGACCACTCCTCTGGAACCGTCGACGAACAAAATGGGCATCACATTTTTTCTGGCCAGTCCGCCGGCCCAATAGGGTGTTTCATTATAGTGTGTCTTTTTCTTATTCAGGATCTGGCTGCGGATCTCTTCACGCGTCAGTCTGCCGCTCATCAGTGATATTTTCTCTTCCGTTGTCAGCTCCGCCACGATTGCCACCGCCTGTTCCTGAAAGGAGAGGCGGTATGTTTTCCAGTCTTCGATTATCGGTGTGTCTGATTTTCCCATTCTTCTATCCTATCCTTCAGGAGGGAAACTACTTTGGGCGTTTCGTAGTCCAGGTATCCCTTCAGTTCATCCTTGTCACTGTTCATTTGAATCCGGTCTCTGTACTCCTTCGGTGTCAGTCCGGTACTTTTCCGAAAGCATCTGTAAAAGGTATTCTCAGAAAAATAGCCGCAGATATCCATAATGTAGCCGGTGCTCTTCGTCGTGTATTTTAAGAGTCCCTTCGCCTTCTCGATCCTCAGATTATCCAGCAGCTCCTTTGCGGATACCCCCAGAATCCCATCCACGATCCGGTCCATGGTTTTTCGGCTGATACCGAACTCAAGACAGGCATTGTTCAGGATATCTTCGTTCATCAGATGATTCTCCAGATACCCTATCATACGAATCAGCAGGTCCTGCTGGTCCTTATCGCCGCGGTTCTTCAGCCGTTTATCATATACGGAGAACTCTAACAGATCCGCAATGAGCGAGCATACCTGCGCCCTGACACGGAACACCGACACCTTATCGGCGCGCATTGTCTCATACAGGATTCTGACCATGCGGTAATAAAACAGCCCGAAGCCGCAGTCCGGCTCCTCTTCCTGCGTGGAATTAAAGTAGAAGCAGAGCTCTTTTTCATCTTCTGCCGTATCTGCAAACCGGAACAGCTCCTCCGACAGCTGCAGAATCATGCACAGGCATTCTTCGCTGTTGTTCAAAAGAGCATGCACTTCCCTGGCATTGACCAGCAGCACATCCCCGGCATTCAGCGTGTATTCATTCGACTGTACTTTTGCCTTCATGCTTCCCGAAAGCACGCCGATGAGTTCGTACTCATTGTGCCAGTGCCAGGTGACACTGTCCAGGGATATGATCAGGGCATTCATCGGAAACTGACTGTTATTGATGATGGTTTCATAAATGGAATACTGCATATTACACCTCTCTTACCTTCTATCATAACAGGAAAGCACCCGTAAATCTACAGGTGCTTTTTGTTCCGTGAAAAAAACAGGCTCTATTACATGATACACAATCTAAGTCAGCTCATTTGTTTATTCAGCTGCATGCTTTTTTGCAAGGTCTTCCTCGATCTGAGGGTAAATCTTGTCAAGGTTGCAGAAGTAGAGAACGATCAGACCGATTACGATCAGTACGGCGGGAACGATGGTGTATACCATCTTGATGCCGAAAATGGTCTCTGCAGTCTGCACTGCAAGTTTTCCGTCGTACGCTGCCCATGCAAGACCCCAGCCGGTGATTGCGGAGCCAAGGCCGGCGCCCACCTTCATACCGAAGCTGGTAGCGGAGTTGGTAAGTCCGTCCAAACGAACGCCTGTCTTCCACTCGCCGTAGTCGATTACATCAGCAACCATTGCGAACAGACCTGCGGTGTGAGGGATGCCGCCGATACCAAGGAGAATCAGTCCTGCTGCTGCAGTTGCGAAATCGGCGGGAGAAAGTGCCATTACCAGAACGCCTGCAAGCTCAATGACATATCCGAGCATCATACTCTTCCACTTGCCGAGGAACTTATTGATGTAAGGGTATACCAGATTACCAATCATCTTAGGCAGGATGAAGCAGAGAGTCAGGGTTCCCATCAGGGCAGCATTGCCCAGTACATTTCTTGCAAAATAGATTCTCAGACCATTGTTCACGCCCAGAATCGTATAGTTCAGCACGAAGATTACGGTAAGAAGCCAGAAATACTTATTCTTGAACAGGTGAGAGAAGGATTCCTTCACGCTCATCTTGTTCTCAGGCTTTGCTTCTGCTGCAGGGTTCTGCGCGATGTTTGCTCTCTCCTTTGTGCCAAAGAAGGTAATCAGCAGAAGAAGGATGGCGATGCCGCCGAAGATCAGGGACATGCCGGTCCAGCCAAACTTATCAACGAACTTGCCGCAGTTATAGTTGATGAACAGAACGGTTGCCATGGTCAGGAAGAATCTCAGGGAGCTCATGGTAACACGGTCCTTGGGATTGGGAGCTTCCAGCGCAAGCAGTGTGTTATAAGAAAGGTTGCAAGCGGTGTAGATCACTGCTGCCATCAGCACATAGGTCACACAGGCGAAGATCAGCTTGCCCATGTACGGCAATGTCTGAGGAATACTGAACATGAGCACCAATCCGAGTCCCATCGGGATAGCCGAGAACAGGATCCAGGGTCTTGCCTTACCCCAGCGGGTGTGCGTTCTGTCGATGATGCTTCCCATCACAAGGTCTGATATACCATCCAGAAGACGGCTCAACAACATCAGTGTACCGATCGTTGCGGCAGCAAGTCCAAAATACAGGAAATTGCCTTCTTCGCAGCAGATGACCGAAGGGTCATACGGCTGGTTGTCTGTCATGACTGTGCCGTCCTGATACCGGATCCTGCCGTAATACTCATACTCTCCCGCAGGCGTATCGCAGACAGCAACATTGATAGAATCCTGGAAGCGCACGCAGTAGTACAGATAATATCTTCCGTCCCGCCCTTTTACCACATCGGGGGCATACAGAGGAAGCAGGTCCTGATTGAAAGGATCCTGGTCTTTTCTGTAGATGACACCCTCATATCTCCAGTCAGAGAGATCGTTCACCGGCGCTGACCACGCAACATAATCCAGTTCACAGAATTCATTGCCGTTCTCCAGATCATGACTGCCAAAAATGTACAGCCGGTCGCCGAAAACCCTCGGTTCTCCGTCGGGGATGTGTTCACACAGCGGCAGGTAAGGATTGTGACACTGTGTTTTCATATATCCTCTCCTCTCACTATTTTCAATAAGTGACTCTTTCATTTCTATGATTCTATCATACACATCCCGCAGAAGGATTTCTTCCAAATGGTGATTTTTTCACTCTCAAAAATGGACAAATACAAAAAGACATCCTCCTGCTCATCGTCAAAAGGATGTCTTTATAGCTTGCATTATAAATTGTTCTGAATCTGCCGGGCTTATCCGATCAGCCAGTCGTACATCTCCTGATACTTCAGGGCAGATACATTCCAGGAGAAGTCGGCCGCCATGGCACGATCGACCATCTTGTTCCACTCTCTCTTCTTATCATAGTAGATGCGCTCTGCATAACGGATGGTATTGAGCATCTCGTGTGCATTGTAGTTGGTGAAGCTGAAGCCGGTACCCCTGCTCTCATACTCATTATAGGGCTCAACGGTATCCTTAAGTCCGCCGGTCTCTCTGACGATGGGAATGGTTCCGTAACGCAGAGACATCAGCTGGCTTAAGCCGCAGGGCTCAAACAGAGAGGGCATCAGGAATGCATCACATGCCGCATAGATCTTATGGGACAAAGCCTCTGAGTAGTAAATGTTGGCGGAAACCTTGTCACTGTACTTCCAGTCAAAGTGACGGAACATATTCTCATAGCGCTCTTCGCCGGTACCCAGTACCACAATCTGCACCTCATCCTGACAAAGCTCATCCATCACACGCGCAATCAGGTCGAAGCCCTTCTGGTCGGTCAGTCTGGACACGATACCGATCATCATGCAATGATCGTCTTCCTTCAGCCCCAGCTCCTTCTGCAGGGCGCGCTTATTCTTCACCTTTTCCTTGCGGAAATTCACGGCATCGTACTGCTTCACGATATGCTTATCCGTGGTCGGATTGAAATCGGTGTAGTCGATACCGTTGACGATACCTCTCAGATCACCGCTTCTTGCACGAAGCAGTCCGTCCAGACCCTCACCATAGAACTCCGTCTTGATCTCTTCTGCATAGGTATTGCTTACGGTAGTCACAGCATCCGCATAGACGATACCGCCCTTTAAGAGGTTCGCATCCTTATATGCCTCGAGCTTGTCCGGCGTAAAATAATGCGCAGGAAGTCCGGTAATGCTCTGCACAGTCTTGGTGTCCCACTTACCCTGGAACTTCAGATTGTGAATGGTGATAACGGACTTCATGTTGCGGAAGAACTCTCCGTCATGGAAACGCTCCTTCATGTATACGGGAATCAGACCTGTCTGCCAGTCGTGGCAGTGTACCACATCCGGCTGAAAACCGATCACGGGCAAGGCGGAAAGTACTGCCTTGGAGAAATAAGCGTATCGTTCGATCTCCCATCTGGGATCGTCGCTGTATACCTTCGAACCGCTGAAATAGAACTCATTATCAATAAAATAATAGTGAACGCCGTCAACCTCGGCCTCCAGGATTCCGACATAAACGCTCTTCCAGTTGAAGTCCAGATAGAAATGGCTGACATATTTCATCTTGTCCTTCCACTCCTGCTTCATACAGGCATATTTGGGAAGAATCACTCTGACATCGAAGTACTGCTTATCTATACATTTCGGCAGGGAGCCCACTACATCGGCAAGACCTCCTGTCTTGATAAACGGAACACCTTCAGAAGCCGCAAACAGTATTTTTTTCATTGCCACACCTCCATGGATTATCTCTTATGTTACAAAATATTATACACCAAGAAATGTGGTGTGGAAAGTGTTTCTTTTCGAGAGAAGTAGTTTTTTGTCAATTTCTGCGTCTTCCTGCCGGGCCCTGGTTTTTCTGCTCCCTGTAGGACAGCCGGATTTTGTCTGCGATGAGTGCGATGAACTCGCTGTTGGTGGGCTTTCCCTTGCCGATATCGATGGTGTAGCCAAACAGGGAATCCAGCGTCTCCATCTTGCCCCTGCTCCATGCGACCTCAATGGCATGCCGGATGGCCCGCTCCACACGGCTTGAGGTCGTCTGGAAGCGCTTTGCAATGGTCGGATACAGAATCTTCGTGATGGAACTTAACATCGAGGGATCTTCCACGGACATCATGATCGCCTCCCGCAGATACTGGTAGCCCTTGATATGCGCCGGCACTCCGATTTCGTGAATCATGTCTGTCACATCCTGCTCCAGATCTCTCTGAATCTTCTCCTCCCCTGCTTCCTCCTTCAGCGGGCGTTCTTCCCGGCGTTCTGCGGACGGCACCGTGATCATAATCTGAAATTCCTTATCACCGGTCATCAGCTCTCCCAGAATCTTGTATATTTTGTCGTTATCTTTCGCAGTGGACAGACTGATTTGCTCCATGAAACTTCCTCCTTGTTCAAGAAAAGCTAAAATTCGTACTTATCCATTATAGAATGGTGGGCTTTTTGCGGGCAACACAATCTCACCGCATCTTTCGCGCCCGTATGCCAAAATCGGACGGCAGTTTGCGGTAAAGCACTGTTTTCAATTTAAATTGCATCATTCTTCCACCTCTGCGAAAGGGTACCGCATCAATACGCGCCCAATTCAGAACGAATCAGTTTCATTATGGCATCATAGTTTTCTTCTGTCAGAGAGTGAAAAAACGCCATATTTTTGCATTTCTGAAATTCTTCACCATCCATTGTAAAGGCATACCCGCCTGAACATGTCGGCGAACAGTTCAAGCCGTTCAGCTTTTTACAATCTCCGGCCTTTCTTATGTCTGCTTTCATATTTTGGGGTAAGTCAGACAGGAAATCCGAATGCTCTCCGGACTTCTGCCTTCGTGTCATACATGACAGTGAGGTAATCAGAATAGCAAACCGTAAACTCATTGTGTTTTGAGCTGTTTTAAGAAAAAACAAACCGTTCCGTTTTGTAATAAAACCTGCGCTTTTCCTTAACACATTACAACATAACAGGAGCAAACTGTGTAAATTGAAGAAACCACTTATAGATATAAAAAAGGACAAAACCAACGAAATGGATAGATGCAGAATCTTCCTGAACAGACAACACTGGCAGAGTCACATACCCATGCTGCCTTCTTCAAAATTCAACCAGAGTATCCGGCGCTGATTTACTATAACAAACAATAGGTCAAATAAAACCCGGCGGCTGTCGTTTTACACGGACTGTGCTGCGTTCCTGTGGTAAGCTTACCGCATTTCCACATAATATTGGTTTTCCCAAAGGATGTTGCCTTCCGCATCCAGAATCCTCTCATATTCTACACCGACGGCATCAGTAACCGCCGCATAACAGGCCATAAACTGTTTCACTGTCCGAAACCCGTTCTGCATCTGTATTTCAATTCGCAAGGTCAGGTCCTTGTCCAAGGGCAGATCCTTCTCCAGCGCAATCTCCGACTGCTCCTTCACCTGCTTTGTAATGTCAACGGTTTTGATGTCCGAGCCGCCTGTCATATAGGTGACTGTGGCGGACGCCACCTCCTCGGCCTTTTGGGTCTCCACCAAATAGTACCCTTGCGCCTTCAGCTTCCCAAAATACATGTCGGAAGTCAGGAAACAGGAACAGGTTGGCATGGGCAGAAACTTCTCAAACAGATTTCCGGGAGACTCCACTTCTTCTATGCTGGTTCTCCCGTTCTCGCGAAGGATGACCCTGGCCGTTTCAGTGTTGTCGGAAAAGTCTGTCTCAAAATCACATACAAACTCTCCGGGGCTCTCCGGCTCCATGGGAATCTCTCTGTCATTGATCTGCAAAGAGACCACGCCGTCTTCCGAATATTCCCGCAAGGTGATCCTGTATCGTACCCGGGCAGTCAGCTTCTCATAATCTACCGAAGGAACCTCCAGATAGGTATCCAGCACCAATCGGTTTTCATTCTCCACCAAACCCTGCAGGTACCAGATCTCACTGTTTAGCTTCTGCTGTGCATTCTGCAGCATGGAGAGCTTATCCTGCATTGTCCTTAGCATCCCATACATTGTACTCATCAGAACCACCGCAATGACACAGATTGCCATCAGCACGACCCGATAAGTCGCGCCCACCGTCGCAGTCGGTTCCGGGAGTCTGCTATGCGTATCCCTCTCCTCTCCTCTGACGATTCTGTCCAGTCTTCTGTTGTAAGCCAACACACTTACCAATATGACAATTCCGGCAACGATAAACATAAGTAACAAATAAGTAAGCAGCATGCTCATTCTGTATTCCTCCCATCAAATATTGAAAAACCTTCGAAATTCACTGTAATAGCTTCTGGTCACATCCACCAGGGTTCCGTCCGTCATCGTCAGTATGTACTTCATAGACAGGGACGGACGAATCTTTTTCACATGTTTTCCGGCAATCATAACCGACTTGCTGATTCTAAGAAACGCCCGGGGGTCCAGAAGTTCCTCCAACTGATACATCCTCTCCTGCGCGAAATATGTATCCTGCAGCGTATGAATCTCGATCTCTTTACCGAAGGCTTCTATGAAGACTACATCCTCTATGGCGATCCGCACATTCTCCCTATGAAGATCTCTGGCAGACAGAAAGCTTGGATATTGAGACTCCTGCACGATCGTATATTCCGCGCCGGGATCCGTCTCAATCCCATGTTCTTTCAAAAACCGTTCTATCTCTTCTCGTTTCTCCGGCGAAACGGATATTCGAAACTTCATTTCCTTCCCTCCCTTTTCTGTTCTTTCCCAGTATAACAGAAATAGAAAAAGAATAAAGACTTTGGAAATATAATACACCGAAACAGGGGATAAGTTGCAAATCGGGTAGAATATCCGATGCGTATTTGTTATAATAAGCAGAGAACTTATGAATTCAGAACGGATTTGTTGAGCGACTACACAACAGATTCCGCGACGGTTTGTGTGAAGCACGCCGGAAGAAAACGATGGGAAGCACGGTGCAAGGCCAAAGCCCTGCAGCCGAAAGGGAAAGAAAGATGAAGCAGATTAGTGATGATATCAAATCGGGCAGTTTGAAACAGGTGTATCTCCTGTATGGGGAAGAAAGATATCTATGCAGACAGTACCGCGAAAAGCTTAAGAGCGCCCTGTGCGACGAGGGTGATACCATGAACACGCACTTTTTTGAGGGCAAGAATATCAATATCGGCGAGATGATCGACCTGGCGGAAACCATGCCTTTTCTGGCGCAGCGCCGCGTTATCTTTGTACAGAACAGCGGTCTGTTTAAGGCAGGCGGTGAAAAGCTGGCTGAATACCTGGCTGACCTCTGCCCCACCACATTTTTTGTCTTCTGCGAATCGGAGGTCGACAAGCGAAGCAAGCTGTACAAGGCCGTTGCCGCCAAGGGACATGCAGCAGAATTTGCGGTGCAGGATGAAGCCACGCTCAAACGCTGGGTTGCCGGCGTATTGGCCAAAGACGGCAAGAAGATCCGGGAAAGCACTGTTTTATTATTGTTGAACAAGGTCGGCACCGACATGAACAATCTGCAGATGGAGCTCGAGAAGCTCTCCTGCTATTGTCTGGACCGGGAAGTCATCACGGACGCGGATGTGGAGGCAGTCTGTACCACGAGGGTTACCAACCATATCTTTGACATGGTCGATGCCATTGCCAATAAGCAGACAGAACGGGCGTTTCAGCTGTACTACGATTTGCTTACCCTGAAGGAAGCGCCTCTTCGTATCCTCGCTCTCATCGCCCGTCATTGTAATCAGTTATTACAGGTCAAAGAACTCAAAACCAAGGGTTTGGACAACCGCTCCATCGCCTCCAAAATCGGCGTTCCGCCCTTTGCCGTGAACAAGCTTGCGTCACAGGCCTCCAGGTTTCGCACTCCGGCTCTCCGCTTGGCCGTGACACAATGTGTCGAGGCCGAGGAAGCCGTCAAAAGCGGTCGTATGAATGACAAGATGAGTGTCGAACTCTTGATTCTTAACGTTCTTCTCTAAAGTATGCCAGTCCCAGATGCTCCGGGGGCTGGTTTTCTTTTTTCTTGCGAAGGCTGGTTACGATCAATACCACGATCGTTACCAGATAAGGAACCATCTGTATCAGGTCCGTCACATAGCTTGCCACGGTGAAGCCCATCAGACTGGGAAGGAACTGGTACAGCCAGTACAGGGTTCCGAACAGGTAAGCACCCCAGATCGCATTTAAAGGTCTCCAGGTAGTAAAGATGACCAGTGCCACGGCCAGCCAGCCTAACGCTTCGATCTGGCCTGTGGTCGCCCAGATGCCGGAGTTGTAATCCAGCACATAGTAAAGTCCGCCGATACCGGAGATGGCGGCACCGATACAGGTTGCCAGATATTTGTACTTAGTGACATTGATGCCGGCAGCATCCGCCGTCGCAGGATTCTCGCCCACCGCACGCAGGTTCAGCCCGACTCTTGTCTTATTTAAGAACCAGTGAAGCAATACAGCCAACAGTATCGCTGCATATACCAAAAATCCGTATCCGAACACGATCTGTCCTGCGATGCCGAGCTCTGAAAGCACCGGGATCTTGCGGATATAGGCCGCGTTCGCCATCGGTGCGGCACTGTATGCCTTACCGTTTAAGATGAACACACCGAAGAAATTCGCAACTCCCATACCGAAGGTGGTCAGAGCCAGACCCGTCACATTCTGGTTTGCCCTGAGTGTGATGGTCAGGAAGCTGAAAATCAGACCGCCCAGCATAGAAGCGACGATACAGCAAAACAGAGTCAGCAGAATGCTGACAAGGGGGATCGGGTCCGCAACACTGTTCTCGTAGAAGTAGGCACTTGCGAAGCCCGCAAAGCCTCCGAGATACATGATTCCGGGTACGCCGAGGTTCAGGTTACCGGACTTCTCGGTCACGGTCTCACCCATGGCACCGTACATGATGATGGTTCCGAAGGGAATCGCTCTGATGATCCATGCAATTAAACTGCTCATACTCTCTCCTCCCTCCTACTGCTCATCGCTCTTCTTCGCTGCCTTGCCGGCGCGGAAGATACAGCGGTAATTGACGAAAAATTCACTGCCGAGAATACAGAACAAAATGACTCCCGAGATAATGGAGGAGGCAAAATCGTTCAGACCGTATGCGGAAGCAATCTCACCTGCACCCTTCTGCAGAAAGATCAAAAGGAATGCGATCAATGCCATATAGAAGGTATTGAATTTCGCAAGCCATGCAACGATGATGGCTGTAAATCCGTTGCCTCCCGCAGTGCTGGTAGAGATGGTCTGGTCACGGCCGCAGACAAGCAGCAGACCGCACAGACCGCAGATCGCACCGGAGATGGCCATCGTTCTCATGATGACTCTGGATACATTGATACCGGCATATCGTGCGGTATTCTCAGACTCGCCGACAACCGTGATTTCATAGCCGTGCTTTGTGTATTTCAGGTAGAAAAACATAGCGAAGGTCAGAATGACAACCACCAGAATGTTGATGTTGTATCGCTGTCCGAAAAACTGCGGAAACCAGCCGATCTTGGTGCCCATGTTGAGCTTACCGAGACTGGATGCCTGTCCTCTCATGATATTGACAGCGCACGCCACAAAACTGGTAGCTACATAGTTCATCATCAGGGTAAACAAAGTCTCGTTGGTCTTCCACTTTGCCTTGAAGAAGGCAGGAATCAGACCCCAGACTGCACCGACTGCAATGCTGGTCACGATCATAACGGGGAACAGGACTGTGCCGGGCAGCTTTCCGCCCAGATAAACCATGATCAGGGCCGTCACCAGGGCTCCCATCAGCACCTGTCCTTCCGCGCCGATGTTCCAGAACTTCATCTTGAATGCAGGCGCCAGAGCGATGCCGATACAAAGCAGGGATACCAGGTCACGCACCGCCCAGGAAAAACGGATGCTTGTCCCGAAGGTTCCCTGAAACATTACCACATATACGGACAGGGGATTTAAGCCTGTCACAAAGAAAATGAAAAGTGCATCCAGCACCAGTGCGAAGAGGATGGCTGCGATACGCACCAGAATCTTTCTGGCAATCGATGCCTCATCTCTTTTTACAATACGAAGGAACGGTTCTTTTACAGGGTTACTCACTCTTCTCACCTTCCTTTCTCAGCTTCGTCATCAGAAGACCGACTTCCTCTTTGTTGGTCTTGCGCGCATCCACGATACCGTTGACTCTGCCGCCGCAGAGCACCAGGATTCTGTCACTTAATGCCAGCAATACATCCAGATCTTCGCCGACATAGATGACGGCAACGCCCTTTTTCTTCTGCTGGTTCAGCAAATCATAGATGGTATAGGAGGTATTGATATCCAGTCCGCGCACCGCATAGGCAGTCATCAGAACCATGGGGGCTGCTGAGATCTCACGGCCGACCAGTACCTTCTGTACATTACCGCCGGAAAGTCTCGACACGGGAGTATTGATCCCCGGCGTTACGACAGCAAGCTCTTCCTTAATCTGCTCGGCGAGGTTCCTGGGACTCTTTCTGTCAGTCAGGAACCATTTTCCCTTCTCGTAGTCCTTCAGCATCATGTTGCCGGTCATGCCCATGGAACCCACCAGACCCATTCCGAGACGGTCTTCCGGGACAAAGGACATATGAATACCTGCATTTCGGATGACTCTGGGGTTCTTGCCGATGACTTCCATGGCATCCCCCTTGCCGTCTTCGCTGCTGTAGTATTTCACGCTGCCGCCGGCGGCAACGGGCTGCAGGCCTGCGATTGCCTCAAGGAGCTCTTTCTGTCCGTTGCCGGAAACGCCCGCGATACCCAGGATCTCTCCGCCGTATGCTTCAAAGTTGATATCATGCAGTACCTCAATCCCCTCTGCGCTGATGACGGACAGATTCTTCACATCCAGTCTCTTCACAGGGTTCTCGGGCTCGGGTCTTTCGATATTCAGTTCAACCTTCTTGCCCACCATCATCTCGGTCAGGATGCTCTCGTCGGCGTCCTTGGTATCCACCGTACCGATATACTCACCCTTGCGCAGGATGCTGACTCTGTCAGAGATCTCCAACACCTCGTGAAGCTTATGCGTGATGATGACCACACTCTTGCCGTCATCTCTCATGTTGCTGATGACGCGGAACAGCTTCTCTGTCTCCTGCGGGGTCAGAACCGCGGTCGGTTCGTCAAGAATCAGAATATCAGCTCCTCTGTAAAGCACCTTGATGATCTCCAGAGTCTGCTTCTGGGAGACACTCATTGCGTAAACTTTCTGGTCAAAGTCCATTTCGAAATGATACTTGTCGCAGATCGCCTGTGCTTTCTTCCTAATCTCCTTCAGATCAAAGGCTTCCTTCCTGTCCAGTCCGAGCGCGATATTCTCCGTTGCAGTAAACACATCCACCAGCTTGAAGTGCTGATGAATCATACCGATTCCGAGATTGTACGCATCCTTGGGAGAACGAATCTCCACAGGCTTTCCGTTCACCCACACCTCACCGGAATCGGGATAATAGATACCGGCGATCATATTCAGAAGTGTGGTCTTACCGCTGCCGTTCTCCCCCAGCAGGGACAGAATTTCTCCCTTATAGATATCAAGGGAAACATCCTTATTGGCAACGACGGAGCCGAAGGTCTTTGTAACGTGTTTCAGGCTGATGGCACATTCCATAAGACATGTTCCTTTCTGTTTCGTTTGGATTTTAAGTGCAAAACAATGCACTCCGCGCTCTGTCGGAAAGCATTGTTTCAAACTGAAAAAAGGGGAAAAGAGGACAAACAGTATGCCCTCTTTCCCTTTTATGATATGGCTGAAAAGCCCGGATTACTGTACAGGATCTGCATCCTCGGTGATACCGTCGATACGCAGTGAAAAGTAAGGAGCACTTCTGAACTCAGACTCAGCGAAGTAGCCGTCCTTGATTGCGTCGATGGTTTCACCCTGATAAATAGCGGTCATGGTAGACCAATCCATAAAGCTCATGTCTACGGGAGCTGTGGTAACCTTCTGTCCGCCAACGGTGAAGTTGTTGGTATCGAACACCTTCAGAGTACCGTTCTTCAGAGCTGCCTCAACCTCAGCAACCTTCTCAGCAGTACCTGCAGCGCAGGACTTACCAAGCTCGGTGATTGCGACTGCATCATCCGTATATCCCTTAGCCCAGTCAGCCTCAAGAGTCTTACCGTTCATGATGCACTCGAATGCATGCTTGTAGTAAACCTTCCAGTTGTTGGTAGCGGAAGTCAGGGCTGCTGTGGGAGCGGTGCCGAGCATGTCTACATTGTAGCCTACAGAGTAGCAGATGGTTCCGTTGTCCAGAAGCTTCTGGGTCGCTGCGGGAGCACCGGTGGAGTCTGCATGCTGACCGATGATCACATTGCCGTTTGCGATCAGAGCCTCAGCTGCCGCACCTTCCTTGTCGATATCGAACCAGGAGTTGGTGTACATAACTTCCATTACAACATTGGGAACGATGCTCTTAATTCCGAGATAGAAAGCAGTGTAGCCGGATACAACCTCAGCATAGCTGAAAGCGCCGACATAACCGATCTTAACATTGCCGTCAGCGTCGAAGCTCTTAGGCTGGGTATCCTTGGTAAGGGTTCCGTTGTCCAGAAGCTCCTTCAGCTTCATACCTGCAACCACGCCGGATACATAACGGGACTCATAAACGCCGGTGAAAGCATTCTTGAAGTTGGAGCATCCGCTGATTGCAGCAAAGTCACCGGTCATAGCTACGAAGGTAACATCAGGATACTCGCTTGCAGCCTGTACCATGAAGGTCTGGTGGCCATAGCTGTTGGAAATGATCAGGTTACATTTCTGACCAACAAGGTCAACTGCGGAATCATAACAGGTAGAATTCTCCTCTACCTTGTACTTCCAGACGATCTGGCTGTCAGGAATACCAAGCTCGGCTGCTGCTTCCTTGATGCCGTTCATGTGAGCCAGTGAGTATCCTTCGGTCTCGTCACCTACCAGAATCACGCCGATCTTAATATTGCTTGCTGTGTCGTTTCCGCCTGCGTTGCCGGCATTTCCTGTGTTTCCGGAGTTTCCGGAGTTGCCGGAAGCCTCGGGTGTCTCCCCACCACATGCAACGAGCAGAAGCATCATTGCCATAGCGAGGATCAGACATAATGTCTTTTTGAATTTCATAATTCTCCTCCTCTCATCTTTCGATGAAAACCTATAAATTAATGGAAACGACATCATTATATAAGTATAAAAGCAATTTTGCAATCTTTTCCTTTGATTTTGTAAAATTCTATAGTTTTTTCGGTAAAATTGTGTTAGCATAGGCTAAAACAAAGTGATCCATGATACTTTACGAGGGAGAGGCTTTAGGAAACATGAAGTTACTGGAAGAGAGAATCAAGAAGGACGGTATTGTAAAGAAAGGCAATATCTTAAAGGTTGACGGCTTTTTAAACCATCAGATGGATGTAGAGCTGTTTGATGAGATGGGCAAGGAATTCAAGCGGCTGTTTGCAGATGCCCCGATCACAAAGATCCTGACCATCGAAGCATCCGGCATCGGGATTGCCTGCGTTGTCGCGCAGAGCTTCCATGTACCGGTGGTCTTCGCAAAAAAGGCCAAGAGCCTGAACATTGACGGCGAGGTCTTCACCTCCAAGGTTGAATCTTTTACCCACAAACGGGTCTATGATATCATCGTATCCAAGAAATTCCTCACTCCCGAGGATCATGTACTGGTGATCGATGACTTCCTTGCAAACGGTTGTGCTGTCATGGGACTGATCGATCTGATCAATGATTCCGGCGCTACCCTCGAGGGCGTCGGCATCGCAGTCGAGAAGGGCTTCCAGACCGGAGGCAAAATGATACGCGAAAAGGGGATTCACCTGGAATCTCTTGCCATCGTAGACGGTATGAATGACGAAACCGGAGAGATTTTCTTCCGCGAGCAATAAATACCCGGGAAGGGGGCAGAATGGCTGACGCAGCTGCTCCTGTGCGAAAAAGAAGAGACAGAATGGCTGACGCGGCTATTCCTGTGCGAAAAAGAAGAGACAGAATGGCTGACGCCATTCTGTCTCTTCTTTTTCGCACGGTATGTTGTCGCCAAATACTCCCGGCAATCAAGGCAGCCCGCATCCTGTCGGATGCGGGCTCACATAACGAAAAAGGACACACCTTTGCATGCAAGCATGCAGGTGTGTCCTTTTTCGTTATGTGCTCTGCTTCGCAGATGCTGTCTTGATTACCGGAAGTATTTGGCTCGTTATCACTCCCACTCTATCGTAGCCACGGGCTTGGGTGACAGGTCGTAGAGGACACGGTTGATGCCGGGGACTTCGGCAAGGATGCGGTTGGTGATCTTGCCGAGAAGGGCGTAGGGTATCTCTTCGATGGAGGCGCTGGTTGCGTCGATGGAGTTTACGGCACGGATGATTGCGGGCCATTCGAAGGTACGCTTGTTGTCCTTGATGCCGGTAGATTTGTAATCAGGCACTACCGTAAAGTACTGCCATACCTTGCCTTCAAGACCTGCTGCCGCAAACTCTTCACGAAGGATTGCGTCAGACTCGCGGAGTGCTTCCAGTCTGTCACGGGTGATGGCACCGGTACAGCGGACACCGAGTCCGGGACCGGGGAAGGGCTGGCGGTAAACCATCTCATCGGGAAGACCGAGGGTCTTTCCTACGACACGAACCTCATCCTTGTACAGCAGCTTCACAGGCTCCACAAGCTCGAACTGAAGGTCCTCAGGAAGTCCGCCGACATTGTGGTGAGCCTTGACGCCGTCACTCTCAAGAATGTCGGGATAGATGGTTCCCTGTGCAAGGAACTCAATACCGTCGAGTTTCTTTGCCTCGTCGGCAAAGACTTCGATGAACTCCTTGCCAATGATCTTTCTCTTAGTCTCGGGATCAGATACGCCTGCAAGTTTATCTAAGAAACGGTCGATTGCATCGACATAAATAAGGTTGGCATCCATCTGATTGCGGAAAACCTCAACCACCTGCTCGGGCTCTCCCTTACGAAGAAGGCCGTGGTTCACATGTACACATACCAGCTGTTTGCCGATCGCCTTGATCAACAGAGCTGCTACTACGGAAGAATCAACCCCTCCGGACAGTGCGAGCAGAACCTTCTTGTTTCCGATCTGACCGCGAAGCTCGGTTACCTGCTCTTCGATGAATTTTTCAGCGAGTGCGGTGGTTGTGATACGTTCCATGTTTTCAGGACGCTTATTGTTTTCCATGAATGTCTCCTCCTTAGGAATGTTAAGATGAATAAAAACATTATACTGAAACCGACATTGTTCGGCAAGTTTTTTCTTACCAATCACCGAAATCTCTGCTTCGGTCTGTAGTATTCGAAAATGACGACATCGTTGTTCTCTTCGTTTGCCTGCTCATGGGAAGTCCAGCAGACCCTGAGCGCTCCCATTTTCTCCGCAATTTTCACAGGGAACGGTTTCTTTACGATATCATAGGCGATAAACTGCGGTCTCGCCAGCACATTGAACAGACAGTTTCCGAGCAGGAAACCCAGCCACGGCTTCTGTTCGGTGTAGTTCTCCGGAACCGTTGCAAGCTGTCCCCGCAGTACCTCGGAGGCATGCATCCGAAACCATGCCACAATCAGGGGATTGAAGCTTTCAATGCAATAATCTCCTCTGTAGGTCTGCAGAAGGGCGTATGTCTTCTCACACAGTTCCCTGTTTCGTTTTCCGTCCTTGAGTTCCACGATCATGGGAACCTTCCCGCGGACCACTTCAAGCACATCCGCGAAAAGGGGAATATGATCCTCTTCATTTCCGGCCAGGGGCAGCTCCTTTAGCTCTGCGTAGGTCAGTTCATCCACTCTCTTATCGACACCGCAGACACGCTTCAGGGTATCGTCATGGAAGACCACGACCTGTCCGTCCGCGGAGAGGCGTACATCCAGTTCGATTCCGTATCCGTTGCCGACTGCCAGGGCAAAGGCGCGGAGAGAATTCTCGGGAACGGTCTTATCCTTGGTATGCAGCCCGCGATGCGCAATGTTTCTGCCCGCGAACTTTGCTTTCTGTCCCCGGGAGGCATGTCCCGGAGCCAGCAGAAAAAAGGGCGCCGCCGCCCAGAGCAACAGGGTTCTCTTCTTCATCCTCATCGTCTCCTTTTCGTGATAGTATTATTGTACAACTGCTTTTATCATGCGTCAATTGACTTTCTTTTCGGCGTAGAATTTCGCAAATTCAGGTTCTTCTATTGTTTCTTCCGCAGTTTTCCTGTAAACTGAAGTGGTACTCAGGGAAATCTCAGCAGGAGGTAACATCATGAAACTCAATCAAAAGCAAACCATTCTGGTCGGACTCGCCTTTCTTTCCATCTGTTCTTTCTGGCAGATGTACGACAACATCGTTCCGCTGATTCTGACCAAAACATTCCACATGAACGAAACCGTCTCCGGTGCGATCATGGCGGCAGATAATATCCTTGCTCTGTTTTTGCTCCCTCTCTTCGGCGGTCTTTCAGACAAGACAGACACAAAGATAGGAAAGCGAATGCCCTTCATTTTGTTCGGTACCGGCTGCGCCGTCATTCTGGTGAATCTTCTGCCCGTGCTCGACAATGCATATGCAGCGCAGGCATCCCCCCTGAAAACCGTCTCTTTCGTCATCGTCCTTGGGCTTCTGCTCATTGCGATGGGCACCTACCGCTCGCCGGCGGTTGCCCTGATGCCGGATGTGACGCCCAAGCCTCTCCGCTCCAAGGCCAACGCCATCATCAATCTGATGGGTGCCGTGGGCGGTATCCTTTATCTCGGCATTGCTGCCGCGCTCTATCCGAACGCGAAAACACAGGGCCTGTCACATGTCAATTATCAGCCTTTGTTCATCGTGGTATCCGCCATCATGTTTGTCGCAGTGGGAACTCTTTTCCTGTTTGTAAAGGAGCCTGCTTTGGTAAGGAAGAATCAAAAGCTGGAAGAAGCGCACCCCGAATGGAACCTGGCTGAGGATGACGGTTCCGGACACGAGACCCTTCCTCCCGCCGTGAAAAAGTCCGGCGCGTTTCTCCTGCTCTCGATCGCACTCTGGTTCATCGGCTACAACGGTGTCACCACCTGGTTCACCACCTATGTCAGCCAGGTGATGGGACAGGGACTCGGCGGCGCTTCCACCTGCCTTCTGGTAGGAACCGCAGGCGCTATCCTCTCCTATATCCCGATCGGTATGATCGCCGGTAAAATCGGCCGTAAGAAAACCATTCAGGCCGGCGTTCTTCTGCTGACCTTCTGCTTCGTTATGGGCTTTGTACTGACCGTCAACGCCACCTCAGTCAGCGTGCTGATGTATCTCATGTTCGCACTGGTCGGCCTTGCCTGGGCTGCCATCAATGTCAACAGCCTCCCCATGGTGGTGGAAATGTGCAAGGGCTCAGATATCGGCAAATACACGGGCTACTACTACACGGCCTCCATGGCGGCGCAGGTTGTGACTCCTATCCTGGCAGGCACTTTGATGAGAACCATCGACTACCGCATTCTCTTCCCGTATGCTGCTTTGTTTGTTGCCTTAAGCTTCGTGACCATGCTCTTCGTCCGCCACGGTGATACCAAGGCAGAGGCTAAGAAAGGCCTCGAGGCTTTTGAAGATATGGAGTAAGCCCTGACAACACAGAAGCATCAGTTGAAACACCGCTATATCATAAGCCGGGACAGCTGTCCCGGCTTACACTTTGTCCTACCGTCTTAAATTGTTGTGTACATCCTCCGCCTCATAGTCGAAGATGCACCTGTCGTAGGCATTGATTACATGAGTATCTTCGTATTTGTCATATCGCTTATACTGTCTTCCGTAACTCATATGCACATGACCGTGAATGAAGAATTTCGGTCTGTATTTTTTCATGAGCTCCAAAAATACCTGAAATCCCTGGTGCGGAAGGTCTCTGCCGTCGTTTAACTGATACGCCGGCGCATGGGTCAGAAGAATATCAAACCCGCCGTGGCGCAGCAGCGTAAACCACAGTCTTTTGACACGCCGCTTCATCTCTCTTTCTGTATACTGATGTTTTCCGTGCTTATAGCGCATGGAACCGCCCAGTCCCAAAATCCGCACTCCCTCGTAGACATAGATCTGATCTTCGATACAGATACAGCCCTCCGGCGGTTTTGTCTCGTACTTATCGTCATGATTCCCGTGTACATAGAGCACCGGAACATTCGCGAAGGTCGTAAGGAAAGAAAGGTAATTCGGATTCAAATCCCCTGCCGAGAGGATCAGGTCAATGTCCTTAAGCTTCCCGTCTTCGTAATAATCCCACAGGTATTTCGACTCTTCATCTGCTATTACAAGAATTCGCATGGTGATAAAGGCCTTTCGTAAAAATCAGACAATCGTCGCGTCATCACTTGGCTTGTCAAGACCCGACTTTGTCACAACCGCTTTTGCGGAATCGGCAAGTTCCTCCATCTTCGGGATCAGTCCGACCACATTTTCGGCCAGCCAGTCCATACGGATGATCTCCTCAGGTGTCATCACATAGTCCGGATCGATGGATACCGCGCCGTCCTGAGAATACAGGATGCCGGAGAACGGGTTAAAATCTCCCGCACAGATGGTCTGTTTGAGCAGATCCACCAATCGCGCGGTGCCGATAGGCAGATGGTGCGAGCAGATTACCTCGATGATCTCCGAGGACATCCCCCACCAATAGTTTAAGCCCTTATCGTTGGCCGTCTCGTCGGATTTCCAGGTGCCGTTCAGGATGCTGCCGATCATCTTCTCATAGAATTTGCCCCAGTGCCAGACAGGCATTGCCAGATTTCTGAACGACTTGTCTGTGGTGCAGTACAGTCCAAAGTTGCGACTCACCACATCTGTCGGCAGAATGTCCAGACCGGAGATCACACTGATTCCGCGTTCCTCAAATCTCTCTGCAAGATTAATGCCCTTCATCGTGGACCATTCCAGATAGATTTTCGCGCGGGGATTCACCATCTTGGCTCCCAGAGCAAACGCATTGATATTGGCAGTCATTCCATAGATCGGATAATCTGCGACATAACCGATTTTGTCGTTTGCCACCATTGCTCCGGCAATCGCTCCCATCAGAAACTTTGCCTCATACATTCTCGCATAGTAGGTGCGGATATGTTTGTGAGAGGTGTTCAGCGAACAGTTCAGAATCTTGATCTCCGGGTGTTCAATTGCCACCTTCAGACTGGCTTTCAGAAGCGGCGGCGCCGTCGTAAATACAATGGTACATCCGTCCCGGATGGCCTCCTGCAGAATCTGTTCACAGTTATCCTCCGTCGCCATGAAATAACTCTGGGTATAGATATCATCCGGGAAAACCTCCTCCAAGTGAAGCCTGCCCAGCTCATGGGCGTAGGTCCAGCCGGAGGTCTCGGTCGTTTTCTGATGAATAAACGCCACCTTCTGCCTGGTACCGCCCAGCAGGTTGCTGATCAGCTTCGTCACGGATTTCTTGGGCTCGACAGCTGCGGGTGTCATCTGCAGCTGCAGGGGTTCTTCGCCGGTAAGCAGGAAAAACTCCTCCCAGGCCTGCTCGATCTTTTCTTTCAGCTCCGATGAAGTCATCTTCAGAACCGACTGGTAGTCGTATACGCCGATAAAGAACAGGAACGCATCACTGCTTGAAACAGGCATGCCTTTCTTCTTTTTTGCCTCATACTCCGCGCTGAAGCTTGTAAATACGGAACTGAAATCCAGTTTATCGACATCGCTCCACATCTCGTCGGGACGTTTTCCGACCAGACGCTGCAGGCGTGCAAAGCTTCCGGGCTTCGTGAAATAGATATAATTCACGCCCGAGAGGGCGTAGAACTCCATGAATTCATAGTAAACCACCTTCTCGGGGTCGTTGGTGCGTTTCGGCACCAGTCGGATCACCACGCCGGGAATGGAGACGGCGCCGCAGTACCTCAAAACACTGACCCGCTTATTTCCTTCCAGCACATAGAACTCGTTCATATATTCGTAAGCCTTGATCGGCTCGCGGATTCCTTCGTCGAGATGCGCCATATACAGGTGCTCCCACTTCACCGCAAACTCCGTGCCCTGCTCCAACAGCGGGTAAAAGCTCTTGCTGAGCGCACCGCTTCTTCCGTCTGTCTTCGTTCCCACGATTCTGTCTGAGGGAATCTGAATCAGCCCAAGCGATATTTCTCCGACGATCTGCTCGTTCTTCTCTTCCAGAATCTCATCCAGGGAAGGAACCGGCGTCCCTTCCTTTTTTCCAAGTTTTAATGCCCGCTCATATTCCGCAACAGCATCTACTATTGAGCTCATAAATCTCCTCCTGACTGACAATACAACCACTGAAACTATTTCGGTCTCCCTTTTGGGAATGGGAGTTTCTCATTCAATTGCTCCTTCTCGCACTATAACAGACAACCATTCGTAAAACAAGTAAAATTTAAGCCCGGATGCGTTCATCCGGGCCATGTGCATGCATGATTCAGTTTTATATGACTGTCAGGAGCAGTTTTTGTAAAGCACGGTACCGAAGGCCTACTGTGTTTTCCTGCGGCCGGTTCCTTTTAAAATCGGGCTGAGCGACTTATAAATGCAAAGTGTGACGATTGACACGCTGGTTCCCTTGATCAGATTCAAAGGTGCCACACAGGCAACCACAAAGCTTACGATACTGCCTTCCTTCACGAGGGAGTTGGCTTCCACACCCATGTTGAGCAGCGCCTCCATCGGCATACCGTAGAGCTTGGAGAATGCGGGGAGCAGATACACGGCGTTGAAGCTTGTCCCGAAGACGGTCAGAACCAGCGTGCCGGCAATACAGGCGATCACAGCCATCTTCTTGCTCTTTTTGAATGTGTAAATGACGGAAGCCGGCAGGATAAAGCTGCAGCCTACCGCGAAGTTGGCAAGGTCGCCCACAAAGGCTGTGGATGTTCCCTTCATAAATAATTTCAGCAGGATTTTAATAAACTCCATCATCACGCCGGCTACCGGTCCGAAGGCAAAGGTGCCGACCAGAATCGGAATCTCGCTGAAGTCCAGCTTGTAAAAGGGTGGTGCAAAAAAGAGCGGGAACTCAAACAACATCAGCACTGCTGCCAGTGCGGAGAACATACCGATGACTGCAATCTTTCTGGTCGAAAAAATCGGTTCCGTATCACCGCTTTTCTTTCTTGCCACCGTCTCGAGTGCGAGTGCGATCAGAAACATGCTGACGATGACAGCGAGGAAGCCGCATACATAAGGCAGGTTCGTCGTAATGGATTCCATCAGTTTACTTAGTTGAAACATTTTTCTTTTCCTCCGTTTTCTTCGGGCGCACGGCCTCCTGAATGCCGCCGCTCTCTGTGTTGTAAGGAAAATTCTCCATTGTGCTCCGCTCATGATTGTGAGAATCAAAAAACCCCGGGTCTGTACACAGACTCAGGGTTTGCACACAAAAAAAGCATGAACAACTTCTTCTTTCATCCAGACTGTACTGTTGGTCCCGGAGTTGCACCGGGTCAGCCGTGGCAAACCTACTTACCACGGGTCGCGGACTGTACCGCCAGTAGGGAATTTCACCCAACCCTGAAGAATTCTTCTTATTTACGCACTTATTATATCCGCTTCCGTCCCCGGACACAAGTACTTTTTTCTGTTTTTATCTTTTTTTGCTTCCTATTCGGAATTGTTTCGGGCCGCACGTCCTCAGACCGGTTCTGTGGTGATCTCCCGCGCCTGTCTCGCATACATACGGTAAATGGTATTGGCGATCTCCTCCGCGCTGTCCTTCTTGCCTTCCTCCTCCCATTTTAAAAAGGTATTCAGAAGTCCTCCTGCATAAGAATACAGTTCGTAGACGGAAAGTCTGCTGTCGGTGCGGATATGCTGCGTCATAAAGGTATTGATGCCGTCGAGCATCACCGAGTGCAGTTTCTTTTCGGACAGCGTCAGGAAGAAGTCGGCGTATCCGTCAAAAAACTGCAGTGAGAAGAGAATATGCGCATAGGTAAAAAACTGGCGCTTCGGATTCTGAAGCTTACTTTTCTGCAGATATTCAGAGACCAGAATACTCAGATAGTCCGTCAAAACGGAGTACGGCGTCGTATAATACTGATAAAAGGTCGTCCTGGAAACGCCGGCTTTCCTGACAATATCAGAAATCTTCAAGCTGCTAAAGTCCATCTGCTTGAGCAGCTTCACCACCGCCTCACCGATGCACATTCTGGTAAATCTGGTTTTTTCATTGTCCGCAAACTCTACTCTCACGCTTTTCCTCCTTAAGTATCGTGACTTGACAAAAACAGGGGTTTTGTAAATTGTAACACATAATGTTTTGTAATACAATATCATATAGTATTGAAAACTACTTAAAACAATGCGGAGGTACTTATGATTAAATTTGTGATTGACTCTTCCTGTGATACCAATTCCTACGAAGGCGTAAACCTCGAGGCTGCGCCTCTTTCCATTTATACTGCAGAGCGGGAATTTGTGGATACTCCTGACATGGATGTCCATGAGATGCTGGATTATCTGCTCGCATACAAAGGCAGATCCTACACCTCCTGCCCTACGACCGAGAGCTGGCTGAAAGCATTCGAAGGCGGAACCGAGATTTATTGTATGACCTTGACCAGCCGCCTCTCCGGCGCCTACAACAGTGCCTGTGCCGCAAGAGACCAGTATCTGGAGAAATACCCGGACGCCAAAGTCGTCGTGATCGACTCTCTGACAACAGGTCCCGAGATGAGACTTGCGCTCGAAAAAATGATTGCCTGGAAGAAGGAGGGCAAAAGCTTCGAGGAGATCTCCGTTCTGGTCAAAGAGTATCTGTCCTCCACGAGGTTATTCTTCTCCTTCCGCTCCCTGCACAACTTCGCCCAGAACGGCCGTGTCAATAAAGTGGTCGCCTCAGCCATCGGCATGCTGAACATCAGTATCATGGGCACTGCGAGCGCTGACGGCGACATTCAGCCCATGACAAAGTGCCGTGGGACCAAATGCATCGTCAACAGACTCACGGAGGAAATCACCAAAGCCGGCTTTACGGGCGGCAAGGTCCGAATCTGCCACATCGAAAACGAGGAGCTTGCGACACTGGTCGGTGAATCCCTGAAGGAACGCTTCCAAGGCACTGATCTTCTCATCTATCCCGCCCGCGGACTGTGCAGCTACTATGGGGAGCGCGGCGGTATCATCATCGGCTGCGAATGCTAAAAAAACGCCGCAGAGCGGGGATTCCCCTCTGTGGCGTTCTCAGTGTCAGAGCTTGATTTCCGGCATCAGTTCCTCATCCATGATCTGCAGCACCTTAATCAGCGTCTGAATCTCTTCGGGTGCAAAGCGCTCTTCGATGCGCTTCATGACAGTCTCCATGTAATTGTAGCTGATATTATAGTAATTTAAGTATTTCTCGGTCACTTCCAGGTGAAATTCTCTCTTATCGTGCTCGGACTGAACCCGCTTCAGGTATCCCTTCTTGACCAGGCTGTTGACCTTATAGGCAGCATTGGGAGAAGAAATATTCGTGATATTCGCAAACTCCGCAACCGTGGGTTTGTCCAACGCATAGATGATCTCCATGCAAAAGGTTTCCACTGTGGTAAGGGAAGCTTCCCTGTCCTGCAGTCTTTCAAATACCTTCTGATAAAAATGCAGCTTAAACTTCATGTAAACCTTCGAAAATGCATCCTGCAGCATAGCTCAACACTCCTGTCCGATATCATGCCTTCATTATAGCATTTCCTCTACTCTATTGCAAATGTCAGTTCCGCACTGACGGCGAGCTGACCGTCCACATAAGCTTCCGCCCTGCCGATGCCGACGGGACCCTTTGAGGCAATGATCTCACAGTTTAGCTCCAGCACATCCCCCGGAACGACCTGTTTTTTGAAGCGGGCGTTTTTGATGCCGCCAAACAGGGCAATCTTTCCTTTGTTCTCCTCGCGGGACAGGATCGCCACCGCGCCGGTCTGTGCCAATGCTTCAATGATCAGCACGCCCGGCATCACATGCTTCTTGGGGAAATGGCCGCAGAAAAGCTGTTCGTTTGCCGTAACACACTTGATTCCCTTAGCGCTTACGCCGGGTTCACACGCAAGGATACGGTCCACTAAGAGAAAAGGATATCTGTGGGGCAGGATTTCCTGAATCTGATTGGAATCTAATGTCATCTCTAAACTCTCCTAACACTTTTTGAAAACAATGGAGGCGTTGTGTCCGCCAAATCCCAAGGAGTTGGACATCGCACACTCTACCTTGGTTTCTCTTGCCTTGTTGGGCACTATGTCAAGGTCGCACTCCTCATCGGGCACCTGATAATTGATGGTGGGCGGAACCAGGTCATTTTTGACGCTCAAGACGGTAATAATGGCTTCCACGGCACCGCTTGCGCCGAGAAGATGTCCTGTCATGGACTTTGTGGAGCTCACCATGAGTCTGTCTGCGGCATCGCCAAACGCCAGCCGGATGGCCTTCGTCTCGCCCTTATCATTTAAGGAGGTGGAGGTTCCGTGGGCGTTGATGTAAGTGACCTGAGAAGGCGTAAGCTTTGCATCCTCAAGCGCCTTCGTCATAGCAGCCGCCGCCATGCTGCCGTCCGCCAAAGGAGCCGTCACATGGCTTGCGTCACAGGTCGCACCGTAACCAACCATTTCGCAGTAGATTCTGGCACCTCTCTTCACAGCATGCTCGTACTCCTCCAGCACCAGTACGCCGGCGCCTTCGCCCATGACGAAACCGCTTCTCTCTTTGTCGAAGGGGATGGACGCTCTGGCCGGATCTTCTGCGGTGCTCAGCGCCTTCATGGAAGTAAACCCGCCGATGCCGAGAGGGGTGATGCTAGCCTCACAGCCGCCGCAGAGCATCACATCCTGGTAACCGTCCCGCACCTGTCTGAACGCATCACCGATCGCATTCGTGGCGCCCGCGCACGCCGTTACCACGCAGCTGCACATGCCGTGGATACCGTGCCTGATGGCTATCTGACCCGCCGCCATATTGGAGATGGACATCGGGATGAAGTGGGGCGATACTCTGTCGAAGCCCTTCTCCAGACCTCTGGTGCATTCGTTCTGAATGGTGCCCAGACCACCGATACCGCTGGAGAAAATGATACCGCAGCGAAGGGCATCTTCCTCCTCCATCGCAAGCGCGGCATCTCTCATCGCCTCATCGGCTGCCGCGATTGCAAACACAACGAACGGATCCATCTTACGAAGCTCGGACTTATCGATCACTTCTTCCGCACAGAAATTCTTAACCTCACCGGCCAGGGTCACCTTGCGCCCGGTCGTATCATAATGTGTGATCCTGTCAATGCCGCACTTTCCTGCCCTGACGGACTCCCACATATCTGCCACATTGTTGCCGATCGGGGTGACAGCACCCAGTCCCGTTACTACTACTCTTCTCATATTGCCATACCTCCGTCTACCGCGATGACCTGTCCGGTAATATATCTTGCTTCATCCCCCGCAAGAAATGCCACCACATTGGCTACATCCGCGGGGCTTCCCATCTCCCGGAAGGGAATGCTTTCCAGAATCTGCTGTCTTGCTTCTTCCCTGATCGCTCCGGTCATATCAGTCTCAATCATGCCGGGTGCGACAGCGTTGACTGTAATCTGTCTTGAGGCAAGTTCTCTTGCGAGAGACTTTGTCATTCCGATGACTGCAGCCTTGGTTGCCGCATAATTGACCTGTCCCGCATTTCCTTTCAGACCGACAACGGAACTCATATTGATGATCCGTCCGTACTTCTGACGAAGCATCAGCTTTGACACTGCCCGCATCAGATAAAAGGGGCCCTTCAGGTTCACGTTTACGACCGCATCCAGGTCCTCATCCTTGATTCTGGCAAGCAGGTTATCTCTTGTGATACCGGCGTTGTTGACCAGTACATGGATTTTGCCCCCGCCAAACTCGGCAGCCTGCTTCACCAGCATCTCACAGGCCTCGGGTGTTGAAACATCAGCCTGTACGGCAAGTACCTGTACCCCGTACTCTTCGCAGAGGCGCTTGGTCTCCGCTGCCGCTTCTGCGCCGCTTTGATAGTTAAATACGATATCGTTGCCGGCCTGTGCCAGCCGGATGCAGATGGCCCTGCCGATACCACGGCTGCCCCCCGTGATCAGTGCTATTCTTCTCTCGCTCATGCATTTGCTCCTATCAGCTTATTCAAATCATCTGCGGTATCAATACTCACTACCCGGATGTCCCGGTTCAGGGCTTTGGCAGTCTTCTTCAAAAAACCGGCGATCGTATTTCCGGGCCCGATTTCCACGAACAGGTCAGCGCCTTCTTCCACAAGCTTTTTCAGCTGATCCTCAAGTCGGACACTGCTCTGAACCTGTTGCACCAGCAGCTCCTTCAGCGAATCGCCGTCCCTGTAATAATCGCCCGTCACATTCAGAAGTACGGGAATCTCCGGCTTCCGGAAATCCATGCGTGCAAAATACCCGCGAAGGGCTTCACCCGCAGGCTGCATATATTTCGTATGGAACGGTCCGCTGACATTCAGGCGGACGCATCTCCTGACGCCTCTATCGCGAAGCGCGGCTTCTGTCTCAGCCACAGCTTCCTCATCCCCGCAGATTACCACCTGTCCGGGGCAGTTATAGTTAGCGACGGTGATAAAGCCCTTCCCTGTGTAAGCGCTGCATACCTCTTCCACGAGACTGCTCTCAGCGCCCAGGACCGCACTCATCGCACAGGTTGTTCCCTTAGCCGCCTCCATCATCACTCTGCCGCGGAAAGCGATCAGTCTGACATAGTCCTGCGCGGAGAAAACACCGGCTGCGTACAAGGCGCCGTATTCACCAAGGCTTAAACCGCAGGCCTTATCGGGGACAATCCCGTTTTGGACCAGTAAGCGGGTGACGCCGGCTGCAAAGGCTGCCATACACGCCTGCGTATTCTCCGTCTTGGAAAGCTCCTCGAGCGGTCCCTCATGCATCAGGGTCTTCAGGTCGATTCCGACCTGCAGGGAATCAAGGAACTCTCTGTATTCAGGATAGGTTTCGTAGAAATCTTTTCCCATGCCAACCTTCTGGCTTCCCTGTCCTGCATATAAAAACACGATACTCATCTTCGGTTCTCCTCATATTCTTTCATAATCTCGTCGATCAGCTCTCTGACGGGAACGATTCTGTCCACGCGGCCTGCATTGCTCCCCGCAAAGAAAAGCCCATCTTCCGGGTTGCCTTTGACAGCCTCGATCAGCGCCCTGCTGATACAGTACGGAATGGATGCATTCCTCGGACATGCCGTCAGGCATCCGCTGCATCGAAGCGGCGGAAAGGTTTCTCCCGCATCCAGCCTTTTTAACAGCGGACTGTCGATTGCCCGCGCGGGCATTCCGACCGGGCTCTTGATGATCCGGATGTCTTCTTCCTTCGCATGTACGATCATCTGCTTAAATACATCTGACGCATCGCATTCATCGGTTGCAATAAAACGGGTCGCGATCTGCACGCCTGCCGCACCGAGACCGATCATCCGCGCCATATCTGCTCCGTCGAACACGCCGCCGGCAACAAACACAGGAATATCGCCTGCTTCCGCCAGCACATCCCGCAGGATCTCCTCGTTCGTCTTCGCCGTATGATCTTCCAGCTCTTCCGCCGAGAAGCCAAGATGTCCTCCTGCCCTGCTTCCCTCAATCACCAGAAAATCCGGAAGACAGTCATAGTGTTTCCTGTAATGTCGGATCAGCAGTCTGGCTGCCCGTCCGCTTGAGACAATGGGTGCACACAGGGTATCGCTTCCCCGGGTATACTCAGGGAGCGTAAGCGGCAGACCCGCGCCGGAGATGATTGCATCCGCGCCGGCTTCCACCGCACATCTGCAGGTCTCCTCATAGTGGGAAACTGCCGTCATGATATTGACCGCTACCAGGCCGTTGCCGCCTGCGATCTCCTTCGCCTTGTGAATCTCCCCGGCGAGCGCTTTCAGATTTGCCTTGACCGGATTGGTCAAAAACTCTCCATCGGCGTAACCGGCATTCACAGAGCTGATGGTTCCCATTGCGCCGCAGCTCGCCACATGTCCCGCAAGCCCGGAGAGTGAGACGCCGACTCCCATGCCGCCCTGGATGATGGGCAGCCGTAATACTTTGGTTCTGATCTTCATACTGCTCTATTCTCCTGCCTGAAGACGCGCAAGCACGGTGTCGCACTCAGCGCACATGTTTCGCAGAATCTCCTCGAGGCTTCTGATCTCATGAATCTGTCCGACGACCTGGCCTGCCATCAGGGAACCTGTTTTGATATCTCCCTCGAAAACCGCCCTTCTCAGAGAACCGAGGGTAAATTTCTCGAGTTCCATCTTGTCCGCGCCGGCTTTTTCCTGCTTGACATACTCTCTCGCCATGGCATTTTTCAGGATACGAACCGGGGTACCGGCAATTCGCCCGGTCACGATGGTATCGTTATCCTTTGCCTTCAGGACTGCTTCCTTGTATGCCGGATGAATGGGGCACTCCTCAGAGGCAAGCAGACAGGTTCCGAGCTGTACGCCGATTGCGCCCAGACAAAATGCTGCCGCAAGCTGTCTGCCGTCTGCAATACCGCCCGCCGCAATGACGGGAATCGATACCGCATCCACGATCTGAGGTACCAGCGCCATGGTCGTCATCTCACCGACATGCCCGCCGCTCTCGGTTCCTTCGGCAATGACCGCGTCCGCACCGAGGCTCTCCATCTTTTTTGCAAGCAGACTGCTCGATACCACCGGCATCACGAACAACCCGTTCTCCTTCCAGAAGGGCATATATTTTGCGGGCGATCCGGCTCCGGTCGTCACGATCTTCAAGCCTTCCTCCACGATCATCTCTGCCATGGCAGGTGCATCCGGATTCATCAGCATCAGATTGACGCCAAACGGTTTGTCCGTCCGTTCCTTACATCTTCGTATCTCTGTCCGGAGCATCTCGGTATTCATGCCGCCTGCGCCGATCAGTCCGAGGCCGCCTGCATTGCTGACTGCAGCCGCAAACGCTCCGGTTGCGATGTTTGCCATTCCGCCCTGAATGCACGGATATTTGATGTTAAGCATTTTGTCCAGTCTCATGTTTTTCTCCTTTATAACTCAATCAGCGCACTGCTCCAGGTAAGTCCTGCGCCAAAGCCCACACAGATGATCCTGCTGCCGCCCTTCAGTCTTCCGGCCTTATTCAGGTCGTCGAGAGCCAGCGGAATACTCGCTGCGGAGGTATTGGCATAGGAATCGATGTTGATAAAGAATTTATCCTCATATCCCCTGAACTTTCTCTGTACATGGCCAATGATGCGGGCGTTCGCCTGGTGACAGACCACAAGGTCTATGTCCTCCATTGTCAGATTTCTGTCTTGCAGAACCTCTGTAATGCCCTGTTCCATCGCAGACACGGCAAAGCGGAACACCTCACTGCCGTTCATCCGGATGTGCTGTTCTCCCAGACCGGGGCCGTGACAGCTCAGTGCCGAAACATCGCCTCTCGACCAGCTTTTTTGATAAAACTCATGGTCCGCGCTCTCCACGATGACTGCACCCGCACCGTCTCCGAACAGGATACAGGTGCTGCGGTCCGTATAATCAATGATGCGGGACAGCTGTTCCGCGCCTACCAGGAGCGCATATCTCTTCGGAAGCTGCGGCAGCAACGCTCTCGCCGTGCCCAGTCCAAACAAAAAACCGGTGCACGCCGCGCTGATGTCAAACGCCGTCACCTCCTCCGAAATGCCCAGTTGCTGCTGCACCATGCAGGCTGTGGAGGGAAACGCATAATCTGAAGTGGTACTGGCTGCCAGGATGAGCCCGATTTCCTCTTTTGAGATTCCGGCTGATTCGATTGCCGCTCTTGCCGCCTCCACTGCCAGCGTAAGGCAGCTCTCCTCCTCACATTGAAACCTGCTGTGAATTCCGGTTCTGGTGACGATCCACTCATCGCTTGTCTCCACGATACTGCTGAGTTCTTCGTTGCTTACGCTCTTTTTCGGCAAAGCCTTGCCGGTTGCTACGATTCTGATTCCCTTCAATTCTTTCTTCCGCGCCTTTCCGCCGCAGGATTCACTGCGGCATATTCGAGGTACTATTCTTTTGTCAGACTGTCGATCGTTCTGAATTTGTGATAACGGTTTGCGGCAAGAGACTCTCCGCTGAATTTTCCGAGCCGCTTGATCTGTGCCTGAAGCATTTTATCCATCGCAGGAAGCAGTCTCTTCCCCTCCGGCAGGATACCGTCGATCAGGCCGTATGCCTTCAGCTCCTGCGCCGTGAGTTTCATCATCTCACACGCCTGCGGAGCCTTCTTCGCATCCTTCCAGAGAATGCTTGCGAATCCTTCGGGGGAAAGGATGGAATAGACGGCGTTCTCCAGCATCCAGACCGTGTCTGCCACGCCGAGTGCCAGCGCACCGCCGCTGCTCCCTTCACCCGTTACCACAGCGATCACAGGCACCTTCAAACTGCTCATGACTGCCAGACTTTCCGCGATGGCATTGCTCTGGCCGTTGCTCTCCGCCTCTTTTCCGGGATAAGCCCCCGGTGTGTCGATGAAGGTGATCACCGGCCTGTGAAACTTCTCTGCCTCCTTCATCAGCCGGACTGCCTTGCGAAAGCCCTCCGGAGAAGTCATTCCAAAATTGTATCGGATGTTTTCCTCTGTATTCTTCCCCTTGCGGTTTCCGATGACTGTCACCGGAATTCCGTGAAACAGGGCGATACCGCCTACGATTGCAGGGTCGTCCCTGTAAAGTCTGTCGCCGTGCAGTTCCACAAAATCCTCAAACAATGCATCCAAAAACTCCATCATGCCGGGGCGGCCGACTGCCCTCGCAGTCAGAACCTTCTCATATGGAGTCAACTGTTTCTTTCCGCTCATAGTGACTTTGTCCCCTCCGCGCTACGACTGCTTTCCATGCAGAACCAACAGTCTTTTGATGGTTTCTTTCATGCTCTTTCGCTCCACGATCATATCGATCATGCCATGCTCCAACAAAAACTCGGCATGCTGAAAGCCTTCCGGAAGTGTCTCCCCGATCGTCTGCTGAATGACTCTGGGCCCTGCAAAACAGATCAGAGCATCCGGCTCGGCTATGATAATATCTCCGAGGCTGGCGTAACTTGCACTCACCCCGCCGGTCGTCGGATTGGTCAGATAAGAGACAAACAAACCTCCGTCTTTCTGAAACCGTTCCACTGCCGCAGCAGTCTTTGCCATCTGCATCAGGGAAAACAGGCCCTCCTGCATTCTGGCACCGCCGCTTGCGCTGAAGAGGATCAGCGGCAGCTTCTTTTTCCCCGCATACTCAGTCAGACGCGCTATTTTTTCTCCCACGACAGTTCCCATACTGCCCATCAGGAACTGTCCGTTCAGGACTCCGACCGCCGCCCTGATGCCGCCGATTTTGCCGATACCGCCCACAAAAGCGTCCTCCTGTCCCGTCTTTTTCCGGTTGGCTGCAAGCTTTTTCGCATAGTCCGGAAAATGAAGCGGGTCTGCCGATGTCAAAGCCGCGTCCATCTCGCGGAAGCTTCCTTCATCACACAAAAGCGTGATTCGATCCGCCGCCGGCATCGTCAGATAGCAGCCGCAGTCCTGACAGACCCATCCGGTCAGCTGAAGAACATCGGTCGGTATCCTGCGCTTACAGGAAGGGCACTCACATGCTTCACGAACACTGCTCCTTCGGATTTCGGCCAGAGAATTCAGTCTCTTTTTTCTCTGCCGGAAAATATCATCAATGGTCATATTCGTTTCGTCCTTCCTCTAACCATTTCTGTATGGTCTCATGATTCGCCTCCCAGAAACCGGTGTTGTAGTTTCCTTTGATGAATGCCGGATGAAAGGTCAGAAGATGCATGAACTCGTAGTTTGTCTTCACGCCTTCAATGATGATCTCCTCCAGCGCCCTGCGCAGTCTCCGAATCGCTTCCAGTCTGGTTTTGCCGGTGACAATCACCTTCGCAATCATGGAATCATAATGCGGCGTGACCTGATATCCGCTGTAGATCGCGCTCTCCACCCTGACGCCGTACCCCGACGGAAAATGCAGGAAGGAGATCGTTCCGGGACTCTGCGCATTGATTCTGCACTCGATCGCATGCCGCCTGATGCAGATATCGTCCTGCGTCAGGTTCAGCTTCATGCCCGCCGCGATCCGAATCTGTTCCCTCACCAGATCGATTCCCGTGATCTCTTCTGTCACCGGATGCTCCACCTGAATTCTTGTATTCATCTCAATAAAATAGAACTGTCCTTCCTCATCCACGACAAATTCAATGGTTCCCGCGCTGTAATAGCCTGCAGCCTTAGCAGCCCTTACCGCCACATCGCCCATTTCTTTTCTGCGTTCGTCACTCAGGATGTTTGAAGGGGATTCCTCCAACAGCTTCTGATTGTTCCTCTGTATCGAACAGTCCCTCTCCCCCAGATAAATGGTATTTCCGGCCTTGTCAGCCAGAATCTGGAACTCGATATGATGAGGATTCACAATCAGCTTCTCCAGATACATATCATCATTGCCAAAGGCTGCCTTCGCCTCCGCTTTGGCTGTCCGGTAAGCATTTTTCAGTTCTTCTTTGGAAAAAGCCTTGCGCATTCCTTTTCCTCCGCCTCCGGCGCAGGCTTTGATCAGCACCGGATAACCGATTTCCTCTGCCAGGGCTTCCGCCTCTTCTTCGCTTTGCAGCAGTTCCGCGGAGCCGGGCACTACCGGCACCCGATGCTCCATCATCAGTTTTCTTGCCGCCTGCTTATCCCCCATCCCGGCGATGATGTCTGCGGACGGACCTATGAAGGTAATGTGGTTCTCCTCGCATTTTCTGACAAATTCAGCGTTTTCTGACAAAAATCCGTACCCGGGATGAATGGCGTCACATTGCATCAAAAGGGCCGTCTCGATGATCACATCCTGCCGCAAATAGCTTTCGGATGCCTTTGCCGGACCGATGCAGACGGCATGTGTGGCCGTCATGACGGGCAGGGTATCCTTGTCTGCCTCGGAATAAACCACAACCGTCTCAATATCCATTTCCCTGCAGCAGCGAATGATGCGCAGCGCTATCTCTCCGCGGTTCGCAATCAAAATACGTTTGAACATCGCAAATGCTCCTACTCCAAAACAATCAATATCTGACCATACTCAACCATATCTCCGTCCGCTGCCTTGATCTCCTTCACAATGCCGTCACGGTCTGATCTGACCTCATTCATCAGCTTCATCGCCTCGATGATACCGATGACATCTCCCTTGTGAATCTGCCTGCCAACCTCAGCATAGGGCGCATCCCCGGGGGAGGGTGCCTGATAAAAGGTGCCGACCAGAGGCGCTTTGATCACATTCTGCCCGGCTTCCTTTTCGGTTTTTGCATGTTCCGCAGATGCCGCAGGAGTCTCCTGACAAGGAGACTGGGAGCTTGTCTGCACGCCGGAAACTGCCTTCTTCAGGCAAAACCGCACTCCCTGCATTTCAAGCTCCATCTCACCTGCGGTTGAGTTCTCAAATCTGTTCCACAGATCATAAATCTGACTCAAATCCATATTCCTTCTCCCAACAGAACCGTTCTGTCTGTTATGCCACCTTGCTGTCAATATAGTCTACGATGTTCTTAACCGTAACAAATCCGTGCAGATCCTCTTCATCAATAGTCAGACCGTAAGCCTCCTCGAGTGCCATGCTAAGCTCCATGGCATCCAGAGAATCGATTCCAAGGTCATCCTTTAAGCTGGCCTCCATCACAATCTTGTCTCCATCGCAGTTGATCGTATCCATGATGATCTCTTTTACTTTTTCAAATGACATAGCCTTAATCTCCTTTTAATTATTTAGTTAAATTTATTTAGGTAAATATATTGTACAATTTGAGATTATATACAGAAGGATCCTGTTTGTCAATTGTTTTTTCGGAGATGTTTTGTTGACACACCTTTCCCGGTGCGCTATTCTGAATGAGATAGTTTAGAAAAGAAATGGAGAATACAATGGAAAGAGAACGACTGGGCAGCCGCATCGGATTCATCCTCCTGAGTGCCGGATGCGCGATTGGCTGCGGAAATGTTTGGAAGTTCCCCTGGATAGTCGGTCAGAACGGCGGAGGAGCTTTTTTACTGGTATACTTTATCTGTTTGCTGTTTTTGGGTGTCCCCGTTATGACAATGGAATTTGCCATCGGCCGTGCGGCACAGGCAAGTCCCATCAGAATGTATCAGAAATTGGAGAAGCCGGGACAGAAATGGCACATACACGGTATCTGGGCCTATCTGGGAAACCTGTGTCTGATGGCCTTCTACACGGTAGTAACCGGCTGGATGATCTGCTATTTCATCCGTTTTCTGATCGGCAGGACAACGGACCTCTCCTTTGCGGGAATGATTGCCGATCCGAAGATCAACGTATTTTACCTTGCCGTAGCTGTTTTGGTCGGCTTCGGAATTCTGACCTTCCATCTGCAGGGCGGGCTGGAACGCGTCACAAAATACATGATGCTTCTTCTGCTGATTCTGATGGCAGTGCTTGCCGTCAAGAGCGGGACCTATGAAGGTGCGGCTGAAGGGTATCGTTTCTACCTGATTCCGGATTTCCGCAAAATCAACGCAAGCGTTATCGTGGCTGCCATGAACCAGGCATTCTTTACACTTTCTGTAGGAATCGGTTCCATGGCAATCTTTGGCAGCTATATCGGGAAGGAACGCAGTCTGCTGGGCGAAAGCGTCAATGTCATCCTTCTGGACTGCTTCGTGGCAATTGTCGCCGGTCTGATCATCTTCCCCTCCTGTTATGCCTTCGGGCTGGAGGTCGGTGCAGGACCTTCCCTGTTATTTGATACCATGGCAACCGTTTTCATTCATATGAAAGGCGGACGCATCTGGGGAAGCCTGTTCTTCCTGTTCATGGTCTTCGCAGCCCTCTCCACCGAACTGGCTGTATGTGAGAACATCTTAGCCTGCACCCGCGAGATCACCGGCTGGTCCAGAAAGAAAGGATGCCTCGTGTGCGCCATCGCAGTCTTTCTGCCGGCACTAACCACCGCTCTCGGTTTCAGCTTGCTTTCCTTCCATCCCTTCGGTCCGGATTCCACCTGGCTAGACTTCTGGGATTTCCTGGTCAGCACAAATCTCCTTCCGTTGGGCGCACTGATTATCACACTGTTCTGTACCGGCAAACGCTTCGGCTGGGGCTTTGACAACCTGATGAAAGAAGCAAACGAAGGAAGCGGCATGAAGGTGCGTCCCTGGATGCGTCCTGTCTTTGCTTATCTCGTCCCTGTCTGCATCATAGCAATCTACATCATCGGAATCATAAACTTCCCTTGGAAAGGATAAGAACCTTCCTGTCGGACGAAAAACATGCAGACCTTTGACCAAAAAAAGAAAGCAGGTATCGCATCCTGCTTCCCAACAAAAAAGAAAGCGGGCCAGTAGGCCTGCTTTCCTGTTTTATATATGTATCTCTAAAACCATATTGCAATGGAAGCAATGGGGCTCGAACCCATGACCTCTCGCGTGTGAGGCGAACGCTCATCCCGGCTGAGCTATGCTTCCATGCTTTCATTATAGCACCTGGTACCAAAAATGCAAGAGCATCTTTTCGACAGACCGCATAGCAAAGGTTCGCGCCGAATAACCACAGCCTTTTGCGGCTCCGGATGCATCCGGACTTTTACTGTTCTTACTGCCTTCAAACTGAAAATTGCGCGTTTCTGCGCGCAGTGCATATCTGTATCTGTTTTCGCAGGCTCCGCTGCCATCGAACAAAAATCGTCCGCCCGCGCACCGCGGCTGCACAGTCCAATAACAGGGCATTCTCTTGGTCTGCTGTCTGCAGCATATCCGGGGTGACCTCTCCCTCTCTGTACAGGAGCTGTTCCAGAAGACCAATTGTCAGCGCGCCCGGAATCGGTTCCTCCAAGGCTTGGATACGGGCGCCGAATTCTGTCAGTGTCTCCGACTCCGCGCGGTCGAAACCAATCAGGCTTATCAGTTCCAGGTTCCTGTTGCAGAGCCACCGAAGTCTCTGTTTCGGAGAAAGACCACACACTTTTTTTGCAGTTTGCAGCATGGAAAAGTACACTGCCAGCCAAACTGCCACGGCAACCAGAGTGATTCCGATTGCAATTCTTACAAGCATGGCCAGAATCTCTCGCGGGTCTGATGTCGCAGTCGGTTCTTCGGCAGGACTGTTCTGCTGCTCCATCTCCTCCTGTCGTTTCTTCTCCTCCAGTCGTTCGAAATAACCGGACCAGTCCATGCCCTGCGTCCCGGAAGCGTCTCGGACTTCCCAGGGCGTATAGCGCATCTCCATGTAACCGGGAGTAGGTTCAAAGGGGATCCAGCCGACCCCTTCAAAATACACTTCCGGCCAGGCATGTGCATAGCTGCCGTAACAGAGGGTCTCTTTCTGCCCTTTGGTCGGAACGCTGAAGCCCTGACACAGTCTGGCGGGATACCCCAGATCTCGGGCAAGCAGTACAAACGCCGTTGCGAAATGAGTACAGTATCCCTCCTTTTGCTCTAACAGGAAGTAATCCAGGAACTTTTCGGCGCTGTCCACCGTCTCCGGAATCTCTCCGGCAGGGTTGACATAAGTAAACTGTGATAAAGCCTGCTCCAACAATACCAGTTTTTTCAAGCTGGTCAGTTCAATTGTCGGATCCGCGGCCTGAGCCTGCTGCCAGATGTTATTTTCCCAGTCTCTGACAGCCTCGCTGACAGAATCCACATTCATGTATTCCCTTCGCACACGCTCTCTGTAGGCCAGAAGCTCGTCAAACGAATAGATGCTTCCTTCTTTCCTCTGATAATAATTGACGGTGTCCCAGACGGCACTGTCGTCAATGATTTCCTGCTCCAGATATGCATAGAATGCAGGATGGTTCAAATTCAGCTGCAGACACCTGAAGTCATACTCGGAATCGTATCCGAGCATCTGCGTATCCTTATCGATCAGGTTCACGGGCGTCGTCTGCGAATAGGTTTTGGACGGTAAAAAGACAGACTCAGACCGGAAATACTGATAGCGTACATTTGCGACGGTATATTTCAGGGCATCTTCCTCCCGGCCGCCCTTCCGTGCGACGGCATAGATGGTTTCCAACGCATCCATTCTGGCATCACTCTCCAGAATCGTACGACGGTTCTGCCACTGTCTTCCGTCAAAATCCTGCCACACATAGCCGGTCAGATACAGGTTGGTCGCAGGGCTGCCGGAACAGGTAATGATCATGAAGGGATTGCCCTTCTGATTTCCGCCGCCGTTGACATCCACCGTGGAGCTCAATCCGCTCATCTGCATCTCAAAGCTCTGCCCGGCACTGCCGTAATTGACGCTCCATGCTGTCAGAGCATTTTCAATTCGTGCAATCACCTTCTTCAGGGCAGTCCATTCCAGAGGAGTCTCCTTCACCGGAGCCAGAACCAGAATCAATAGAAACAGGAATAGAACCAGCGACAAAAATACCCTGTACTGCTGATCCCGAAGCAATACATCCGAAACATTTTTTCTCTTGGGCCAAAACCTCTGGCAGACGCCGATGTAGACGAACAGAATAAAAGTGAGTGCAAAGGCCACTGCCGGCCCGGAGAGCACATACACTTCTGCATAGGACAACACCAGCAGGATCACAGCTGCCGCAGCCAGAAGCCACTCATAGAAGCGCCATCTTAGCATGCATCCCGAGAGAATCGTGACTCCCAACGAAAGCCACACAGTCTGAAATGCACGATAGACGACACTTAGCTCGGGTGTCTTCGCCTGCATCCCTGACAGCCATTGAACGTAGCCTTCCCAGAACTCTGCCATCAGCGCAAAGCCCCGCACGAAATGGATGGCAAACACGACAAAGACCGCAATCATCACTGTCCAGCCCTTTTGTCCGAGCGGCCGTTGCCACCAGGCAGATAAGGCCGCCGTCACAACCGGCACGATGAGGACACAGACCCGGTCAGCTTCATGAATCCCAAGATATCTGCCAAATGCGAACAGGCAAAAAAAGGTACAGAGCAACGAAATGATCCATAGGAACAATACTTCGACCACTTCCGCCGAAAACAGTTTCTGTCTCATCGTGCATCCTCCTCTCCGCGGATTCGGACCACACTAACTCCCCCAAAGGGCAGCTGTACTTCTTCCGGTGCATCCACCAGCACAACCATGATGTCACAGCCGATGTCATTCAAAAAGCACAATTGCCCAACCTCTGACTCGGAAAGGGTGTGCAGCACGGCAATCATCTTCTGCGCCGTCCCGCGCTGTCCCATCTCGTCCGCCCACTGCGTCAGTGCAGACGAAACATCCGCGTCCCCGAACATCACCTGACTGATTTCGTCATAGAAACAGTCGAAGTCCGCGTAACACTCTGTCTCCAGGCTCTTTAACACCACATTGCCGGTCTGCAGCTTCGGAAAGCATACCCTGACGCTCTGTCCCTTAAGCAGACAGGCCTGTGTCATCCCCAACACTGTCTCCAGGATCTTGTTCTCGGTGGGCAGATATTCTTTCTCGTGTCTGCTTCGTCTCTTCGTGGAAAAAAAAACGGAAACCGCCGTCTGCGTCTCTCCGGTCCGGGGTTTGGCCATTAGCTTACCGGAAGCGGCAGAAGCCTTCCAGTGAATGCTCCGCAGACTGTCCCCGGTGACATAGTCCCGCACTGTCATATCCGGCTCATTCTGTTTATGGGAAGCTTCTCTGCGGAAGCTTGCGGAAAACTCTTCCTCCGCAAACATTTCCTCCGCATCCGGCACCCTCGGGGAAACAATCGCCTCCAAAGTGCTCGGCAGCTTATACTTTACGGAAAAGAGTCGCAGAAAGTCCGTCAGTATCAGTCTCCTGACGCCGACCCGTATCGTGCCTCTGTATTTTGCAATCATGCGTGTGTGGTAGGTATAACTCTCCCCCGGCAACAGTTCAAAGGTGATATCGTCCGGGAGCTCCTCTACATACGAAAAGTTGGAAAACAGTTCCACACGAATACTGCTGATGGACAAAAATCCCTCATTCTGCAGGGTGAAGTAGTATTCCTGCGGCTCACCGACTGTCATGTTCCGATTCTCCAGGTCCTGATAGATGCCAAACTGCAGCATCACTGCGATCAGATAGAGATAGGATATGACAGGTATCAATGTGAAAAAAAAGAAGAGACCGTAGCTGACAGCCCCTCCCCTGATGGATACAAGTACAAGAGAAATAAGCCACAGTATCAGCCAGATCGCTTTTCTGCTTCTCATACCGGGATCCTCACATGTGTTATCATCTCTTTCATGATCTGCTCTGCGCCAAGGTGCTGTCTGCGCGCTTCCACAGAAAGCACCATTCGATGCGCCAGCACCGGTACGGCCAGTGCCTTCACATCATCCGGCTTGACAAAATCACGACCATCCAGCAAAGCCTTCGCCTGCGATGCCTTGGAAAGTGCAATCATGGCGCGGGTACTGGCCCCCAGTCGGAATCTGCTCTCCTGCCTGGTGGCGAGTATCACATCCTCAGCGTAGCCGAGTACGGTGTCTGAAAGTATCACCTCAGATGCAAGCCTGCGGATCTCTAAAACCTCATCCGCACGCAAGGGCTGCTGCGCCGTCGTATCTGAAGCATCACTGCATCCGCCCAACTCAAGCCTGGCAATCTCAAGCTCCTGTACCCGTTCGGGATACCCCATGCTCAGCTTCATCATGAAACGGTCGAGCTGTGCTTCCGGCAGCGGATAGGTGCCCGCGTATTCGACAGGATTCTGTGTTGCAATGACGAAAAAGGGCTGCGGAAGCTCAAGGCTCTTGCCATCCGCACTGACCTGTCCCTCCGCCATCACCTCCAGCAGACCCGACTGTGTCTTCGGAGTGGTTCTGTTGATTTCATCCGCAAGCAGTATCTGGTTCATGACAGGACCCGGCTGAAAGTGAAACTCTCCTGTCTTCATATTGTATACACTGACACCGGTAATATCTCCCGGCAGTGTATCCGGGGTAAACTGAATGCGTCCCATCGAAAGTCCCGTGGCTTTGGCAAGGACCTTCGCCAGGGTCGTCTTGCCGATACCGGGAACATCCTCGAGCAATACATGACCGCCGGAGAACAGGCAGATCAACAGTTTCTCCAGCACATCCTCCTTGCCGACAAATGACCGGCGGATGATTCTCTTGCAGTCTTCGATTCGATTCAATGCCTGATTGATATCCATGGATAACTCCTTCCCCCTGGGCTGTCAGCATCAAAAAGGAACTGCTATACTAACCCAATATGAGAACCTGCAGCCCCAAAGCCGCTGCAATCTCAACGACAAGGGTCGCCAGCGTGATGATTCTCAAAAAGCCCATCTGATATTTAAATCTCTTCCAGGCGTGGAACAATTGCTTCAAAGCCAGTCCGTAAAAGAAGATAAAGGGCAGGGTCGCGACAAACAGAATATTGTAGGACAGTAAAAACAGAACAAACATCACAACCATGATGGAGCTCCAGATCTTCAACAACTCTTTCCTCGGATACTGATCGTCAAACTCTCCTATCTCATCCTCCATCCTGTTGAGGAGCAGCGTCATTGACTTAAAACTCACGATAAAGCCAATGTGAAATCTCTCCTCCTTGCGCCCGGCGTCATAATCATAATCATCAATGCTTCTCATTTTCTATCCCCCATAATTTATAAACTGTATTTTTCAGAAAATAGGTTGCTGTATCCATTATATTCTAAAATAAAAGTAAAATCAACAATTGTTCACATTGACAGTCATAAGTAGGAAGCGTAAGATAGGTATTAGATTAGATATCTAATTTAATTTCTAATATTGGAGGTTATTATGGGACAAACAGCAAAAATAGTGATTCATCCTTCATTTGAGATCGGTGAGATCTCTCCGAGACTGTTCAGTACTTTTCTGGAGCCGATCGGCACCATGGTCAACGGTACCATGTACAACCCGAAGCATCCGACCGCAGACGCCAACGGTTTCCGCAGAGACTTCATCGATGCGCTGAAGACGACCGGCATGCCGGCTTGCCGTCTCCCCGGCGGCAACTTTGTCTCCGGCTGGGAGTGGAAGGATTCCATCGGTCCGAAAGCAGGCAGAAAGGTCCATCTTGACCCTGCGTGGTACCAGTACATCACCAACGATGTCGGACATGACGAGTATCTGCAGTGGGCAGAGGCGGTCGGAACCGAACCGCTGTACACTGTCAACTTAGGCACAGGTACAATGCGTGATGCCATGGACATCGTCGAGTACACCAACCACGAAGGCGGTACCTACTGGTCTGACTTAAGACGAAAGAACGGTCACGAAAAGCCGTACGGCGTCAAGACCTGGTATCTTGGCAACGAGATGGACGGGCCCTGGCAGCTTGGTTCCTGGGAGAAGAATCCAAAAGGCTATGGTATCTTCTCCAACGAGGTGTCCAAGGTCATGAAATGGATCGACCCTTCGATCGAGACTGCCGTCTGCGGCTCATCCGCACCTTTCATGGATCATTATCCCCAGTGGGAAGAGGATGTTTTACAGGAATGTTTTGAATCTGTGGATTATCTCTCCCTGCATCACTACCACAGTGCCCCGGAGGGTGATTACAGGGCGCTTCTCGGCGGTTCGCATTACTATGAGGATTTCATCCATACCGAGGTTGCTCTCTGCGACCTGATTCAGGCAAAGACCCGCTCGCCGAAGAAACTGATGCTCTCCCTGGACGAATATGGTGCCATGATCCGTCCCAACAGCCCGCTTCACCCCGGCTATGGTCCGCACAACCTGTACCGCAACCACTATGTGTTCAATCCTGAGAAAAAATACATCCTGCACGACCCCGATCGGATGAACCATCGCTTCTTCCCCGGCGGCGATATGATTCACGCACTCTCCATGGCCTCCATCCAGCTTGCCCTGGTGCGTCATGCAGACAGGGTAAAGATCGGTTGTATGACCGGCGGACTCGGCGCACTCTGTGCCTCCGACCATGACAATGTATGGCGCAGTGCTTCCTTCTACGCCTTTACGGATATGATCAAATACTGCCGCGGTACCTCCCTGCGCACTTCCACCACCTGCGAAACCTACGATATGCCGGGATACGCCATCGATGACACTTCGCAGTACACCGGCAAGGAAGGAGTTCCTTATGTGGATGTGGCGGCAGCCTATGACAAGGAGGCGAAAAAGGTCAATGTCTTCGTCATCAACCGCAACGCCGACTCCTCCTATCCTGTCGAGCTTGATCTGAAGGGCTTTGAGGGCTGCAATTTCGTTGCAAAGCGCGAGCTTTACAGTGCAAGCCTGGAGGTGTCCAACTCCTTCGATCTGCCGGACCTGATCAAGCCCGTCATCACAACCGATTGTCGAATGGAAGACGGCGTCTGCAGGGCAGACATTAAGCCCCTTTCCTGGAATGTATTCTGTTTTGAAGCCTAAGAGAAATGAGGGATTCTATGAGCGAACCGCTTCATGTTGCCCTGATCAGAATGCAGGCAAAGCACCAGCAGGTCTGCAGGGAAGCATTTAAGGAATTGAATCTGACGGACGGGCAGCCCAAAATACTGCTTCGACTGTTAAAAACTGACGGACTCCTGCAAAAGGATCTGTCCGCACAATGCGGCGTGATGCCGGCTACGATGACCTCTCTGCTCCAAAATATGGTCGCAGCCGGACTGGTAGAAAAAAGAGAGGTGCGCATAAGCGGAGGCAAACACGGCTATCAGATCTTCTTAACCGATACGGGGCGCGAGGCTGCCGGAAAGGTTGCCGGAATCATGAGTCAGGTCGAAGAGCGCTGCTATCAGGGCTTCTCCGACAAAGAGAAAAAAAGACTGGTTGACTACTTAAACCGATGTGAGCAAAACCTGTGCAATACCTAGAAAACTGAAAAGGACGAAGAGCCTCCTCACAAGGTCTTCGTCCTCTTTTATGATCAAGATTGCCGTGTATTCACATCCGCGGCGCATTGCCGGCTATTCCGACGGAATCCACTCCTGATAGAGTGCCACCTGGTCATAAATACATTTCCAGGTGCTGTCTGAGTGTGCTGTGACGCAGATATATTCCCTGCCGTCCGGCGCGACAGCCATGCTGGCTGCACAGTTTTTGGACTGTACGACAAAACCGGTCTTGGCACCAATCACCTCGGAATGCGTGTCCCTGTCCTCGATTCGACGCAGAAACCAGTTGGACAGAACCAGCCCCTCGGGATGCCTCTGCGTCGGATTGGTGGTATATACCCGCGTGCCCAGGACTTTTCTGCAAAAAGGATTGTCCATTGCAGCCTTCAGAATCACAGCCATATCGTATACGGTGCTGTAATGTTCTTTGTCATAGAGACCTACACAGTTGGTAAAATGCGTGGTTTCTGCCACATTCAGGCTTGCCAATTCCTCGTTCATCAGATCCACAAAGGCTTCGTGACTGCCTGCCACATACATGGCCAGTCCCAGGGCCGCATCTGCACCGGAGGGCAGAATCGTGCCATAGAACAGATCGATGATCTGGACTTCCTCATCCACATCGAAACCGACATTGCTGCAGTCGTTCACATAACTGTAATCGGTGATCTCCCGGGTAATGGCAAAAGTCTCGGACAAAACAGGATTGTTCTCCCAATCCTCCTCTGTGATCCCCAGCTGATTAGCTGCCGTCAAAACGGTCAGAATCTTTGTCATGGAAGCCGGACTGATACGCTCCGATTCATTTCTGGCAGCAAGAATCTCCTGCTTTTCCACATCGATGACAACGCCGTAACTGCTGATGATCTCGCCGGAAAAGCCGGTGGTCTGAGAGGTTTTGTGCGCGGTAAAAGGAACATATTCCGGCTTGGGAGGCGGCGTTTCCTCAGCGGAGGGCTCCGGAGTCGCTTCCGACGAAGCAGGCGCAGAAAACGCCTCACTGACTGTAGGAGCACTGCTTTCCTCCGGCTCCTCTTGTCCGTTCTTCACAAGCAAAACCACCACAGCCACAATGACCAGAGCAGTCAATATTCCGCCGATGATGCCACCCGCCAGGAGTTTGTGCATTCTTTCCGCCTTCTCCTTCTCCTGCTTCATCTCCTCAATTCGTTTCATTCGCCGAAGATGAATCTCTTCGTCTGTCTCTTGTTGTTTCTCTATGTTCATATGTAAAATCCTATCGTTTTCGTATTTCATGCAAGACCGGTGAGGCTGTTGCAGACTGTAGCGAGTCGTCGGTACTTAGGTTCTGTACTATAGGACCTTATGTACAGCCACGACGAACTCCAAGCGAGACGCCCTCCTCTTCGCTACTGCGCGGACGCAATCTGCAGGCTAAACTGTCTGCAGATCACCTCCACTCTTTCATAAAAAGCCTCATAAAAGTCCTGTTCCGTGGGCGCTCCGATAAAGTAAAACATGGTCAAAAGCCTCATGTTCAGCTGCTTGGCATATTCGCCCTCAGATTTTGTAAAGATAGCCTCTTCTGTCGCTTTCAACAGATAGTGCCAGGTCCTCACCATCTCGTGGTTTTGCTTCAGATTGGGGGTATCGATCCACTTTTCTACCTTGATTTTGGAACGATTCTTCTCCGGGCACTCCCCTGTCTGCAGAAAATATTGAAAGTCCCCGTTCTCATAATATCTTCCCAGCGGAAACAATCTGCAGATACCGGGTCTGGCAGAATGAATGGAGCATCTTCCCGCATCATTTAAGAAGGCACATGCTTCCCTTGTTCCCAGCATTTTCAGATTGGGCAGAATACATCCGTCCACAATATTCAGTTCGATTTTTTCCTCATTCAGCAGTTCCTGCAGATTCTTACCGTTTGCTGTCTGCAGTCTCCACATATCGAAAGGATCCAGGATAATAGAGCTTCCCATGCCCGTGCAGCAGGTATGACAGCCGTGACACCCGTGACAGTCTGCCTTAACCATATCATTCTCGCGATATAAATGTCCGTCCGAAATTTCCTCCAGGCTGACAGCTCTTCTCATTGGTGCTCCTCCTCTTACCCTGATTCCAAAACCTCTCTGAAGCTATGAATGACGAATCACATCCGCATACTCCGCTTTCGCCGCCCTGCAGAGATCCTCCGGCGCCAGCTCCAGCTGCAGTCCGAGCTTTCCGCCGCTGACGATCATCCGGTTCAGCTCCCGCGCCGTGTTGTCGATGCGGGTCACATACTGTTTCTTCATACCGATTGCGGTACACCCGCCTCTGATATAACCTGTGACTGCATTGATATCCTTCACATGCAGCATTTCCACGCTTTTCTCCCCGACGCTCCTCGCCGCCGCTTTCAAATCCAGCTCCTCGGCTATCGGAATCACAAAGACAAAGTAATTCTTACTGTTTCCCACTGTGACCAGCGTCTTATATACCTTTTCATAAGGCTCCCCGAGCATATCGGCGATCTGCAAGCCGTCCACAAACTCCTGACACTCATAAGTATGGTGCGTATAAGGAATCTTCAGAGAATCCAGAATTCTCATCGCATTGGTCTTGATTTCTTTCTGTTTTGCCATAACTAACCTCTTTGCATGCGGACTCTGTACTAAACCGCAACAGTGCTATTATAGCAAATTCTCCACCTGTTTTGCAACAATCGGCGGAAGAGAAAATCTTAATGTTTTGGAAAAATCCTCCTCCGTCAAAGGGCGTCATATCCAGGCACAGACATAGCCCCGCTGCATCCTAAAGGTAGTACAGTGCAATTGCGAGGTTCAGGTATCCGGCAAAGGTGACCCATAGAATGAATGGACCTTTTTGTTTTCAGTCTATGCTGTTTTTCAAAAGAAAAGACCCGCATCAGATGACGCAGGTCTGTATCAATGCGCAACATCCCGGCCGATTTCCCGAAATGGGGCAACCAGACGAATGCAACCATCATTTCACACGATTTATATTTTCTTCCGTCAGTTTTTGATAGGATACCGCCACCTTTTGCGCATTTCCCAAAATGGAAGTTCTCCAGTTTTCATATTCCTCCAGATCTATGGGTGTGTCCGGCTGATACTCTGTTCCCGGCAGAATATAGTAAACTAATCCGTCGCCATTCTTATCCACTGCATCCGGAAATGCCTTTCCCTGATAGCCTACTTCAGCGAAGGACTTATCCCAGGCATCCACCATGGCAATCTGCACATAAGCGTCAGTCTCCGGGTGATATTGATACAGCGTGTAGGGCCAGAAGTTGTCTCCTGCCAGTCCCTGATTGTGCGACCATTCAGCCACGATCACCCCATTCTCATAGAAGGTAACGGACGGAAATTCTATCAACTCTTCTCTCACAGAATCCGATTTATCATCATAATCATAAATCAGTTGAGCCATTCCGGCCATATAGGTAGTTGTGTAGACAACCAGCAATTCCTCATTGCCGTCCCCGTCGATATCTACTATTGCAAACTTATTCAAAGTGATATCAGATCCATCATATCCAAAGTCTCTCCCGCCGGGAAAAGTCTGATGCTCGTAGATATTTTCCAGAACCCTGCGATATGCTGACCGTCTTTCCGGTTCATAGGAGTGTTCGCCGTCTGCAGATTCGACGGGGGCGCCTCCCTGTTCATAGGAAGTGTCCTCCCCGGCAGAATCCGGCATTCCCGCATCGTCAGAGCCAATAACGGAATCACCTCTTAACTCCGGTTCGATCACCTGTTTCAACAGGTTAAAATCAATCTCCTCCGCAAGCCTTTTCAGATCGTCTACGGTGATCCCGTCCTCAGCACCGGCAAGAAGATTGACTGTGATAACGCAGTCCTCAAAATTCCCGACCACCAATCCTTTCGCAGGCCCTAATTCCAACATTATCGTGTGATTGTCCTGCGTGGTGTATTGATATTCTTTGTACTCGTCAACCTTGCCCACATTCAGCACTGCTTCCTCAAAGGTTCCCCGGACAGACCGCCGAAACTGCAGCAGATAGTTGGTTCCTCTTAATTCGATATCGCCGTCAAACTGAAAGGTACCATCCTCGTAGATGTAAGCCCAGCCTCGCGACAGAGCATCTCCCACAAAGCTCCCTCCGACGAGGCGGTCCAATTCCTGCTGGTTGACCACATTTATTTCGCTGTGAAGCTTCAGTTCGTACTTAGAAATGATCTCTTCCAATTTTTCTGCCATTTCTTCCGTGTACACTTGATAGAGAGCGTACTTTGCAGAAACACCGGTGGGTTCATTCCCGATTGCCTGTACAATGGCGCCGTCCCGATCATAGCTTCGCAGAAAATCCTGCCATTCCTTCGTTGCCAGGTACTCTGCCGATCCGGTCAGGCCTTGCAGGGAGATGAATTGGCCCGTAGAGACCTTCCCCTCTGTCTCACCGTTTACATTTGCTTCCCGATAGGGATAATCGCCCAGCTTCATCTGAAACAGTTTGATCAGCCCGAAGGTACAACCCATGAGCATCAGCATCATCACTGCCACAAGAACAACCAGAGCCATTCTGTTCCGTTTTTTGCGTCTGACGGGGATTCTGACAGAAGGTGAGGGTTGTCCGCTCTCCAACAATTCCTCATGGGCCTCCAAAATATACTTTCCCTTTAGATTCGTCAGACTTTCCAACATGTTCATCGAAGTCACGCGATTCCCTCCTTCTCCAGCATTTTCCTCATTTTCCCCCTGGTGCGATGTAACATGGACGCGATCTTGCTCTCTGAGCAATCAAACCGTTTTGCAATCTCTTCCACCGAGTCCATGTACCAATAGCGGCAGACAAATACTTTTCTTTCTGTCTCCGGCAAACTTTCCAGAAGCGAGTTGACCGTCTCTGCAAATTCTTTCTGCAGATAGTCGGTCTCTATGCTTTGCATCCCGGTCACACATTCCTCCAGTTCGTCCAAAGCCAAGGGCACCTCTCCGCCTCCCCGTTTCGCGGCATTGCGACGCTTCCACCGATCCAGCGAGATGTTGCGTGTCATTTTCCCCAGATAGACAGCCAGCCGATTGGGGCGCTTCGGCGGTATCGTCCTCCAGGCGGCCAGATATGTATCGTTCACACTTTCCTCAGAGTCCTCAAAGTTATTCAGAATATTCTCAGCGATATGAAAACAATACCTGCCGTATTTGGCATCGGTCTCTGTGATCGCAGCCTCCGACCTGTCAAAATATAAATCAATAATAGAATTGTCGTCCATAGGTACCTTCTTTCTAACGTAAGTATACAGCATTCCCGCTCTCGCCGGGTTTTCTTACAGCCCTTCCTACCTAATAGTAGAAAAAGAACGAGCCTGCATTGCATGAATCCCCGAAAATGTCCTGCGTTATGTAAAAAAATGGGCTCACTCCAGCATTCTTTCCACTTGAAAAGACCTGCGCACACCGGCGCAGGCCATAGATCTCTCCTGTCAAAACAATACGCTTTCTTCTTACAGAGCCAGCAATGCCACAATGGTATTCATCGTGCCGTGTAGCAGCCAACTGGGCAGGATACTGCCACCGCACCTCTTTTCGTTCAGCCACCCCTGGAACCAACCAAACATCCCCGGAAGGATTGTCATAAGAATGGTAACAAATATACTTCCGGTTGCCATACCGAAGGGAACACCGTGAAGAGCACCAAACAGAAGGGCCTGAATGGTATTTCCAACCGCAAAGCCGAATCTGCTGCTGATTCTCTTTACGAGGAAGCCTCGAAACAGAAGTTCCTCAGCCAAACCGGTGCGGATATATCCATAAGCCAGTATTGCTGGAACTGCCGCTGCACCTTTACCAGCGAAACTGCTTCCGGCCATGGTAATACCCTCGGAATATCTTGACACAATAAGGCCTGTTAACCCTGTGTAACCGGCTATCGCAGCAATCATGATAAGCCCTGTCGTCATCCATTTTCCTTCATGTCGTATTTTCTTCAGACCGATCCACGAAAAAAAGCCAGCCTTCTTTCTCGCTGTGACCAGCCACCAGACAAAGGGAATCATTGCAAACATCATTAACTGCATCATTGCTCCCACCAGTTCTGAAAACAATAGTTCCATACCCTTTCCTCCTATCGTGTTCTCACCATTGCGCTATGAGCAATCACTCTCCGATAAATTTCTTTGTGTTCACCATCACATCCTGCAGGATCTCCAGATTGCGGAACACATCCTCGGTCTCCAGGGAATGGTTGCAGCCCTCGTAGAGGGTCAGGGGAATGGAGGCTTGCCGCGAGCGTTTTACAATTTCCTCCACATCGCTCCAGCCATCATTGGTTCCGAGAAAGGCAATTGCATTTTGCGGCTGATTGTCATAGGTAAACTCCAGTGGAGTATATAACACGTGCTTTATGTTTGTCAGCTGATGCTTCTTAGCGTATGCCGTTGCCACAAAGGTTCCCACACTTTTTGAAACAAAGAGGATATCCTCATACGCCCTCCAATCGATGGCGGAAAGCTGACTCTCTGTCCGACGCAGCAAATCAGCGGCCAATTCAGCCATTTTGTCCCGGTTTCCGCGTACTCCGTCCTTGTTCACATCCCCGTAAGAAACATTATAATATTCTATGTATCCGGCCTCATAAGCTACATCCCTGCCGTAGTATAGGAGTGGTTTGTCGTTAGAATACCCTATCCCCGGGAAGAAAACCGCCAATCTCTTCTTTTCCATCTATTTGCTCCTCTTTCCATATTCATCGATATCAACCGCCAAATCATACGATTTCTTAGAAAACTCCAGGATTCTTCTCTCCCGGTTCTCATCATTTCCGTCGGAAAAACCATTGGTCAAAAACATTTTAGCATAGAATGCCGCAAAAAAACAGTCCCGCTTCTATTCGTCCCGCTCAAATGAACGGTTTGAGGCTTCCGTTCCGGCTGCAGCGTGATCATCTTGAAATGGGACGCGAAGTATTATAATATGTAAACAAATGCTTGGGAAATTTAGAAAGAAGTGAAAAAATGAAAAAAGGGTTAGTATTGGAAGGCGGAGCCATGCGAGGCATGTTTACCGCCGGTGTAATAGATGTCATGATGGAAAACGGAATCGAATACGATGGCATCATAGGCGTGTCTGCCGGGGCTGCTTTCGGCTGTAACTACAAATCAAAACAGATCGGACGAGTCATTCGGTACAATATGAAGTTTTGCAATGACAAACGGTATTCGGGAATCAGAAGTCTGCTGAAAACCGGAAACATCTACAATACGGATTTTGCCTACGGTGAAGTACCTCTGAAACACGATGTATTTGATTTTGACACCTACCAAAATGATCCCACAGATTTTTATGTCGTCTGCACAGATGTTGAAACAGGTGAAGCTGTGTACCACATCTATGGCGGAAAAGACGACCACGGTTTTGATTGGATCAGAGCTTCTGCTTCGATGCCGATGGTATCTCAAATTGTGGAAATAGACGGACAAAAACTTCTTGACGGCGGAATTGCCGACTCTATCCCTGTGAGATACTTTGAAACAATCGGATATGATAAAACGATCGTCGTTCTCACACAGCCCGAGCATTATCAAAAAAAGCCGAATCGCCTTATGCCCCTGATACGGCTGAAATACAAAAAGTATCCGAAGCTGGCAGAGGCAATGGAGAAACGCCATCTGGTCTATAACCAGACGCTTGCATACATTGAAGAACAGGAAAAACTCGGAAAGCTATTCGTAATTCGTCCTCCTCACAAATTACAGATCGGAAAGGTCGAAAAGGATCCAAGCAAGCTGAAAGAGATCTACGACATCGGAAGAGAAACGGTTGCTCCGCAGGTTTCGGCAATCAAAGAATTTCTAAATACATAACAAAGACTACTACGAAAGGATACATAGTGTGAAAGGCTATAATCGTGCTTTGGGCAAATTGTGGTGCGTGTATGTTGTTTTGTTTACATTCATTGGATTGCCTTTATTAGATGGGCAGAATTCGGGTTTGATTGTGATAACTATATTAGCTGCAATGTTTATCAGTATTGGGGCTATGGTAGCGTATGCAGTAGGTATTGAACCTAAATACCGCAAAAAGAAACAAATGGAACCTTCCAATTGACCGAGCTCAGTCGGTCATTTTTTGCGGACAGTTCATACATGCTATCCTTTTCTGTTCTCTG
>JAEDDX010000089.1 GCA_016293615.1 Acetatifactor sp.
CCGCAGAAGTGTCCATTGATGCAAGCAATGACATCCGGGATGCCTGCTGTCCCGTACATACCGCCATGTTCTTTCCAGCAGAAGCACTGCGGTACGCTCTTCAGATATTTCATGATTGTTTTGACGATATCCGACTCTTTCATGTGTTCAAAACTCCTCTCCGACAGTCCGGGAAATCCCTCGCTGCCTGGTATTCAGCCTGTCGGACGGAAGCATCTGACTCTATCCGTCCGGCAAAAACATCGGTATTTCAAGGGGTTTGACGCTTTGGACACTAAAAATCCCATTTCTTCACACAGTCTGCCTGAGAAACGATAATTTTGTGGAAATTCATGTTTTTACGCATGAATATATAAAGGTATAGGAAATTTGGTGTCCAATGCGTCCATGATTATGGTTTTATGCCAGAAGTTCCTGCAGACGGATGCCCTTGAGGGTGCGTCTCTTTCCGGTCTTATCCTTGCCCTTGGTAACATCGGTCACCACAGCGGTGAGATTGGACACAAAGGTACGCTGGGCAAACGGCTTTAAGCCGCATTCCTCGCAGTATGCTTTATAGGCATTGAACAGTTCCGTAGAACCGACCTCATAATCAGCACCCACTTCACAGTTTTCCTTTACGAAGGACAGGACGGAGTCACTCTCCTCACGGTACTGCTGCAGTTCCAGTTCATTAACCTCGGTTTCAGAGAAGCGGTAATCATTGTTCATCAGCCGCTTCAAGCCTTCCAGTGCAAACATGAAGATACCGTCAGCCTCGCTGCGGAACTTCTCCAGAAGATTCGGATCACGCTGTGCCTTCGGTACGGTGTGTGAAAAGCGGATGATGATAAGACGGCGGTAGAAACCTTCGGACCTGTCACCATAGTTCTTTGGGATACTGTTGCAGGAGAACAGAAGTCTCGCCGTAGACTGGAAGCTGAACGGATTCTTGTTCTTTTTCTCCACGGTCAAAAAATCCTCGCCGACCAGCGCCTTAAAGATGCCGTTGTCATCGATGTTCTTGGTCGGAAGGTCAGCAAAGATATTTGCCAGCTTGCCGAACAGTTCTGCCGTCTTGAAACGCTCATTCAGAGACTGCCAGGAAACATTGCTCACATTTTCCTTGCCCAGGAGCAGTTCGTTCAGCACACGGAGAAGGACGGATTTTCCCGCTCCCGCCGCACCGACAATGACAAAGCATTTCTGAGCAGAGTTCACCGGGATAAGAAAATATCCAAGCATCTCCTGCAAAAGAGCCACCTGTGCCATATCGCCGTCCATACTGTCGGAAAGGAACTTCTTGAACAGCGGACAGTCTGCTTTCGGGTCATAATTTACGGAAAGCTGTACCGTAGAATAATAGTCCGGGGTATGCTCGGTCAGGGTATCTTCCAACACGTTATACAGACCGTTGCGAAGATTGATGATGAAGGGGTTGGCATTGAGATCCTTGATGTCTTTTCTGACACGCAGACGCCACTGCTTTTCTGCATCCACGATCTGATTCATCTTGGTCTCACGGACGAGCATCTTCTGCTGACACAGGTGCTGTGCCTCCATTTCTGCCATCTCCATGTACACACCGCTGCAGTAGGAATAGTGCTGTTCAGCTGCGTAGAATACATTTTCATGTTCTTCCATGTCCGTTGCCAACACTCCCGGCAGGAAACGCAGACCTTTGTCGGTCGGTTCATACCACAGGGGGAGTTCCGTTTCCACCTTATGCTTTCTCGCTTTCAGACCGTTCTGATATGCCTTTGCATCTTCCTTATACACAGAATCCAGCGTTTTCAGCACAGGACCTTTGAACTTGAAATGATCCTTCAGTTCCACATTGACCATGGAATATGCCGATGCCACATCCTGATTGAAAAGATACTCCTTAACGAACGCCGATGCCGTCCGAAGGTCTTCGGTAACGGAGTCCTTCACAGGCAGTTCTGCAATCAGAGAACGCAGACCTTCAATGCTCATCGGAAGATAACACAGTGCTGCCGGGGATTTGCACTTGCATTCGCCGGATTCCATACGAGGACACTTGAAGCCCTTCTCGGCGATGGTCTTGCAGGTAATCGGACGGGTGCCGGATTCCAAAAAATGATTGATCTTTCTTTGCGTATTCCCGGCATCGTATCCGGGATAATCGGCAGACAGCTTATGGATCAGTTCCACGCCACCCTCAAAAACGGCAAGGTTAGAAATCATGGCATACCAGTCATGCTCTGATAAGATAGCGGAGTTCTGCTGGCAGTGCTTCATAAATTTGCACTCATGGGTCACGATGTTCAGACCCTTTTCCGAGCCTTTCTTCGTCTCCACCGGAGCATCCGCCTCCACCTGCGGAAGCACCTCTGCCAGCTGTGCCTGCGTATACTTGCGTTCCGGATGGAACAGGATGCACTCCACCTTCACATGGTCTTTCTTGCAATGGTCATAGCCCGGAAGACGCATGACACGGCTCTCGTTGACACAGGCAGGGTCACCACCGAAGTGCTTGACCAGTCCCTTCTGAATCGGACGGAACTTCAGCACCTCGCCACCGGAAACAAACCAGTAGGTGTGCAGAGATTTCTGCGTTCTGATAATCATGGATGGTGCAAGCGGAAAAGCATCAATCTTTGCCTGTTGTTCGGCAAAGGTGCCGCTGTCCATCTCTACGAACTGGGCATTGATACGGGTAATGCTGTCATCATCGTGACCACCGTAATTGACCACATAGAAAATGCCACGATGCAGAGCATTGTGCTGTTTCAGCGTATCTTCCACAGAAGTAAACTTTCCGCATTCCACAGACAGTTTCTGCCCTTTATAAATATCGTCCTTGCGGTCTGCGAACACACGCAGGCATACGGTATCCTGTGCGTTGAACAGACTGAGAAGAACCTGCTGTGCTGAAACTTCCATCAAACTCCCTCCTTCACATAGCGGACACGCTTGCCCAGTCTCTTTGCCTCCGTGATCTCCTGCTGCATCCCGGCGGAGATATCTCCGAATACCCATACCTCGTCACAGACCGCCAGAAGGGAAAGACCGAACATCAGACCCAGTTCGCGCTCTGCCTCGCTGTTATCGTTCAGCATACCGGAAGCGGCATAGAGGATATGGCTTGCCACAGGGATACAGTTTCCCTTGATGACATACCTGCAGTAATCCAGAGCGGCGGCGGTATTTTCCTCCACATTGCCTGCGTAACGGGATGCCACATAGACCTTCTTACGGGTCTTCATTTCATTCTGTCTCTGCCAGACCTTTTTACGGGTCTGGCGGTATTCTTTCATCATGCTGCTCATAGCTGCTCCGGCAGTCGGATCGCTATAGCCTTCAGAATTCTTATACATAATCAGTCCTCCAATTCTTCCATCTGTCCAAAGGTCGGACCGGCGGATGCTTCTGCAACGAGGGGCAGGTCAAACTCAGGGAACGGCTGCGGTTCCATACAGCCCTTGATAAATGTGATAGCTTCGGTCAGCTTGTCCTCCGGGATGATAAATGTCAGTTCATCATGGATCTGGAGGATAGGCTTCAGCCACGGACGCTCCGGCAATCCCAAAAGGATACGACCGAGAGCCAGTTTCAGGATGTCTGCTGCCGTACCCTGAATCGGTGTATTCATACTGCAGCGTTCGGCAAAACTCTTCTTGCCCCAATCCTCGGAGCGGATGCCGGGGAGATATCTGCGTCTGCCGAGTCTTGTTTCGGAATACATCTTGCGGTAGGCATCTGCTTTCGTTTCTTCCTGCCATGTGACCAGTGCCGGATAACCCGCTTTGAGGTTGGCGATGATCTCCTGACATTCCTCTACGGACTTTTCGACCCCGGCTTTAAACTTCAGCGTTTTCTGAAGACCACGGGGAAACAGACCGTAGAATGTACCGAAGTTCACGTTCTTGGCGATGGTACGGCGTTCCTTATAATTTTCAGCGTGCTTGTCCTGTGCCTGGTCGTAAGGGATATTGAAGATAACGCTGGTGGTTGCCGCATGGATGTCACCGCCTGTGCGATAGGTCTCCAGCATGATCTCGTCCTGACAGTAATGGGCACCGACACGCAGTTCAATCTGGCTGTAATCGCAGCTGACGATGAGACAGCCTTCCGGTGCTTTGATGAAGTTGCGGACACCGATGGGGTCATTCGTCTTTCTCGGAGCGTTCTGGAGGTTGGGGCTGTTGCAGCTGAACCTTCCCGTATCCGTAGAAAGAGCATAAAAGTTCGGATGGATGCGTCCGGTAGCTGGGTTGATGTATTTCATGTAGCCGTCAATATAGGTCGATGCGATCTTGTTCCACTTACGGTACTCCTGCACCAATTCAAACAGATGGGACAGTTCCGGGCGGTTGGCATCACACCACTCCTTCAGCATGATCATGGTGGCATCGTCCGCAGCCTCACGGTTGCTTTCGGTAGTTTTCAGCACGGGCAGCCCCAGATCATTAAAAAGATAGGACTTGAAGGCATTGGTGCTGCAATTGCTGCCGATATTCACATCACCGATCATGAACGCGATCTCACTGCGGATACGCTCCATCTCGGTATCTGCTTCCGTTTTACGCTCCTGCATCAGAGGAATGTTCATCGGCACACCGTTGTATTTCATGATGCCGAGATATACGGCGGTGGGACTTTCCACCTGTTCCACCAGAAATCTGTGTTTCGGCAGAAAGCGGTCAAACCAGTTATTGAAGATGTGATACAGACGAAGGGCAAAATCCGAGTCGGCACAGCTATAGCGGATGGTCTCCGCCTCCATGGAATCCATCTCATCAAAGTGCTTGCCGTCTGTAACGGAAGAAAAGGAGGGAAGTGGTTCTCCGCAGAGTTCCCCGGCAAGTTTCTTCAGACCGGAGTCCGACAGCTTGCGGAAATCATAGGCGTTCTTCAGTGTCATCTGGGATGCGGCAATCGTGTCGTACACAGGCGGCATGATAACGATTCCTTTTGCATAGGAGAACATTGCCTCGAAGGAAAGGTTATGGGCAACCTTGATGATGCTGCGGTCGGTCAGCAGTTCCATAAGCAGTGCATCAAACTCCGCCTTGGGCATATTGGGACCGACCTTGTGGGCAGCGGGAATCATGATACCCGTGTGCTCTCTGACACTCAGGCTCAATGTGCAGATATGGCTTTTTGCTGCATCAAGGGCAGCTTTATCTTCATCGCGGTAACCATCATCCGGCGCAGTCTCATAATCGAAGGACACGATCTTGGCATCGCCCAGATATTCCTTCACCTCCGCCGGGTCGGTCACGCATCTATATTCGTTCTTAATCTCGTTCATAGGGATAACCTCATTTCAAAAATGCCATCACCGCGGGAGGCGAACCTCCCACGGCAGGCACGGGGTCTACGGGTGCATTACTTCAAAGGCTCGATGATCTCTCCGGTTTCGGCATCCACGAAGGGGTTATCCTCCACCATTGCGGCAGTAGTCAGACCGGAAGCGTAATCCTTCATCTGGTCAGCCATGGCATCGATGTTCTTCTGCTCGGCAGCATCCAGACTGCGGACTACCTTGAACACCGCCTGACTGAAATCAATGCCGGATGCACTGGCAGCCTTGCGGAGACTGATCTTGGTAACGACCTGATTCGGACGCTTGCCACGGGCAAGGAGGGTCTGCACATACTTGGTGAATCCCTTCAGAGACCCGGTAGGCAGATTCAAAGTGAGCGGAAAAATCTCATTTTCACGGAGCAGGTACAGCATACGGCGGTTCTTGCAGGCTTTGCTCTTGCCCTCACCGCTGCCGAACTGGTTAAACGGACAGTTCTTGCAGATACCGCCAGGAGTGCCGGTTCCGGTGATGCCGTCAAAGCTGCCACAGTCAGGGGGATTGCTGCCGCCCTTGTATGCCTCGGTGTAGTAGCTGTTAGCCGGATGAGAATAAAGGATGACCGCCTCGATCTCCTTAACCAGGTCACTGCCCTCACCGTCCTCGGAAGGAACTTCAAAAGCGGTCATACCGCCGGAAGGAATCTTGATGCGGTCGAACTTGAAATCCAGACCCGCACAGTCATCGTTCATAGCCTCAGCGAGGAAATCCATATTTGCGATTGCGCTGTATCCACTTGCTACAGCCATTTCAGTGGTTTCGTTCTTAATTGCTTCTGACATAATTCATGTCCTCCATATACAGAAATTGATTTACATTCGATCTCAGTGTTTCGTTGTATCAGCGGGGAAAGGTTAAGCCTTCCTGACTCCGACCGTGACCTTCTCAAATGTGGAGACCACATGGTCGAGCCATGCCGGGAGTTCGTCTTCGTGGGCGGCAAGCTGTTCCTTGCAGAAACTTGCCAAGGTGTTGGCATTGACCGTCTCGGTGACCAAAGAGCCGTAGCCATTTTCCTTGAGGGCTGCAAACAGTTCTTCCTTACGGCCTGCTGCCGGGGATGCGAACAGTCTGCTGTTCAGATAAAAGGTGCTGCCGTTACGGGTGAACTTGTCCAGTTCCTGCTCTGCCATCGCATCGGACAGGTCACGGTCAAGCTGCTCGATCTCGGCATTCACAGCCTTTACCTGTGCGTCAAGGTCTTTCTTCAGTTCTTTGGCCGCTTTCAGACGGTCAGCCATTTCAAATATCTGTGCGTTTTCCATGGTTGTCTTCCTCCTTTCTATTACCTTGGGAAAAAGAACAATCCCCCGACCTCCGGACTTATACCCGGAACGGATTCTTGCCCTTGCGGTAGTCATCTACCAGCGTTTTGGCAAGATCAATCTTGTCACGAAGGGAACGGAGGATCTTTCTGTCTACGGTGCCGCGGGCAACCAGATAAAGGTAATGGCAATTCTCACGCTGACCGACACGATGGATTCTGGCTTTCGCCTGATCAAAATTGCTCATGCTGTAATCAAGACTGTAAAAGACCATGGTGGATGCAGCGGTAAGCGTGATACCCAGACCCGCCGCTGCGATCTGACCGATAAACACACGGCAATCATCGTCATTCTGGAAACGGCGCACCTCTTCTGCACGGTCCTTCACACCGCCACGGACTACGGCATAGCCGATTTTCTTCTTTTCAAGCAGTGCCTGGATATCATTCAGTTCCGGCACGAACCTCGCCATGACCACCAGCTTTTTGTTTTCGGAAACGGCGGTGTCGATAATATCGGAAAGAGCATCCAGCTTGGCGGTGCTGACCATGTGCGTATCCTTTTCATCGTCCGTCAGATGCCCGCCCGTCACCTGTGAAAGGCGCAGCAGCTTGGTAAGGATGTTCGGTGCAGTCACCTCGCTGTCGCGCAGTTCGGCAAAGGACTCTTCCTCCAATTCCTGATACAGTTTCAGTGCTTTCGGCTCAAGGTCGATGGTACGGATCTC
>JAEDDX010000090.1 GCA_016293615.1 Acetatifactor sp.
GGAAATGCTGAACATTTCATTGGAAGCCAGTCGGATATACATTTTATTTTCTTTAATGTAAGGTTTCAGATTTTCCAATTCCGGAAGCAGATCCAAATTTACATTCTTGTTATATGGCACCATGTTCTGACCATAAGAGATATGGCTTTGACCTTCCTGATCCAGCATGGCTGCCATAACATCCAGAATCAGTTTTTCTCGTTCCGGATCATCCATTCCTTTGCTGCTGGCAGCGATCTGAAAGGCTGGGTAGGTCAGATACCAGTTATCATTCTCTGTATTGCCAAAGTAGGGCATCAGAACAACTTTATCTGCTCCCCGTCCCGGGCAGGAAACAATATCATTGCCAGTACCACGATACATAGCAGCCTTGCCCTTGGTAAACAGCTTTTTCACATCATCAAAATTCATATTGGCTTCTTCTTCACCAAGACCTGCCTTTTCCTTCATATCAAAAAACTTTTCAAAAACAGGCATCCAGACCTCTTCAGAGAGCTGGTTCGTGGCACCGCTCTCGTATTTCTGACGCCAGTTGATGCCTTCCATAGACATAAGCTGGGCGCTGGACAGTCCCTGCAAAACCTCCATACAAGTATAGTCATTGGAAAAATCAGACACATATCCCTGAATGCCTTCTTTTTCAAACACTTCACAGGCAGAAAGAAAACTGTCATAATCGGTAGGAACCGGTACATTGTACTCTTCAAACAACGTCTCGTTGATAATAAAACTGTCTACCTCTGCACAGACCGGAAGCCAGTTAACTGTCCCGTCATCATAAGTATAGTTTTTCAGGTATGTACCATAATAATTGGAAGCAAGATCTGTATCACTCAGGTCATATAGATTATCCTTCAACTGTACCGCATCCTTAAGCGCAAATCGTCGAACCGTAAGGATGTCCGGCATATCCCCATATTCCTGGCGATAACGATAAAAATCCGTAGAGTTGCTGGCTAAAACAAATTCAAACTCTACATCCGGGAAAGTATCGCAAAGATACTTTCCATAACTCTCCTGTAGTTGATTTCCCCAAAAAGCAACCGTTACCTTTTCCTTCGCTTCTGTTTTCTCCCCTGTTTGCTGATTCCCACATCCTGCCAGCACGGAAATCGCAATTGTTACATCAAGTAACAAAATTACAATTTTTTTCTGCTTCATACTTTTCTCCTGTGTAAATAAATTCTTTCTATTCTGTTGGCACTCCAACACTATCTCAGTGCAAGAAACCTTTCGCATCTATCCAGTACTGCCCAATTTGACATCAGGAGACTTCACAAGCAATTCGTCTGTTCCCAGAAACAACATCCACCCTTGTTCACCCGCTTCGCCTGATATAATGCATGATCTGCACGTTTTATCAAAACTGCAGGAGGTACATCATCTGCCATGCACAAGGCAATACCGCAGGAACAAGCGGCTGGCGGATACTGCTCACGGAATGCGTTGCAAATTTTTGTTCCTTTTTTTACTGCACCATTCACGTTCTTCAAGTTCTTGAGCACCACCAGAAATTCGTCTCCGCCATAACGGCACCGAATATCTGTCTTCCGCGTCTGCCTACAGAGCATATCTGCAAAAGACTTGAGCAATGTATCTCCCATTTCATGACCAAACGTATCATTCGCCTCTTTTAAATTGTCCAGATCGAACAGGCATACTGCCAGAGGATATTCGTCCTTACTAATGGAAGTCATTGCAACCTGTAGCCCGCGCCGGTTCAGGAGCCCTGTCAAAAAGTCCCGATTTGCTTCATCCTGCAAGGCACTCTCTCGTTCACCAAAGGCTACAATATCAATCAGACGTTCGACATGTCGGTACAGCTCCGCAGGGGGATAGCTTTTGCAGAGGATGTCGTCCGGCTCCAGCTCCACCTCTTCCAGCAGACCCATGCATGAGATCGTTGCAACGACAGGAATTTTCCAAAATGCCGGATTTTTCCGCATTGTTTTCAGAAATACATCCGCTCCGTTTTCCGAAATCGACATACTCAGAAGGATCGCAGAAATACCATCACAGCCATATTGTGAAACACATGTAATTGCACTCTGTATGTCAGATGCCTCTAAAACCTGATATGTTCTCTCAAAATACGCTCGGATTCTTTGTCTGTAAGCTGCGTCTTCATCTATAATCAGCAGACTGCGAATGCGGGTTTCATTCTGCGACAAAGGAAGTATACTTTGCGTGCACTGAACTTTTAGTAATTCTTCAAATTCCGCAACAGGCATCGGTCTTGCAAAAAAATATCCCTGAGCATAGTCGCATCCGAGTGCCTGCAAACGTTTCATCTGATCTCTTGTTTCTATTCCTTCTGCCACGACAGTCAGATGCATTCTGTGCGCCATACTGATGATATCATTCAGTATACTCCGCTCCACAGGTTTCGCCATTTCGTTCTGGATGAATTTCATATCCAGCTTTAAGATATCCAATGTAATTTGGCTGAGCATGTTTAAAGAGGAATATCCGCTTCCGAAATCATCCATCTCAATGAGAAATCCTAACTTGCGCAATTCCTCTACCGTGCTGATAATCTGATCCGGATACTCTGTATAGGCACTCTCTGTGATCTCCAGATGCAGATATTCCGGATCAATGCCATATTTCTTAATCAGTCCACTGAAAACATCTGCCAGATGCGATTGAAAGATATCCGCTCTGGAAACGTTAACCGATACCGGCAGCAGCGGATAGCCCTTTTCTTTCCAGCTCTTCAGCTGGCCGCACACGCTCTCCCAGATATATTGATCTAGACTTGGAATAAAACCATTCTTTTCAAACAGCGGAATAAATTCCCCAGGAGACATAAATCCCCGTTCCGGATGGATCCACCGCACCAAGGCTTCTGCTCCAACAATCCGGTTATCATTCAGACTGTATTTGGGCTGAAGATAAACAATAAACTGTCCCTCTGCCAGTGCAGTCTCCATAACATCGGTAATTGCCTTTTCTTGCAGCAATGTTTCACGAAGGGCATCATCGTAAACAGCAATGTGCTGATTATACATTCCTTTTACACTATCTACGACCCACAGCGCCCTGTCACACATTTGTTCCGCAGAAATGGATCGATCCGTAATCTCATAAACACCGAGCTTTATAGATATATTATTTATCGATTCCGAACGACGATTCTTCCTTTCTTTCACACTATTAATCAAAAGCGCTCGATTGCTTCTTTCCCGTTCCCTCTCCTGAAGACACAAAAATCGATCTGCACTGTATCTACAGCAGATGGCATCCTCTCCCATGCATTCCCGAAGAATTTCAGCTCCCCTCATCAGAAGTTGGTCGCCTGCTTCCCGTCCAAAAGTATCGTTGTACCACTTGAAATTCTCGCCATTAGAACATAAGATTGTATATTCCTTTTCAGGATTTTCATCCAGACATTCCCTGACTTTCTGGTAAAAGAACTCTTTCGTATAAAGTCCGGTAAGTCGGTCATATCGAAACTGATTAACCATAGCAGCAGTCTCACGCAGCTTAATGAGATTCGCCACTCGGTGCAGGATTATCTGCGAACAATAAGGTTTTGGCACAAAATCAGTCGCGCCATGTGCCAAGGCAGCCACTTCATCCGCTTCACTATCTCCCTGAGTTGTCACAATAACCGGAATCAATGCCAATTCTGCATCCTTCTTAACTCTATCCAAAAAAGTATATCCGTCCATGACTGGCATCATGACATCCAGGAGGATTAAACGTATTTTATCCTTGTTCCGTTTCAGAACATCTAACGCATCCTGTCCGTTTTCCGCTTCCAAAACTGTATAGTCGTCAGATAATATCTCATACAATATGGCCCGGTTGAGTTCGTTATCTTCCACAATCAATATTTGTTTTTTTGATTTCATTTTCTGTTCTCTCTTCGCCTTTATTCCATAGTTTCCTACACACTCATTGCATTCAATATATCCAGAAAATCTTCGTGAAAATTTTCTTTTGCTACGCAGATTTTATAATATTATAACACCTGAACCCTTTCCACACAAGTATAAACAGGAACTCCGTACATGAATACTCAATTTGAAGATGATTGAAAGCTATATCTGCTACTACAATACCAAACGTTTGCAGCGCAACCTGGGTATTTTTACGCCCATGGAAAAGCACCAACAGTTTTATCTGGCAGCATAACAAAACCCGCAAATTCCGAATGTTCCCATGCAACCTTACGGAATTTGCGGGTATCACGGCACCGCAGTGCCATGAAACTTTATATTATTTCATTGTCCTCTTGACGGAGAGCAGTTCAAACAGTTCCTTTGGTGGGTTTTGGCAATTCTTCTAAAAACAGAATTTTGCAAACACACACATATTCTATTGACTTTGCTAATCAATTGACGTACAATGAACGAGTTGAAATGATACTGATAAATACATAAATAGAAGATAAAATTCTGCTAAAAACAGAATTATGGAGTGATTAGAAATGAAAAAATTGTCTATTGATAAACTCGTGGAGACGATCCACGCTCTCCGGAAGGAAAAAGGACTTACCCAGGCACAGCTTGCGGATGCTACAGGAATCAACCGCGCCATGATCGGTCGTATTGAAAATAAGGACTATGTACCGACAGTGGAGCAGATGCAGATGCTGGGTGAAACTCTTGGTTTTGAAGTTGTTGATATGTTTGTGGATGATGCTACTGATACGGTAGAGGAGATGCCTACTACCCACACAACCGTCGATAAGTCCTACAACATTGCTGTTGCCGGTACCGGCTATGTAGGTCTATCCTTAGCCACACTCCTCGCACAGCACAATCATGTGGTTGCTGTGGATATTGTTCCCGAGAAGGTGGATATGATCAATAAGCATATCTCTCCGATCCAGGATGATTATATTGAAAAGTATCTGGCCGAGAAGGAACTGGATTTGACCGCAACTTTGGATGGTGCGTCCGCTTATGCAGATGCTGACTTTGTTATCATTGCAGCTCCGACCAACTACGACAGCAAGAAGAACTTCTTTGATACTTCTGCAGTGGAGGCTGTTATTGAGCTGGTATTAAAGACAAATCCGGATGCGATGATGATCATCAAGTCCACCATTCCGGTTGGCTATACCGCATCGGTAAGAGAGAAGTATAAAACATCCAATATCATCTTCAGCCCTGAATTCTTACGTGAATCAAAGGCCCTTTATGATAACTTATATCCATCCCGTATTATTGTTTCCTGCGATGAGGAGTCTGCTGAAGCTGCGCATATATTTGCATCCCTTCTCCAGCAGGGTGCCATTAAGGAGAATATTGATACTCTGTTCATGGGCTTTACCGAGGCAGAGGCAGTGAAGCTCTTTGCCAATACCTACCTTGCCCTTCGTGTTTCATATTTCAACGAGCTTGACACTTATGCGGAGTCCAAGGGACTGAATACGGCTGAGATCATCAACGGTGTCTGTCTGGATCCCCGTATCGGCACACATTACAACAATCCATCCTTCGGATACGGCGGATACTGTCTGCCGAAGGACACCAAGCAGCTTCTCGCCAATTTTGAATCCGTACCCCAGAATATGATGTCTGCCATTGTAGAAAGTAACCGTACCAGAAAGGATTTCATCGCAGATCGTGTGCTTGAGATGGCCGGAGCCTATGAAGCAAACAGTACCTGGGATGCGGCAAAGGAAAAGGAAGTTGTCATCGGTGTGTACCGTCTGACCATGAAGAGCAACTCTGATAACTTCCGCCAGAGTTCCATCCAGGGAGTCATGAAGAGAATCAAGGCAAAAGGTGCAACGGTTGTCATTTATGAGCCGACCCTTCCGGCGGGCTCCACGTTCTTTGGCAGCCGTGTCATCGGAGATCTGAATGAGTTCAAGGCTGTTTCACAGGCTATCATTGCAAACCGATATGATTCCTGCCTGGATGATGTGAGCGATAAGGTATACACACGTGATGTGTTCAGAAGAGACTAAGAGAGGGGGATTGTCAGATGCAGCAAATAGAGTTAACAGAAAAAACTGTACTGGTCACTGGCGCAGCCGGTTTTATTGGAAATAATCTGGTTTTGAAATTGCTCCGTACCGTGGAGCCGATTCATGTTGTGGGTATCGATATCATGTCCGATTATAATCCGGTTGAAATGAAGGAATGGAGACTGGAGCAGATTAAAAAGGAATCGGCAAAGCATCCGGATTCTTCCTGGACCTTTATAAAAGGAGACATCGCTGATTCCTATTTGATTCAGGATATTTTCCGTACATACAAACCGGCTGTTGTGGTGAATCTGGCAGCACAGGCTGGTGTGAGGTATTCCATCACAAATCCGGATACCTATATCCAGTCTAATCTGATTGGCTTTTATAACATTCTGGAAGCTTGCCGCCATTCTTATGATGACGGAAACACCGGAGTGGAACATCTGGTCTATGCAAGCTCTTCCTCTGTTTATGGAAGCAATAAAAAGGTTCCGTACAGCACGGACGATAAGGTAGACAATCCGGTAAGTCTTTACGCTGCCACAAAGAAATCCAATGAATTGGTGGCGCACGCATATAGTAAGCTTTACAACATTCCATCCACCGGACTTCGTTTCTTTACGGTATACGGCCCGGCAGGACGCACGGACATGGCCTACTTTGGCTTTACCAATAAGCTGATGAAAGGTGAGAAGATTCAGATCTTTAATTATGGTAACTGCAAGCGGGACTTCACCTACGTGGATGATATCGTAGAGGGCGTGAAGCGCGTGATGCAGGGGGCACCTGAAAAAGTAACCGGAGAAGATGGTCTGCCGGTACCTCCTTACGCAGTCTATAACATCGGTAACAATAATCCGGAAAATCTTTTGGACTTCGTTCAGATTTTACAGGAGGAACTTGTGAGAGCAGAGGTATTGCCTGCGGATTACGATTTTGAAGCTCACAAGGAGCTGGTACCGATGCAACCGGGTGATGTTCCAGTGACCTATGCGGACACATCCGCGTTGGAACGTGATTATGGCTTCAAACCGAGTACAAGTCTGAGAGTCGGGCTGAGACGGTTTGCCGAGTGGTATAAGGAATTCTATAACGTGTAAATAGTATGAAGACCTCCGGAGATGAGAAGTTTGTAGATTTTCACTTTCGGAGGTCTTTTGGTGTTGTGAGGATGGCAGTCCCCCCTGTGCCACCCGGCAATTATTCATGTATAACAAAACCGCCATAGCTGCTCAGCCATAGCGGTGTCAGATTTCGTCCTTAAAAGCTAGGACATCATTCAGAGTACAATTTAGAATGTGATGTTGTATAATTTTAGTTGACAACTTATTCTCAAGGATTAAAAATATACTCA
>JAEDDX010000091.1 GCA_016293615.1 Acetatifactor sp.
CGGCGTGTCTGCAATCAGAAGATTCTCGTGGTCCATTTGGTGCAGTCCCAGACACTTGTTGCAAGACCTTCGTAGAACTCAGGCTCATGGCAGACCATGAGAATACTGCCATTGTATTCGAGGAGGGCACGCTTTAACTCGGCCTTGGCGTCGACATCCAGATGGTTGGTCGGCTCGTCTAAAAGCAGGACATTGGAGGCGCGGTTGAGCAACTTGCAGAGACGGACCTTACTCTGCTCGCCGCCGCTTAAGACCTTGACGCGGCTTTCGATGTGCTTCGTGGTCAGCCCGCATTTGGCCAGCGCGGAACGCACCTCATACTGTGTAAAGCCGGGGAATTCCTGCCAGATTTCCTCGATGCAGGAAAGATCGGCGTTGCCCGAAAGCTCCTGCTCAAAATAGCCGATCTCCAGATAGTCGCCCTGAATCACCTCGCCGGAAAGCGCGGGCACCAGCCCCAGCAGACTCTTTAACAGCGTGGTCTTACCGATACCGTTTGCACCCGTGAGGACGACCTTTTCGCCGCGCTCCACGGACAGATTCAGCGGTTTGGAGAGGGGCTCGCCGTAACCGATCACAAGGTCGTGTGTCTCAAACAGAACACGCCCGGGCGTGCGGGCCTCCTTAAAACAGAACTCGGGCTTGGGCTTTTCGGCCGCAAGCTCGATGACATCCATCTTGTCCAGCTTCTTCTGACGGGACATCGCCATGTTCCTTGTGGAGACACGGGCCTTGTTCCTTGCGACGAAGTCCTTCAGGTCGGCGATCTCCTTCTGCTGCCGGTTGTAGGCGGCTTCCAGCTGGGCCTTCTTCATGGCGTAGACCTCCTGAAACTTGTCATAGTCGCCGACATAACGGGTGAGAGTCTGATTGTCCATGTGATAGATCAGGTTGATGACACTGTTTAAGAACGGAATGTCGTGGCTGATTAAGAGAAAGGCATTCTCATACTCATTTAAGTAGCGCTTCAGCCACTCAATGTGCTCCGCGTCCAGATAGTTGGTCGGCTCGTCCAAGAGCAGAATGTCAGGCTTTTCCAGCAGAAGCTTGCCCAGCAGAACCTTCGTCCTCTGCCCGCCGGAAAGCTCCGTGACATCGCGCTCCAGCCCGATATCGGTCAGCCCCAGTGCGCGCGCAACCTCCTCCACCTTGGCGTCGATCATGTAAAAATCATGCATGGTCAGAAGCTCCTGCAGCGTGCCGGTCTCCTCCAGATAAGCGTCGAGCTCCTCGGGAGTGCAGTCCCCCATCTTTTCATATATGGCGTTCATCTGCGCTTCCATCTCGAATAAAAAGTCGAAGGCGGAGGCGAGCACCTGCCGGATGGTCATACCCGCGCAGAGTACGGTGTGCTGGTCCAGATAGCCGACTCGGACATTCTTCGCCCACTCGATTTTGCCCTCGTCCGGCATCAGCTTGCCGGTGATAATGTTCATGAAGGTTGACTTACCCTCGCCGTTGGCTCCGATCAGGCCGATATGCTCTCCCTTTAACAGGCGGAAGGACACATCATTGAAGATGGCGCGGTCTCCGAAGCCGTGCGTCAGATGTTCCACATTTAAAATACTCATCTTTTCTTTACCTCTACTTGAAAATAAACTCAATATATCATAATATAAGTAAATAAAAAAGTCCATCCCAGTTGTCCGGAATAGTTTCTTTTTCCGTAGTTTTCGAGGCTTTTTGGCGAAAAACGCCACAGATAGCGGAGTGTAACATATGATCTTTAGCAGTATTGTGTTTCTGTTCCGGTTTTTACCGGTATTTTGTTTTTTGTATTTCCTGGCTCCCGGCAGGCTCAAAAATGTTGTCCTGTTTTTGGGAAGCCTTGTTTTTTATGCCTGGGGTGAGCCGAAAAACTGCCTGCTGCTCCTTTTTTGCATCTGCTTTGACTATGTGACTGCCCTTTGCATGGAGCGCGCGAAGGGAGGCAGAAAGGTACTGTTTCTTGTGTCGCTGGCGTTTCACATCGGGCTGTTTTGCTTCTTCCGCTATGCGGACGCAGCTGTATTCGGCCTGGAAACGCTCATGGGAGTCTCGCTGAATACAGGCAGCCATCCCTTGCCCATGGGGCTTCCGATCTACACCCTGCAGGCGCTGTCCTATCTGATTCCGGTATACCGCGGGGAGTGCAGGGCATCTAAGAATTTCCTGGACTATGCCGCCTATATCTCCATGTTCCCGCAGCTTGTCACAGGCCCCGTGGTGGAGTATCGCGAGATCCAGGCGCAGGTGGCGCTAAGAAAGGTCACGCCGGCCGATGTCAGCGCCGGTCTGAAGCGCTTCTGTGTCGGCCTTGGCAAAAAGGTGATTCTGGCAGACGGTCTGGGACAGCTGTGGAACGAGGTCTTTACCCTGATGCAGCATTCCGGGCAGCCGAGCGCGATGACGGCCTGGCTGGGGCTCATTGCGTTTTCCATGCAGATTTATTTCGAGTTTTCCGGCTTCTCTGACATGGCGATAGGTCTGGGCCGGACGCTTGGTTTCCGCCTGCCGGAGAATTTCGACCATCCGTACCTCTCGGCGTCCGTCACCGAGTTCTTTGACAGATGGTTCATCTCCCTCACGAAATGGTTTCACACTTACATTTATGAGCCGCTTACAGGTACCGGCAGAGGTCTCGGCGCGAAGGTCGGCGCGATTCTGCTGATCGGCCTTTTGATGGGCGCCTGGTACGGCAGCGACTGGACCTTCCTGATCTGGGGCTTCTGGATGGCGTTTACCCTGCTTTTGGAAAAGGTACTTTTTCGGGAGAAAATCCCCGGCTTCGCACGCCCTGTCGGAGTGCTCTATACCGCGGCGGTCGTGCTGTTCGGATGGGTGTTTTTCGCCGTGAAGGATGTCACCCAGGGCATTCGGTTTTTGTCCGCTCTGTGCGGAGTCGGGAAGCTCATCGACAGACAGGCTCTGTTTTTGGGAAGAGAGTACTTTGTGCTGCTGGTCATCGGTGCGGTCCTTTGCACGCCGATCTTTACTGATATTCAAAAGAAACTTGAAACCTCCGGTACAGGCTTCGGAATCGCCCTGTACCGACTGTGCGAGAAGGTGATTCCTCCGGTACTTCTTCTGCTTTCCATTGCGGGCATTGCCGGCGGGACCTATCATCCCTTCCTGCTGTTTCATTTGTAGGAAGGAGGAGCTTAGTCATGCACGAAAAACGAAACGATCTGTTCACTGTGTTGGTGATACTGTTTGTCCTCCTCTCCTTTGCGGCGGCGGATATTGTGCTCAAAACCGGGGAAGGGGCGGAAGAAGGCAATCGACCTTATTTTTCGCTGACAGCCTTTGCGGAGGGCAGGTACCGTGACGAATACGGGCAGTATGCGCAAAGCACTGTGGTCGGTAAGGAAAAATGGATTTCCCTTCTGGAGCGTCTGGAGCTTATGATGGGCAGGAGGGAGCTCAAGGGAGTGTATCTCGGCAAGGACGGATACCTCTTTGAGGCAGATGAGCCGGATGTCCGGGAGGAGGAACTGGAGGAAAAGCTGAGGCTTCTCGGACAGCTGACGGATGTGTGGGACGCCAGGGTCATGCTGATTCCCTCCAAGGACAATCTTTTAGCCAAAAAGCTTCCGGAGAGCGCGCCCTATTACGATGAGACGGAGGTCTGCGAGAGGGTGGCCGCCAGAGTCGGCGCGGAACGGTATGTGGACGTCTATTCCGCACTGGCCTCCCATTCCGACGAAGAGATCTATTTTAGGACGGATGAACACTGGACGGCACTGGGCGCCTTTTATTCTTACAATGCCTGGGCGGAAGCCGCGGGCAAACCGAAGTTTCCATATGAGCGGTCCGACGCGCGGACGGCGATGGAAGACTGCATCGGAGAACTCGGAGCCCGGATCACCCTTCCCTGGGGAAAGGATTCTGTCGTGTACTTCCCCGAGACGGAGAGAAGACTGCTCTCGGTGACCTATGATTTTCTGACAGACTCAGACACGATGTATCACGAGCAGTGGCCCAAGGAGGGAAACCCGTACGGTTTCTTTATGGACAACGGTCATGTATTCACCAGAATCACATCCAACCGGAAAAACGGCAGGACCCTGTTTGTCCTGAAGGATTCCTATGCGGATTGCTTTCTGCCTTTTTTGCTCGCGCATTATGAGACGATCTATGTGCTTGAGCCGGACGGCTACGGGGATGCGTTAGAGCCCTTTATGAGGCGGTTCGGTTCCCCGAAAACGATGGAGGTGCTGGTGTTGTACAATACCCGCAGCTTTTTGGAGACATTTGACTATCAGGAGTAAATCAGCATGAGTAAAGCAGTGATTTTTGACATGGATGGCATTTTGTTTGACACGGAGAAACTGTGTATGGACAGCTGGGTCGCCGTTGCAGACGCCCACGGACTGCCTGACATGGAGGTGATTTTCCCGAAGTGCATCGGCTTAAATGCCAACGACAGCAAACAGGTGGTGCTGGATGCCTACGGACAGGATTTTGCATACGAGGACTTCCGGCTGGAGGCGTCCGAATGGTTCTGGGACGATATCGGGAAGCATGGGCTGCCGGTGAAGCCCGGCGTGCGGGAGCTCCTCTCCTGGATGAAGCAGGAGGGCTTCCGCATCGGACTTGCGTCCTCCACCAGACGCTCCTCCGTGCTCAGTCATCTGGAACAGGCCGGGATTTTGGAGTATTTTGAAACCGTGATCACCGGAGATATGGTGGAGCATTCCAAACCGCTTCCGGATATTTATCTGCTGGCGTGTGAGAAGCTGGGAACAGATCCTGCGGGCACGTATGCCATAGAGGATTCGCCCAACGGTATCCGGTCTGCGCATGCGGCAGGCATGCATCCTCTGATGGTGCCGGATATGATCGCCCCGGATGAGGAGATGGAGACCCTGAGCGAACAGATTCTGGACAGTCTGTTCGATGTACTTACTTATTTAAAGCAGGCAGAAGGAGTGGAGACGGATGGCTAATTTGGGAATCCCCCGCAATACGATCGAGATACTGCAGAAGTATCAGTTTAATTTTCAGAAAAAGTTCGGGCAGAATTTCCTGATCGACACTTCCGTTCTGGACCGCATCATCGCGGCGGCGGAAATCACAGATGAGGACTGCGTGCTGGAAATCGGCCCCGGAATCGGAACCATGACACAGTATCTTGCGGAGAGTGCGAGAGAGGTCATCGCGGTGGAGATCGACAGGAATCTGATACCCATTCTGGAAGAGACCCTGTCTGCCTACGACAATGTGACTGTCATCAACGAGGATATTCTGAAGGTGGATGTGGCAAAGCTTGCGCAGGAGAAAAACGGCGGAAAGCCCATCAAGGTGGTGGCGAATCTGCCCTATTATATTACTACGCCGATCATTATGGGCTTATTTGAGAATCATGTGCCCCTGCAGAGCATTACCATCATGGTGCAGAAGGAGGTGGCGGACCGCATGCAGGTCGGCCCGGGCACCAAGGACTACGGTGCGCTTTCCCTGGCGGTGCAGTATTACGCAAAGCCGCAGATTGTGGCAAATGTTCCGCCCAACTGTTTCATGCCCAGACCCAATGTCGGCAGTGCGGTCATCCGGCTGACACGCTATGAAACTCCGCCCGTGCAGGTGAAGGACGAGAAGAAAATGTTCGCTCTGATCAGAGCTTCCTTCAACCAGAGGAGGAAGACCCTGGTGAACAGCCTTGGCAATGACCCGAAGCTGAATCTGTCAAAGGAGAGCGTCGCGCAAGCCCTCGGGCAGATGCAGCTGTCCCCTACCATACGGGGCGAAGCCCTCACGCTGGAGCAGTTCGCGCGGCTGTCCGATCTTCTGTGACATGAGAGCGTCGAGCCGGAATTTTCATGGAATACCGGGACAGACGATTGTGGAAAACTTACATTTTTTTGTTGATTTCATGTGCACAAAACGATATAATTATGAAAATGCGTGGATTGCACCATGAGAGGAATCGGCGATGACGGATAAAGAATTTCGACAGCTCAAACGAAGTGAACTGATCGATATCATTTATGAGTATCAGAAGCAGGAAAAGAAGATGCTGAGTGAGATCCGCAGGCTCCGGTCCAGACTTCAGGCGAGAGAGCTGAAGATCGAGAAGGCAGGCTCCATAGCGGAAGCAACTGTCGGACTGGCCGGCGTATTTGAGGCGGCGCAGACTGCGGCGGATGAGTATCTTGCGCAGATTGAGGCGATGAACCGCGAGACCGGGAAGAGGTGCGAACAGATGCTGCAGGAGGCGAGAGCGCAGGCGGACGAGATTCTGATCAGGGCCCGTGCGCAGGCTGCCGGATATCTGGATGAGGAGAAGTACAAATACCCACTGGACGAGGATGACTACGAAGAACCGGAGGAAGCCGGAGAAGATTTCGAATACATAGATTGTTAAGGATTTGCGGAATGGGACGAAGACATCGAAGCCGGGTACCCCTGCCCTCTATGGAGCAGGTCGAGGCGGAAAAGCAGAGAAACGAATATAGGCAGCGGTATCGGAAAACACTCGGCAGTACGGTTTCCGTGCTGATCGTTGTCGCTGCCCTGGCAGTGCTGGTATCCACGCTGTTCATCCCTGTGATTCAGGTGTCCGGAAACAGTATGGAGCCGACGCTTCACGACCGGGATATTCTGGTGCTGATGAAAACGAATCACTACCGGCGCGGTGAGGTCTGCTGTATTTCCTGGCAGAACAAAAAGCTTCTAAAGCGCGTCATCGGTCTTCCGGGTGACAAGATCGTGATGGATGAAGACGGAAATGTCTATGTCAACGACGAGCTTTTGGATGAGCCTTATCTGAACGGGAAAGCACTCGGCGACATCGACATTGAATTTCCGTGTTATGTGCCGGAGGGAAGACTGTTTGTTCTGGGGGATCAGCGGTCGGTGTCCGTGGACAGCCGCTTCTCGGGAATCGGCTGCATTCAAAAAGAACAGGTAATCGGCCATGTGCTTTTTCGGATATGGCCGTTTTCCGAACGGGAATAATCGCTTTTTCTTCCTGCAGGATTGTGCTGCGGCGAAGCAAAGCTTTAGTGTTTACATAAAGAGGAACTGTGAATGAGTGTTTTGCAGCGTGAGTTATTCAGAAACATTCAGAAAAACAGAATAAAGAAACAGCGGTTCTTCGTATTGCTGGCCGTGTTGTCCGTGCTGATTTTCACGGGCGTGGTATGGGAGCTTCGAATCGAGGGTATCTCCATGACGGATGATGTCCGCTGCGACACGGAAGCGCACCGGCATCTTCCGGCCTGCTATGACCATCGGCTGATTTGCGGACTGCAGGAGGATCAG
>JAEDDX010000028.1 GCA_016293615.1 Acetatifactor sp.
GGCCACGCCATGATCCTGTGTGTCGGTTGCTGGCAGTTCAGGCATGGTAGGTTTGCGGCCTCGCCAAGCCCTGTGTGTCCGTTGCTGGCAATATGGGCAAGGGAGGTTTGCGGCCACGCCAAGCCCTGTGTGTCTGGTGCAGACTGTAGTGAGTCGTCGGTACTTGGGACTCGTACTTTGAGTCCCTATGTACCGCTACGACGAACTCCAAGCGAGAGCGTGTCTGCAACCGGACACACTGGGCTCTGACGCAGGGACGCACCCCTCCCGTGTCTGCAACCGGACACACTGGGCTTTGGCGCAGGGACGTACCCCCCCGTGTCTGCAACCGGACACACTGGGCTTTGGCGCAGGGACGCACCTCGTGTCTGCAACCGGGCACACTGGGCTCTGGCGCAGGGACGCACCCCCCGTGTCTGCAACCGGACATGCAGGGCTTTGGCGCAGGGACGCACCCCTCCCGTGTCTGCAACCGGACACACTGGGCTTTGGCGCAGGGACGTACCCCCCGTGTCTGCAACCGGACATACTGGGCTTCGGCCCGGGGCGCCCTTCGAAAAGGGACAAAAACAGCGCAAGAAAGCACATTGTATCCCGCCGCATAACATGGTATCCTTGGCTTAATACGGAAGGAGGATTCGATGTTATGAAAGCATTATTTATCGGTGGAACCGGAACCATCAGCATGGCAATCACCCGGTTGCTTGCTACGAAACCCGAATGGGAGCTGTACCTGCTAAACCGCGGTAGCAGAAGTGACTCTCTACCCGCGGGGGTAAAGACACTCGCGGCAGACATCAATGACGAGGCAAAGGTTGCCGAGTTAATCGCAGATTTACAGTTCGATGTGGTATGTGACTTCATCGGGTTTGTAAAAGAACAGCTGGAGCGCGACTACAGACTGTTTCGCGGCAGGACAAAGCAATTCATGTATATCAGTTCTGCCTCTGCTTACCAGAAACCTCTGTCGAACCATATCATCACAGAGGGGACTCCTCTGGCGAATCCTTACTGGGAATATTCCAGAAACAAAATCGCCTGCGAAGAGTATCTGATGAAGCTGTACCGCGAGGAGAACTTCCCCGTTACCATCATCCGCCCCAGCCACACCTATGATGAGCGCAATGTCCCCCTGGGCGTTCACGGAAGCTGCGGCAGCTATCAGGTCATCAAGCGTATGCTGGAAGGCAAGCCTGTCATCGTGCACGGAGACGGCACCAGCCTCTGGACCATGACACATAACAGCGATTTCGCCGCGGGCTTCGTCGGCCTCATGGGCAATGCCCATGCCATCGGAGAAAGCTTCCAGATCACAAGCGACGAGTCCTTAACCTGGAACCAGATCTATACCACCATCGCCAACTGCCTTGGTGTGGAATACAAGCCCTACTATGTGGCGTCAGACTTCCTGGCTTCGGTGTCCGACTATGACCTTCGGGGCGGACTGCTTGGCGACAAGGCCAACACCGTCGTCTTCGACAATACGAAGCTGAAGCGTGCCGTGCCGGGCTTTACCGCCACCGTCCGTTTTGAGCAGGGCGTCCGCCGGACTCTGGAGTATGTCTTAAGCCATCCGGAATGCCGGAAAGAAGACCCCGAGTTTGATGCCTGGTGCGACAGCCTCATCGAAGTATTGGAGGAGGCTAAGAAGAAACTGCAGAAGGCTTGAAGGCGGTGTTTTCTGTAGAGTCTTAAAAAAGTGTGACAGCCGATACGACAGGAAAAACCGACGCAAATCCCTATATCCGTGCAATCGCACTATACTAAAAATGGCTGCTCATTTTGAGCAGCCATTCGTTTCGCTTTTTGCTATTCTATTCACCCAATCCATTTTCCACTGCCTGTACAAGTGTCTTGAGCGCATCCTGCTCGTCTTCTCCTTCGCAGATAAACTCGATCTCGTCTCCGCATTTTACGCATGCGCCCAGAACGCTTAATACGCTCTTCGCATTCGCAGTGCTGTCTCTATGAGTAAATGTAATCAGTGATTTGAACTGCATTGCCTCTTTACACAGAATCCCTGCCGGCCGAAGATGCAAGCCAGTTGGATTTTTGATGACAACCTTCTGACTAACCATATTGTATACCCTCCAATTCTGCTGCCCCGCACAGCGTCATTACCATTTTTATCATATCACTATTTTGCCCCAATCACAAGAAATTTTTAGGGCTGCTCATTCGGAATAAAGTTGACGGAAACCTTCACTTCATTCAGTACATCGACCGTGTCCGGGAAGAAGAACGACACAGGGACCTCGTAGGTATGATCTTCGATCACCGTAATGTTTTCATGGCGCATCCAGAGGGCAAAATCGATCGTTCCCTTCACGGTTCTCTGAATCTCTGTCACGGTATCGTTCAGTCCGGCGATATGCAGCTCATAGGGCGTCTCAACCTCCGCAAACTCTACCCGGTATCCGTCCGGAATGCGAAGCAGCGTCAGCTGGTCGGTCTGAATCGTGCAGGTCTTCTCAACCTTAGGTTCGATAAATGCGGTGATGGTAACATCGCCCCTGCTGTTGTTCAACAGCCGGATGTTTCTTGTGTTCAGATACTCCTTGATGCTGATGACCCTGACCATATTTTCGGTCAGTCCGGTCATATCCAGCTGCTCGGGAGCGATCTCGATGCTCTCAAAGGAAGAGAGCACGGAGGGAGTAGCCGCAACCTGGAAGCTGGCGGGGGAACACTGTACCTCGCCGGTGGCAAGATAGCCTTCCGCGGGGGTTCCCGTCACGCTGAATACAACAGGCACTTCCTTGACGGCCAAAACCTTGACGGACATCAGGACATAGTTCACATTTCTGCTGACATTGGGCAGATCCAGGGGCTTTCCGTCCCTGTCATACAAAATCGGCTCCACATTCATGGACATCTGTGCAGTCGACCCGTCCACATTCATGGACACTGCCGCATAGCTGATTTTCTCCACTGCAGACTGCGGTCCGCTCACCTCGATCAGGTTCTGGTCCAGACCCATCTCGACGACCTGATAGCCCTCAGCGGGAGTTCCGGTCGTACTGTAGCGCACGCGTATGTTTTTCGTCAGTTTATCCTCGACATTCAGACTTACCACGTCGTGATCGCCGGTAATGCTCTTGATAGAGGAGTTTTCTATGTTCTGGACAGTATATGCGATGGCAATGGTATTTATTTCTGTCAGTTTATTCATATCGGCAACTGCCACGATATCCGTCGACCTCAGGTTCTTGGTCACACTTTTGGGTGCGCGGACCCGGACGGTCACTGTCGCGGAATTGTCGAGAATCTCGTACATCTTATTCTGTGATTCCAAAAGCTCCGTGTTGGTAAGTCTCACCGGAATATTGGTAAAGACAGCCGTCTCCTGCGGATCTTCCGTCTGGGCTACCAGAAACCAAAGCAGGACTGCCAGCAGCAAAGACGCCAGCTTCAGGCCCAGATTATGAAATATCTTATCTTTCATGTTTTGACCTTCCCACTCCCTTCAGGATAGACTTTTTCTTTGTTTTGCTCCGCTCTTCTTCCTCAGTCTGCTGCTTTTTGAAGATCGTATCCAGCTTCTTCTGCAGAGCCTTGGGCTCTACATTGCGGACCAGAGTCCCCTCGTAAGCCATGCTGACTGCGCCCGTCTCCTCAGACACGATAATGGTCAGAGAATCCGTAACCTCGGAGATTCCGACACCGGCGCGATGTCTGGTGCCGAGCTCCTTACTTAAGGTAAGGTTTGGCGAATTCGGCAGATAACAGGTCGCTGCAACGATACGGTTGCCTCTGATGATGACCGCACCGTCGTGAAGCGGTGTATTATGCTCAAAAATATTGATCAGAAGCTGGCTGCTCACCAGCGCATCGATCGCGATACCGGAGATCTCATATTCCTTCAAAGACTCGTTCTGTTCGATGACGATCAAGGCACCCGTCTTCACACGACCCATGTCGAAGCAGGCGCTGACAATGGCGCTGATCGTCTGATCGGTAAGGCGTTCCTTCTCCTTCTTGACAACATCCGTAAAGATACTGCCCGGAAGGAAATTCTTCTTGCCGAGTTCCTCCAGTGCATGTCTTAACTCGGGCTGCATGACAACGATGATGGCAATCGTCGCAAAGCTTAAGAGATTTCTCGCCACCCAGATGATCGTGTTCATCTCCAGGAAGTATACAACTGCCAGAAAAATGCCTATGACAACAAGGCCCTTCATCAACTGCCAGGCCCTTGTGCTTTTCATCCAAACCAGAATGTAGTATACAATAAATGTCAGTAAGAATATTTCCAGGATATCGTATGCACCGATCAACTCTCGATACATAATAAAATCGTCTGCATATTCTCTCAGCTTTTCAATCAGTTGCATGTTCCGTCACATCTCGCTTCTCGTCATCTTCGTTATGCTTTGGCTTATCTTCAGGTAGTCTCGTCCTCGTCATAGTAACCGTCTTCGGAGCCGTAGCCGTCCTCTCCGTCATATCCCTCCCCGGGATCATACTCGCCCTCAGCGCCGTAGCCGTCCTCGGTATACGCGCCCTCGGTTTCGTATTCGCCTTCGTAGCCTTCTTCGTAACCGTCTTCGTAGCCATACTCTGCCGCAGGCTCCTGTGTCCGGGTACTGCCGATCGTCACACTCCTGCCGCTGCGGCCATACTCTGCCGTGCCTGCGGATCGGCGTCCGGTGCGTTCCGTCTCCACTCTGCGGTCACGGCCGGGCGTCTGTGTATTGATCCGTTTCACTGTCTTGGTCGGGGCAGCCACTGTCATCTTGGGCACTGCCTTGACATAGTAATAGTACTCATCGTCCTCGAACTGCACCTTCTCCGTGCGGCTGTAGTCCACACAGAAGCGGAAAAATTCGATTCCCTTGCCAATCACGATCGCCAGAATGGAGCCGAGAATGACCCCACCGGCGGATACATTGATGTCAAAGATCAGGTCTCCGACCAGAATCACGACGATGTTCAGAATGGCGCCGGTAATCATGGCGATCGTCCATGCATAGTCGACAGACATTCTTCGGATCAGATATACGACAAGGATGGTAACGGCAAACGCCCCCGCCACCACGATCATTGCCTTGTTGCTCACGATTCCGTCGAGCAGGAACCGAATCTTGGCCAGGATATCATCCCCCATCGTCATGAGATTGGATGCGCCTGACAAAATCGTGTGAAGCACATAGTAGATCACAACGCCGCTGCACGCCGATACCATGGAGGAGGGCGCCAGCAGAAGACCCGCGGCAATCGGTACCACATAGGGAAGCTTCAGTGCAAACAGTACCGGCGTCAGAACCACCAGCAGTGTCTCCTTGGGACTGAAGCGAAAAAACAGCAAAAACAGGACCAGATAGACGCACAACACAACCAGTGCCGCCTCCATCCCCAGACCGTACAGATGTCCCAGCGTAAAGATCGCTGCGAAGAAAACGATGCAGCCGGTCGGCAGGAAGGAGCACATCAGTGCAACAATCAGAACGATCGGAACGCTGTCCAGCCGCGCCATATAACTCATCCTGCTGTTGATCATCATCAGCACGATAAATGCCAGTGCAAACTTCACCACAGGCAGAATATATACCTCAAATCTGCTGTAGAACTCTTTGATTTTCTCTCTTATTTCCAGTAAAGCGGTCATCTTCGCCCTCCCGTTGTTCTGCCGGTCGTTGCCTCGGGCTGACTTCCCTCGGTTCCGTACATGGCATTCAGCTTCTTTAAGTTTTGATAATAGGCCTTCAGGCTCTTCCTGGACCTGATATAGCGATAGGTGCAGTATATATAGGTCACAATCGTATAACCTGCCACGCAGATCACATAATACTTCAGTACATCCTTCGCAAAGGCGATGATATCGATCTTGTACAGATCCTGCATGAACACTTCAAAATCATACAATACATACAGTGCGAACAGAAGAGCATACACGATGGTCGCGCAGATTACGGATTTCAAAATCTGCACGGCCAGATAGTCGCTCCGGAAATAGTTTCCGATCTCGACATTCTTCTTGCCGTCGCCCTGTTCATATGCAGCCAGACGAGTCATCAGAATCACGCGTTTATCGTTCAGCATGCAAAACCTCCCGTTTCTCCCGGTCACACTCCCGTGCCGCAGGCCAGAGAAAGCGCATAGACTTTCCTGACTCCCGCTGCCATAAGCGTCCGCGCGGCCTCATCCATGGTGGCTCCGGTTGTATAGATGTCATCAATAAGTATAGTTACTTCTGATTTTACATCATTTTGTCTGATATTAAAAGCATTTTTCAAATTATTTTGGCGCTCTGACGGAGTCAGACATTTCAGCGGCAGCGTATTTTTCTGCCGGACAAGCACATCCGTCACCACCGGTATCTGCAGTCTGCGGCCGATCTCCCGCGCGAGAAGTTCCGCCTGGTTGTATCCGCGCGCATTTTTCTTCGCGGCATGCAGGGGAATCGGAATCAGCGCGTCCGGCGCAATGCTTCGGATGTAGTCTCCCAGATAGTCTGCGACCATCTCTCCGTATACCTTTGCATACTCCCTCCTGCCGGAATATTTGAACCGGTACAGGGATGCAGCCGCACAGGAATAGTCGTACAGGGCCCGGCCGCGGACAAAGACATGGGTCCTCTCCCGGCAGTCGGGGCAGAATTCTTCCCCGTCCTCCACCTTTTTCCCGCACTTCATACACCAGGGCGGTGTCAGAAGCTTTAACTTTTTCTCACATGCCGCACAGATCCTTCCTTCGCTGCGTCTGACGATTCCGTCGCAGACAGGACAGTGCAGCGGGTAGAGGAGCCTTAAGACTTCCTCCCCCAAGGTCTGAGCTGTTTGATTCATACTTTTTTTATTCATACATTTCCTTAATGCGCGCCGCAAGCATGGTGTAACGCCTGTGCTCGCTGCTGTTGGCAATCATGCTTCGCACCGTCTCGCTGCTTCCGAGAATGGTCACACAGTTTTTGGCTCGCGTGATGGCGGTGTACAGGAGGTTTCGGTGCAGAAGCTGTCTCGGGCCGCCGAGCAGCGGTATGATGACTGCGGGGTACTCGCTTCCCTGCGATTTATGTATGGTGACCGCATAGGAAAGCTCCAGCTCCTCCAGCAGGGAGAAGGGGTAAGTGACTCTTCTTCCTTCGTCAAACTCCACCACGACACTGGCGGCGTTTTCATTGATCTCTGTCACCTTGCCCATGTCTCCGTTGAAAATGCCGCTCCCCTTGTCGACAGGGATGCCGTATTTACTGACGATCTCCCACTCAAGCTGATAATTGTTGCGGATCTGCATGACCTTGTCGCCCTCGCGGAAAATCCTGCTGCCCTCCGTATGCTCCCGTTTGGAGGGGGAGGGAGGGTTGAGGTACTGCTGCAGAATCGTGTTGAGCGTCTCGCAGCCGAGGCTGCCCTTTCTCATGGGCGTCAGCACCTGGATATCGAACGGCGTCGCCCTGACATAGGGAGGAAGCTTCTCCCGGATGAGCTGGATCATATGCTTGTAGATGACATTGACATCGCCTCTCTCCAGGAAGAAGAAATCCATGGATTTGTTGTCGAGTGCAATCTGCTCACCGTTGTTGATGCGGTGCGCATTGATGATGATGTCGCTCTCCTTGGGCTGGCGGAAGATCTTCTTCAGTTCCACGGTCGGAAAGCATCTGCTTTGGATCAGATCACGAAGCACCTGCCCGGGGCCCACGCTGGGAAGCTGGTTGACATCGCCGACCAGAATGAGTCTTGTGCCGGGCGTGACTGCCTTCAGCAGGGCCTGAAACAGGGAGATGTCTACCATGGACATCTCATCGATTATGATGACATCAGCCTCCAGTGGGTTCTCTTCGTTTCGCTCAAACCGTACCCTTTTGGCAGTGTCATCCGACAGACCGCTGTTTAATTCCAGAAGGCGGTGCAGGGTCTTCGCCTCATAGCCGGTAGCCTCCGTCATCCGCTTTGCCGCCCGCCCGGTCGGCGCCGCCAGCAGAATATCCAGTCCCTCCGCATCGAAATAGCGGATGATTACATTGATCGTTGTCGTTTTGCCCGTGCCGGGCCCGCCCGAGAGAATGAACAGACCGTTTCTTACGGCGCTCATGACAGCCTCCGTCTGAAGTTCATCCAGCTCCATCTGAAGCTCACGCACCAGCTTGCGTATCTTTCCCTCGACCAGCAGGTTCTGTGACGGCAGATATTCGGCCTCCTCCATGGGAACATTGATCTGCGCCAGCATGGAGGCACAGTTTCTCTCAGCGTAGAAGTAGCCGGGGGAAAACACGGCGTTGTCGCGGATGATCACCTTTTTGTCCATCATCAGGTTGTCGAGCTGGACGCCGATCGAATCCGTCACAATGCCAAGCAGTGCCGCCGCCTTGTCGAGCAGCTCTTCTCTGGGAAGAAAGCAGTGTCCTTCGTAGGTCGCCTGCAGCAGGGTATAGATCAGTCCGCTCCGGATACGATAGTCGGAATCCACGAGAATGCCCGCCTTCTGTGCGATCTCGTCCGCCAGCTTAAAACCGATTCCTGTGATATCCTCCGCAAGGCGGTAAGGATTCTCCCGCATCACCGAATACAGCTGCGGGCCATAGGTCTCATAGATCCTGATGGCATAGGTGTTGGAGATTCCGTATTGCTGCAGGAAGATCATAGCATCCCGCAGGTCCCTCTTCTCCTCCATCTGCGCGGCAATCTCCTGCGCCTTGCGCGCGCTGATTCCCTTCACCTCCGCCAGCCGCTCGGGCTCTTCCTCGATGATGCGGAAGGTGTCAGAGCCGAACTGCTTCACGATGCGCGCCGCCAGGGAAAGACCGATTCCCTTAATGGCGCCGGAAGCCAGGTACCGCTCCATGCCTGCCGCATCCTGCGGCACCGTGATGCGGCAGGTCGTGAACTTGAACTGTCTTCCGTAGACCTGATGCTCGATATAGTCCCCCTCCAGTTCTACCGTCTCTCCCTGTCCCAGACCGGGGCAGGTGCCGACACAGATAATGTCCTCTCCCTCTGCCGTCAGTTCCAGCACGGTATAGCCGTTTTCGGCGTTCTGATAAATGATATGGTCGATATAACCGTTGATCGTGTTCATGAAAGCTCCTCTTTCGTTGTGTCCGCCGGACGGCGGACCGGTCTCGTATACGAAGAAAGGCTGCCAAAAGAATCTCTTCAGCAGCCCAAACATTTCTTATGTAATGTTTCTCATTCGTTAATCCCTGTATCCTGACAGAAACTCCACATAGCTTCCGGTTCCGATGGCTACCGCTGTCATGGGGTCTTCGGCTGTCATGGTGTTGATGCCGGTCTTCGCATAGATGAGCTCCTCAAGTCCGCGAAGCAGGCTTCCGCCGCCCGTCAGAACGATTCCCCTGTCCGCAATGTCTGCGGCAAGCTCGGGAGGCGTCTTCTCCAATACGCTGTGAATCGTCTCAACGATCTGCGCCGTTGCCTCGCGGAGAGCTTCCTCAGTCTCCTCGGAGGACACCTTGACCGTCTTCGGCAGACCGGTCACCAGATTACGGCCTCTGACATCCATATAGTCGGGCTCAGGTCTGGGATAAGCAGAGCCGATCTTGATCTTGATATCCTCGGCTGTTCTCTCACCGATCAGCAGATTGTGCTTTTTACGCATATAACGGACGATCGCCTCGTCGAAATCATCTCCGGCAATTTTGATGGAAGCGCTGACAACGGTTCCGCCCAAAGAGATGACCGCGATGTCGGAGGTTCCGCCGCCGATGTCCACGATCATATTGCCGCAGGGCTTGGAAATATCGATGCCCGCACCGATTGCTGCCGCGATCGGCTCCTCAATGATAGCGACCTCTCTGGCGCCTGCCTGATAGGTTGCATCCTCAACTGCCTTCTTCTCAACCTCGGTGACTCCGCTGGGGACACAGACTGCGATTCTGGGCTTGCGGAGCATCCTTCTTCCCACCGCCTTCTGGATGAAATACTTCATCATCTTCTCGGTCACGGTATAGTCAGAGATCACTCCCTGACGAAGAGGGCGGACCGCAACAATGTTGCCGGGCGTTCTTCCCAGCATCAGACGTGCATCCTCGCCGATGGCTTTAATTTTATTGGTATCTCTGTCAAATGCGACAACGGAGGGCTCCTTCAACACAACGCCCTTTCCTCTGACGTATACTAAAATGCTGGCTGTACCCAGATCAATTCCGATATCCGTACACTGCATATACCGGTTCCCCTTTCCTGAGTTCACTGTATCCTGAACCATAAAACATCCCATTTTGGGTCATACATAGCGTATTATAACCGAAATCTCCGACTTTTCAAAGAGGATTAAGAAAAAATTTAGAAAAAGTCTGTGAGCAGGCGCCTCCGCGCGTCACAGTCGATGTCGCACCCGCCCGCAAACAGACATAGTGCAAGCAGAAGCCAGACGATTCTTCTTTTCCATTGTTTCATAGCTTTCCACCTCCCTGGCTTCAAGCTATCACACGCAAAGCAGGAGAACAATCAGCTTAAACGATTCTTAAAAAGAATGGCGGCGAATCTTAAAAAGCGGCCCTGCCACACACTGTGGAAGGAGCCGCTTCTGTATCAGGACTGTTTCCCGACAGTCCCTTTCTCCAGCATTTTCTTTACATATTTTCCGGTATAGGAAACCTCGTTTCGTGCGATTTCCTCCGGCGTGCCCCGTGCTATCACGGTGCCGCCGCGCTCGCCGCCCTCGGGGCCGATATCGATGATATAGTCGGCGGTCTTGATGACGTCCAGATTGTGTTCGATGACCACGACCGTATTGCCGCCGTCTGCGAGTCTGTGCAGGATCTCCACCAGCTTATGCACATCCGCGAAGTGCAGTCCGGTCGTCGGCTCGTCCAGGATATAGATCGTCCTGCCCGTGCTTCTCTTGGAAAGCTCGGTTGCCAGCTTGATTCGCTGCGCCTCACCGCCGGAAAGCGTGGTGGACGGCTGTCCCAGCTTCACATAGGACAAGCCCACATCATACAGGGTCTGGATTTTATTGCGGATGGAGGGCACATGCTCGAAGAAAGGCAGGGCCTCCTCCACCGTCATGTCCAGCACATCAAAAATACTCTTTCCTTTGTATTTAACATCCAGGGTCTCTCTGTTGTAGCGCTTACCGCCGCAGACCTCACAGGGAACATACACATCCGGCAGGAAGTGCATCTCGATCTTGATGATTCCGTCACCGCCGCAGGCCTCACAGCGACCGCCCTTGACATTGAAGCTGAAGCGTCCCTTCGTATATCCCTTTGCCTTGGCGTCGGCCGTGGATGCAAACAGGTCTCGGATCTGGTCAAACACGCCCGTGTAGGTCGCGGGGTTGGAACGAGGCGTTCTTCCGATGGGAGACTGGTCGATGTCAATGACCTTATCCAGCTGCTCCAGACCTTCGATTCCGCGGTGCTTTCCGGGAATACATCTCGCACGGTTTAAGTCTCTCGCCAGATGCTTATAGAGGATCTCATTGACCAGGGAGCTCTTGCCGGAACCGGACACGCCGGTCACGCAGGTCATCACACCCAGCGGAAATTCCACATCGATATTTTTCAGGTTGTTCTCCTGCGCTCCGAGGACCCTGATGTGGCCGGTCGGCTGTCTTCTGGACGCAGGCACGGGGATCTGCAGCTCTCCGCTCAAATATTTGCCGGTGATGGATTCCGGTACCTTCATGATCTCCTCCGCGGTACCGCAGGCAATGACCTCTCCTCCGTGGGAGCCGGCACCCGGGCCGATGTCCACGATATAGTCAGCCGCCAGCATGGTATCCTCGTCGTGCTCCACAACGATCAGTGTGTTGCCGAGATCCCGCAGACTTTTCAGCGTATTCAGCAGTTTGTCATTGTCTCTCTGGTGCAGTCCGATGCTGGGCTCGTCCAGGATATAGCACACTCCCACCAGCCCGGAACCGATCTGAGTCGCCAGACGGATACGCTGCGCCTCTCCGCCCGAGAGCGTCGCCGTCGCTCTGGACAGGGAGAGATAATCCAGACCGACATCCACCAGGAAGCTGACCCTCGCCTTGATTTCCTTCAGAAGCTGCTTTCCGATGAGCTCCTGCTGTCTGGTCAGGGTCATGGTCTCCAGGTATTCCTGCAGATCCCTGATGGAAAGATTGGTCACTTCGTAGATATTCTTATCACAGACGGTCACGGCAAGAGACTCTTTCTTCAGTCTCATGCCCTGACATTCCTTACAGGGGGTGAAGCGCATGAAGGATTCATACTCCTGCTTCATGCTCTCGGAGAATGTCTCCTTGTATCTGCGCTCGACATTTTTCAAAAGTCCCTCGAATGCCGTGGGGTAGACGCCGCTGCCGCGCTGACCCTGATAATAGACATCCACCTTATGCCCGTCCGTACCATGGATCAAAACCTTCTGCACCTTCTCGCTGTACTGACAAAAGGGTGTCTCCAGATCAAAGTCGTACTCTTTTCCGAGCGCACGCAGAATGGCGTTCGTAAAGCTCTTGGGATCCATGCAGGACTGCCAGCCGGTCACGGCGATCGCACCCTCGCTGATACTCAGCGACCTGTCCGGGATCATCAGATCTATGTCGAACTCCATCTTGTAGCCTAGACCGAAGCACTCGGGGCAGGCACCGAAGGGATTGTTGAAGGAGAAGCTTCGCGGCTCGATCTCGCTGATGCCGATGCCGCAGTCAGGACAGGAAAAGCTCTGGCTGAAGGTCATGGCTTCCCCGCCGATGACGTCCGCCACCAGCAGTCCGTCCGCCAGATCAAGCACATTTTCGATGGAATCCGCCAGGCGTCGCTGAATGCCGTCCTTTACCACCAGTCGATCGACGATGATCTCTATGTTGTGCTTGATATTCTTGTCAAGCCCGATATCCTCCGTGAGCTCATAGAGATTGCCGTCGATGCGCACGCGCACATAACCGCTCTTCTTGGCCCTCTCCAGCACCTTCTCATGGCGTCCCTTCCGTCCTCTGACCACGGGAGCCAGAAGCTGAAGCTTCGTTCCCTCCGGCAGTTCCATGATCTGATCCACCATCTGGTCCACGGTCTGCCGCGAGATGACCCTGCCGCACTGCGGACAGTGCGGTGTACCGATTCTTGCGTAAAGCAGTCGGAAATAATCGTAAATCTCCGTCACGGTACCGACGGTGGATCTGGGGTTTCGGTTCGTAGACTTCTGGTCGATGGAGATCGCGGGAGACAGTCCGTCGATGCGCTCCACATTGGGTTTCTCCATCTGTCCCAGGAACATTCGCGCATAAGAGGACAAAGACTCCATGTATCTTCTCTGCCCTTCCGCGTAGATCGTATCGAATGCCAGCGATGATTTGCCGGAACCTGACATTCCTGTCAGAACTACCAGCTCATTTCTGGGAATATCGACATCTATATTCTTCAGATTGTGCTCACAGGCACCGCGGATCCTGATATAGTCTCTGGCCTGCCTCTTCGGCACAATCTGTACTGCTTCTGTTTTCATGTTTACCTCTTTCTTTTACTCGTTATTCCTGTGTCTGCGTCTGCAGACAGCATGCGCAGCCTGTCCGCGCCTCCGGAGCCGTGCGCTTTTATGCTTCACTCAAACTCTCCGCTGTGCTGCCGGAAAAAGTCGTAATATGCCCTCACATTCTTCAGCTGCGTCCAGCGCTTCACATCCACCGGATCTTCGTCAAAATCATATATTTTCGCGCCCTTCATTGCAAGCAGAAACGGTGAATGAGTCGCAATGATCAGCTGGCAGGAGAAAAACCTGGCACTGTCCTGCAAAAACCGGCACAGCTCCTGCTGCTTCTCGGGCGAAAGGCTGTTCTCCGGCTCATCCAGCAGGTACAATCCTCCGTCCTGCATCTTCTCCTGAAAATACAGGAGCGCACTCTCTCCGTTGGAATGCTCGCGCACATTCCCGGCGAGATTCTCCCGCACAAATCTCGACTGCGTCTTGCTTCTGGCCTGCGTGACCTTCTTGAGCTTCTCATAATCGTCGAGGGAACGCATCTGAAACTTCGAATATTTTGCCTCCAGATATTCGTCAAACAGCTCCTCACGCTTTCTGTCTACGCCCTCATTGATGGCGCGCAGGTTCAGCATAAATTCAAACACATCATCGCTTGTGATCACCCTCGAGCACGCAGGCTTCTCCGCCCACTCAAAGGAGCAGCTTCTCGTATACGCTTCAAAAAAATTGCTGCGGTTGTACCGGGAATCTCTCGGAAGCCCCAGCGTCTGCGCCATCACATTCAATGCAGTCGTCTTGCCGGAGCCGTTCCCGCCGTAGAGAATCGTCACCGGCTCAAAGTCCAGCCTCGTGAGCCCGTGCCGGGACAGAATACCGAACGGATAGACCGTATCATAACAGGTTCTTTTGAGTCCGAACAGGAAATCCTCTTCCGCCCCGATGTCAGGGAAATGAAACTCAGACAGGTAAACCACTACGAATCCCTCATTTCTTCAAGCGCTTTCTTCAGCTCGATCATCTTGTCACGCAGCTCTGCCGCCGCCTCGAAATTCAGGTCGGCCGCTGCCTTCTGCATCTTCTTCTGCACCTGCGCGATCAGCTTTTCCAGCTCCTTGCGGTCCATGGATTCGGGGTCCTTCTCGAACTTTACCTCCTCCTGCGCGATCACCTTCGAAATACTGATCAGGTCGCGGACCGCCTTTTTGATCGTCTGCGGCGTGATGCCGTGCTCCTCGTTGAACTTCATCTGAATGGCACGGCGACGGTTGGTCTCGTCCAGCGCAATGCGCATGGAATCCGTGACGGTATCCGCGTACATGATGACATGTCCCTCGGCGTTACGCGCGGCACGACCAATGGTCTGGATCAGGGAGGTCGAGCTTCTCAAGAAGCCTTCCTTGTCTGCATCCAGAATCGCCACCAGCGAGATCTCCGGAATATCCAGGCCCTCCCGCAGAAGGTTGATGCCCACAAGCACATCGAAGACATCCAGACGCATGTCCCGGATGATCTGCGCTCTCTCCAAAGTGTCGATGTCGGAATGCAGATACCTGACCCGGATTCCCACATCCTTCATATAATCTGTCAGATCCTCGGCCATGCGCTTGGTCAGCGTCGTGATCATGACCTTATTATGCCTGTCGATCTCCCGATTCACCTCACCGATCAGGTCATCGATCTGCCCTTCCACCGGCCGCACTTCAACCGCAGGGTCCAAAAGCCCCGTCGGGCGGATGATCTGTTCGGTGCGCAGCAGCTCATGCTCCTCCTCATAGACCGAGGGCGTCGCCGACACGAAAAGCATCTGGTCAATGTGCGTCTCGAACTCGCCGAAATTCAAAGGCCGGTTGTCCAGCGCCGAGGGAAGACGGAAGCCGTAATCCACCAGCGTCTGCTTTCTGGAGCGGTCGCCCGCATACATTCCGCGAATCTGCGGAATCGTCATATGGGACTCGTCGATAATGATGAGAAAATCATCCGGGAAGAAATCCATCAGCGTCATGGGCGGCGCGCCTTCCGGGAGGAAATTCAAATGCCTCGAATAGTTCTCGATTCCGGAGCAGAAGCCGGTCTCCCGCAGCATTTCCACATCAAAATTTGTTCTCTCCGCGATGCGCTGCGCCTCGATGAGCTTATCCTCGCCCTTAAACCAGCGCACCCGCTCCTCCAGCTCCTTTTCGATATTGTCACAGGCAGCCCGAATCTTATCCTGGGACACTACATAATGCGAAGCCGGGAAAATCGCAATGTGATTCAACACCGCATGAATCCTGCCGGACAAAGGCTCCACCTCAGATATTCTGTCGATCTCATCCCCGAAAAATTCCAGACGGATATAGTAATCACCGCCCTGTGCGGGATACACCTCAATGACATCACCGCGCACCCGGAAACACCCGCGCTGTAAGTCGAGGTCATTCCTCTGATACTGGATATCCACCAGCTCACGAAGCACCTCGTCCCGGTCTCTGGTCATGCCGGGGCGCAGGGACACTATCAGATCATGATATTCGTCCGGACTTCCCAGACCGTAGATACAGGACACACTCGCAACCACGATGACATCTCTTCTCTCGGACAGAGACGCCGTGGCTGAAAGCCTCAGCTTATCGATCTCGTCATTGATGGAGGAATCCTTCGCAATATAAGTATCCGAAGACGGCACATACGCCTCCGGCTGATAATAGTCATAATAGGACACAAAATACTCCACCGCATTCTCCGGGAAAAACTCTTTGAATTCGCCGTAGAGCTGACCCGCAAGCGTCTTATTGTGCGCGATGATCAGGGTCGGCTTGTTCAGCGCCTGAATCACATTCGCCATGGTAAAGGTCTTACCGGAACCCGTTACCCCCAGCAGGGTCTGGAACTGATTGCCCTCTTTGAAGCCCTGCACCAGCTCCCTGATTGCCTGAGGCTGGTCACCCGTGGGCTGATATTCACTGTGTAACTTAAAAATCTGTTCTTCCGCTTTCACCAAATCGCCTCCGTCCTCTTGTCCATCGTCCGTCAAGCCCTACCGGCTGCAAGTCCTGCAGTGAACCACCGCAGGCTGCAAAACTCCGTTCTCCAACGCATATTCCGTAGTATACCACAAAAAATACGGATTGTACAGATATTTGGCAAACATTTGTTCTGATTTATGAGGCAGACTTAATACACATCGAACCGCTTTGCAACAATTTCCCTTCCATTTCGCTGTTTTGTTGTATGCGGTACAATGATTTCATTGCTTGTCTCCCCTTTTGTTGTAATCCGGCCTTCGTCCGCGCTGTCATGCAGTGTGTTTACATGCAATGAATTCCGCAACGCTTTTTTTATTGTAATCCATTACATCATTCACGCACCTTTTTCGCGGATTTGTTGTATTTCCGCTTCCGGCGCATGGTCAGGCGGGCCGCTTTACATCATTTTCCCTTTCTTCTTGCTGTTTTGTTGTATGCGGTACAATGATTTCACTGCTTGTCTCCCCTTTTGTTGTAATCCGGCCTTCGTCCGCGCTGTCATGCAGTGTGTTTACATGCAATGAATTCCGCAACGCTTTTTTTATTGTAATCCATTACATCATTCACGCACCTTTTTCGCGGATTTGTTGTATTTCCGCTTCCGGCGCATGGTCAGTCGAACCGCTTTACAACAATTTCCCTTCCTTATCTCACTCTAAATGCACCAAAGCATCCCACCCGGCCCGTTCGGATCTCATTCGCACCGTTACGACCGCGCCGTAAACAGGAGAGTCCCACCCGGCCCGGTGAAATAATATGCATCGCAATATCAGCGGAAAATAAAAAGATGCCGGTCTTACCTCTGATTGAAACGATTCCCAAAGTCAGACCAAAAGAATCCAACGATCGGGAGGTCGGTTCAACCTTCGCATCGACTGACACCTTTTCTTGTTCCCTTTATTGTCATAAGGCTTTTTCTGCCCTCAGTGGCTTCCCGCGCCTTCTTGCAAACAGCGTCATGTGCTCAGTATCCGCTCGGCCAGCCGCCTCGCGCCTCTGCCGTCGGAGACGGCACGCATCTTCTCACTGATTGCCCGGCGGCAGTCGGGAGCTTCCATCCGAAGCAGTTCCGAAACCATTCTGTCCAGGCAGCCCGGCATATCGTCACGCACATCGCCTATCCACGGCATGATGCCAAGCCTGTCGGCAGACCGCGCGATCTCCAGCTGATTGTCCGCCATCGTATACACCAGGGCAGGCAGGCCGCAGGCGCAGATTTCATAGGTCGTCGTTCCCCCCGCCGTCACCGCAACATCGCAGATACGCATATAGTGCTCCATATCGGGGATGTTGACGAGAATGTGGACCCTGCCGGAATCCCTGTAGCGCTCCGCAAGCGTCTCCCGCTGTGCATGAAATCTGCCCAGGACGCAGTAAATATCGCAGCCCGCAAACCTCTCATCGCCTGTCAGCCGCTCCAGGACACTGCCTGCCACTTTGTAGGGATCGGTCCCCCCGGAGGTGACCAGTATCCCGGAAAGCTTTTCGAAAGAGCGTTCAAAAGGCTCTGCAAACTCTGCCCGAAGCGGAGCGTACCCGGGCCCCAGCAAATATTCCGGCTTTCCCGGACAGCGGTAGTCCGTCGCGGGACCGTAGAAATTGTAATTGATCAGTCTGTCGACCGGATAGGGGAACCGATTCAGGTCGTCGATGTAGGTCACTTCCGTCAGCTCCCTCAGGGCAGACAGATATTCTTCTGTCACATAATAGCTGTCCACAACGAGCCTGCGGATACCCTGTGCCTGAATCAGCGCACGCATGGCAGGAATCTCCCTGTCAAGATCCTCCCAGGCCGATTCCAGGCATACGCTCTCAAGCCCGCGCTCCGCCACGATTTTCTGCGCCTGTTCATCCGCCGTGATAAAACAGACAGATGCGCCCATCTGCCTCGCACATTCGGCGAGGGCAAGACAGCGCATCACATGTCCCGTACCAATCTTTTCATTTGCATCAGCTCTGATAAATAGCTTCTTCATACCTGTCATATCTATTTTGCTTCAATCTTTTTGCGGAGAACCTCTTTGGCCTTCTCCAACTGATTGTCGTAATGATCCTCTGTTTCGTAATACGCTTCGCTGTCAAATTCGCACTCGATATCCGGCTCGATGCCGATTCCGTGGATATTCTGACCGTTCGGCGTATAGTATGCACTGATTGTGATCTTCACGGCTGAACCGTCGCGGAACGGTACGATCTGCTGCACGATACCCTTGCCGAAGGTTGTCGTTCCGACCAGTGTACCGATGCCATGATCCTTAATGGCGCCCGCCATGATCTCTGCGGCACTCGCAGAGTTGCCGTCCACCAGCACCACGAGAGGAAGTTCCAGCTGCCTTTTGCCGTCACTCTTATACTCGGAGCGCTTTTCGTTCTTATCGATCGTGTAGACGATCATCCCCTTGGGCAGAATCATATTGCACATCTCAACCACCGTGCTCAGGTTTCCGCCGGGATTCGCCCTCAGATCCAGTATAATGCCCTTCGCATCGGAACCTCTCGCCATGGCAAGTGCCTCGGCGAACTGGTCTGTGGTCACATCATCGAATTCCGTCACCTGAATCAACGCCATTCCGTCCTCAAGCATGGAAAATTCAACGGTGGGAGCTTCCACCTTTCTTCGGGTCAGGGGAATTTCCAGATAATCTTTCTCGCCCTCACGAATCAGTTTGAGCACGACCTCGGTCCCCTCAGGTCCCTTGATCAGACCCACGGTCTCCGTCAGGGTCAGTCCCAGAGTGGACTGTCCGTTCACCTCATAGATCAGGTCATCCGGGCGAAGCTCGGAATCCTCCGCCGGGGAGTTTGCAATGATACCGCTGATTTTGGGCAGTCCCGTCGCGGTATCCATGCTGACATAGGCGCCGATTCCGAAGTAGATTCCTTCGGTCTGCTCCATCATGTCTTCAAGCTCCTGCGCGGTATAGTACTCTGTATAGGGATCGTCCAGGGCGCTCATCAGTCCTTTATAGATTCCGTCCCGCAGCGCATCGTCGTCGGCGCGGTCGAGATAAAAGTACTTGTCGATGGTGGCCTCCAGCGCCTTGATTTTCGCCAGGGTCGCCTCATTTGCAAGTGTGCCGTCGTCCTGCTCAGTGCTTACGACCTGCTCTGATCTCTCCTCAACCGTCTTCTGGACACCAAAACCGAGCATGCAGATGGCTACAACCAGAAGTGCAACGGCCACGCCGGACACCAGCCCTAAGAGGAAGAGGCCCTTCCCATATCCTTTCGTCGACTCTCCGCCTGCTGTTTCCGGCGGATTGCCCGTATAATCAAAATACTGATTGTTGTCGCTCATATGAAGAATCGTCCGACTCCTTCCTGCCTTGCGGTCCGAAGACCTTATTTTTTGCTGATATAATTCCAGGGAGATTCATATTGTCCGTCCTTACGCACGCTGAAATGCAGATGATTTCCCGTGGAACGGCCTGTGCTGCCGACCTTCGCAATGGTCTCGCCGCGCACCACAATATCGTCCTTCTTCACATTCAGGGAAGAAGCATGCATGTAGATGGTATACAGCCCGCTTCCGTGATCCAGCATGACATAATTGCCCATGGTCGCACTGTAAGCCGCCGCCACCACGACGCCGTCATAGGCCGCATAGATGGCGGTTCCCTTCGGAGCGGCAAAATCCACGCCGTTATGGAACTGCTGCACATGCAGGGTGGGGTGAATTCTGTTGCCGTAATCGTCGGATACACGCGTATAGCTGGCCAGGGGGAAAGTGAACTTTCCGCCGTCGTAGGTGAGGACAACGCCGCTTTCAGCCAGAATCCTCTTCTTTTCCTCTGCAACGAGGATCTCCAGTGCGCTGATCTCCTCATCCTGCGCCTTGATCTCAGCCTCGTACTCACGAATGGCCTTCTCCTGATTGCTGATGTCCGACTCGTACTTCCGGATCTCGAGCGCCTTCTGGTCGATCAGCTCTTCCAGCGCCTGCAGTTCATCCTCCAGGCCTTCCTTGGTCTCATCGAGGATTTCCTTCTCGATCTCGAGTTCTTCCTCGCACAGCTCGACATACTGTCTGATCGTCATGTAATCGTTCAATGTCTTCTGGTCATGCGAGATCACTCTCTCGACATAATCAGCCTTATTCAGAAAGTCACCGAAGCTGGCCGCTTTGAGCAGCATATCCATCATCTGCGGATCACCGGTCTCATACACTAATCTTATGCGGCTCACCATCGAAGATTTCTGGTTCACTTCTTTTTCTTTGGCGCGGGCGAGCTCCTCGAGAGTCTCCTCGATCTGGCCCTCCTTGATGACGATCTGCGCGCGCAGGCTCTCGACATTGGTCTCGATCTCCTGCAGGTTGGCATCCAGCTGAATCACATAGTTTTTCAGATTCGCGCGCTGACTTTCCAGTTCCTTCTTGATTTTCTGCAGGTTGGTCAGTCCGCTCTGCAGCTGTTTTTTCTCATTCTTTGCCTGACTGATCTGCTGTTCCTTCTCCTTGATGCTGTCTGAGGTGATCGACGACATCGTGATGGCGGAGGCTCTGTACTCACTCACACTGCCGGCAGACACGACACAGACAAGGAGGCAAAGTAATAGGGTCGATATTGTTCTTTTTCTCATAAAATCCTGCAATTATACATGTAAGTGTTTTTTTACTGTGAAAAAGCTTCCGAAAAAGCCGATTCCGATACCGAGGAGAAGCGACACCGGCAGAAGCACCCTGAAAATCTCCTGCACGGAAAGGAAATTCAGAAAATTGCTCAGAACGGTGAAGCGCTCCACGACATAATTCAGCGCATAGCTGTAAAGGTTATAGATGACAGCCAGGGGAATTGCGGCACCTACCAGCCCGATGATCACACCCTCCAGAAGGAAAGGCGCTCTGACAAAGAAGTCTGTTGCACCGACATATTTCATGATGTTGATCTCGGTAGCCCGCACGGAAATACCCATGGAGACTGTGTTGTGAATGAGGAAGCCGCTGACTGCCAGCAGCACCAGAATGATGCCCATCGAGACATAGGCGATCAAAAGGTTCGCACCGCTTAAGGTGTCAGCCGTCATCTCGGAGAAATTCACCCGTCGGATCTCCGGCACGGAATTCAGCCAGTCAACCAAAGCTCCCTGCTTGGAAACATCGCTTAAGAATACTTCATAGTTATACTCGCCGACCAAAGGATTCTCCAGGAAGCCTTCCGCATAGTTTTCTCCGTAATAGTCTCTGGCGAAGGTCTCCCAGGCCTCATCATCGGAGACAAAACGCACGCTTGAGACCTCGTCTCTCGCTTCGATCATCCTGCCGATCTCCTCCACGCGCTCCTGCGTGGACAGCTGGGCCTCCGTATGGCTCTCGCACTTATCATACTCATTGTGGAAGAACACAGTGACGGAAACGCCTTCCTCGGCCTTCATGACAATACTCTCAAAATTTGCAACAATCGCGTAGAAAATACCAAATAAAAACAGACAGGCAGCTATCGTTGCAACCGAGGCAAGCGAATACCACTTGTTTCGGAAGATATTCGCAAAGCCCTGCTTCGCGGTATAGAGAAGTGTACTAATTTTCATCGATGTATTCTCCTCCCTCTTCGTCGCTGATGATCACGCCGCGCCGCATGGTGATGACCCTCTTGCGGAAGGCGTTTACGATCTCTCTGTTATGTGTCACGACAATGACGGTGGTACCGGCCTCATTGATCTCCTCCAGAAGCTGCATGATCTCCCACGCATTCTTAGGGTCAAGATTACCGGTCGGTTCATCTGCCAGCAGGATGGCAGGCTCGTTCACCAGCGCGCGCGCAATGGCAACTCTCTGCTGCTCACCGCCCGAGAGCTGATTGGTCTTAGCCTTATATTTTCCCGCAAGTCCGACGGTGGTCAGAATCGCGGGCACGTTTCTGCGGATATCCTTCTGGGGAACTTCAATGATCCTCTGCGCGAATGCTACATTGTCAAACACATTTCTCTCCGGCAGAAGTCTGAAATCCTGGAATACAACGCCCAGATTTCTCCGGAATCTGGGAACCTGTCTGTGTCTGAGCTTTTTCAGGTTCTGCCCCATGACATACACATCGCCTTCCGTCGCGGTCAATTCGCGCAAAAGGAGACGAATAAGGGTGGACTTGCCGGAGCCGTTGTCGCCCACAATAAAGACAAACTCACCCTTTTTAATGCTGAGCGTCACACCATCCAAAGCGGCAACATTGTTCTTCTCATATTCCTTGCTGACCTGATCCAGATAAATGATCCCCTTCTCTTCAATCAGCTGTTCTCTCTCCTGTCTTAACCGTTCTTTCCTGCTCATAAAATCTTGCCTTTCTAAAAATCAGCATTCTCCATATACTTCATGTACTTTACTACCATCAACGCGATCTTGAAGGTGATGGCATCCTCGAACACACGAAGATCAAGCCCTGTTCCCTTCTGCAGCTTGTCCAGGCGGTAAACCAGGGTGTTTCTGTGAATGAACAGCTGTCTGGATGTCTCGGAAACATTCAGGCTGTTCTCGAAAAACTTATAAATAGTGGTCAAAGTCTCTTCGTCAAATTCATCCGGGCTTTTGCCGCCGAAGATCTCGCGGATAAACATCTTGCAAAGAGGAATGGGCAGCTGGTAAATCAGACGGCCGATGCCAAGCTCACTGTAGGCAATGATCACTCTCTCATCGAAGAAGATCTTACCGACATCCAGGGCCATTCTGGCTTCCTTATAGGAACGGCTGACTTCCTTGATCTCGCGGATCACGGTACCGTAAGCAATCCGGATCCTGTCGATGCCTTCCTTCTGCAGATAGGTCTCCAGAGATTTTGCGGCCTTCTCGATCTCCTTAAAGGCATCCGTGTCGGAAAGCTCCTTGACGATGATGACATTGTTCTCATCCACGGCAGTGATGAAATCCTTGCTGTTTGCACCGAAATGAGTCCTTGTCAGCTCCAGGACATTGTTGTCACGCCCGTTGCCGGACTCCACGATCATAACGACTCTGGGAACATCCGTCTGAATATGAAGCTTCTTGGACCTGCTGTAAATATCGACCAGCAGCAGGTTGTCCAAAAGAAGGTTCTTGATAAAGTTATCCTTGTCAAACCGCTCCTTATAGGCAACCAGCAGATTCTGAATCTGGAACGCCGCCATCTTTCCGATGACATAAACATCCTCGCCGACACCGCCTGTCACAAGTATGTATTCCAGCTGATTCTCGTCATAAATTTTGAAATACTGGTATCCCTGAATCTCCTGGGAATCCGCCGGGGAAGCCGCAAATTCCACGGCTGCTCTTGCGTTGTTTCCCATATCTGCCGTGGAGGCAGCCGTCTTACCGTCAACATCCAGGACACACAGATCCACGCGGGCAATGCTTTTTAATCCGTCAATGGTGTTTTGCAAAATCTGATTTGATATCATATGACCGTTCTCCTTCGAATTCATCACTGTTTATGCCGATCCTGTAGCGGAGAAGATTTACACTTCTTTTCGCCCTATTATATCAAATATTACAAAAAGCTTACAGAAAATGCAATACTTTTTTATCAATTATAACAAAAAACTGCCCAAATTTACTCTGCGGGCAGTTTTTTTACTTCCTATTTATCCATTGTTGCCCTGCATTTCGTCATTATTCTACCATCGAAGGAGAACTTTGACCACGGGCTTTTCCTTTTGTTTCTAAAATCTTAAGAATTGATTCTGCGGATCGTCTTTTCTCCGATCTGCACTTTTCCCTGCTTCAAAAGCCTTCCCACGGCGCGCTTGAATTCGTTCTTGCTCATGCCGGTTTCGTATTTGATGACCTCCGGCGCAGCCTTGTCGCTAAAGGGCAGGGAGCCTTCATAGCTGTCCAAAAGCGCCAGAATCTTCTCGGCATCCTCGTCCATCTGAAGATACGCCTTCTCGCGGATGCTCAGATCGAGCTTCCCGTCCTCGCGCACCTTGAGCACGCGGGCTTCCACATCCTCACCGGGCTCTACCTTTCCGTAAAGCTCCTTCGCGCTGATGAGTCCCGAATACAGGTTGTCGACTGCGACAAACGCCCCGAATCTCTCACTGATCTCATACACACGGCCTCTCACCCTGTCCTCGGCCCTGTAAGGGCTGTCCGTGCGAAGCGCCTCATATACATTCATGGTCGCGCACAGGCGGTTGCTCTTGTCGATATAAACCGTCACCAGCACCTTGTCGCCCGGCGTCACTCGGCCTCTCTGCTCGCGGAAGGGCAGGAACAGGTCCTTCTCCAAGCCCCAGTCGAGAAAGGCTCCGAACTTTCCGATCTGGGATACGGTAAGCTCCGCCAGCCCGCCCATCATTAGCTTGGGCTCTTTCACGGTCGCTATCATCCTGTCCTTGGAATCCCGGTAGACGAAGACGGTCAGCTTATCGCCCTGCTTTGTTCCCTCCGGCACCTGCTTGACCGGCAGCAGAATATGTTCCGCCGCATCCTCGAAGCTCACCGCCAGATAGACGCCGAAGTCTACTGTCTTCACAACTACCAGTTCCTGTTTTTCACCAAGTCGAATCATAAGCTCTCCATTTCGAAATATTCCAAACTATTTCACACAATCTGTTGTCTGTCCTGCTGCCGCGCCGTCCCCTGACGGGCGACCGGGCGGCTATTGCATGGTAAACTCTGCAATCATATAGGCGCCGCCGTCTGCGTCCTCCAGACTCACGACGACCACCTTGTCCTCTTCTATGACGCGGGGGTACAGCACATCATTCAAAAAAGCCTGCTTCTTATATTCTGCGCGGACCTGTCTGATGCCTGCTCCCTCCGGCAGGAAGCACATCGCGATCTCCAGAAATTTCTGGTTGTTCACATGATGGTTGGTATCCAGATGGAATTTCTTCACCGTGAGCGCTTCCTCACGGCGTCCGCCCTCCGGCACCCTGATCTTACGCGGCGCATATTCCATGTCGATCTTCTCTTCCATGGGATAAGCGCTATAAATATCATCGGGAATGCTCACCGGATGCCCTGTTTCGGTATCCAGCAGGCTCCAGATGGAATGTGCCTTCGCAAGGTATTCTCCCTTTTCATCCAGCATCACAAAGTTTCGATACCCCAGAAAGGCTTTCATGCTGTAGGGAAGGGTTCCGATCCGGACCGTCTCGCAAAGCTTCGGATATCGCTCTGCCACGATCTGCCAGGAGGACAGCACCCAGACAAGGTGCCTCTCCTTCAGCTGTGCCACTCCAAGCCCCAGATCTTCCGACTGAAAGGTGGAGCAGTCCTGAAAATAATTGATCAGCGACGCCATGGTCAGCCTTCCCTCGCTGTCCACCTCGCTGTACCTGATTCTGCTGTCAAATGTATACATCGCAAACCTCTATCCGTACAATTTTTCTCCCACTTCGGGACTGCGCCTGCGCAACGGGACCCTGTATGTCTGTGGCAGAAACGCTCATCCGGGAAACGCACCCCTGCGCCTAAGCCCTGCATGTCTGATTGCAGACACGCTCTCGCTTGGAGTTCGTCGTAGCGGTACATAAGGCCCTAAAGTACAGGACCTAAGTACCGACGACTCACTACAGTCTGCAACAGACACGCAGGGCTTGACGGGGGCACATTCCCACTTGTTCCTGTATGTCCGCAACGGGAATCCCCCTACAAAACGCCCATGAGCTGCAGCCCGATCATTGACACCCAGAAGAGGATGTAGATCAGCATGCCGGGGTTTAGTACCACGGCGCTCAGGCGCTTCCCCTTCGCAAGAGCATTCGGGGAGTCCTCCGTCAGGCGGAATCTCTTCTGGCATGCAAACACAATGAACAGCACCACGCCGGTGATGGTCGTGCCAAAGACAAACAAAACAAACAGCAGGTAGCATCCCCAGGCGAGCAGATTGTCTCCGATCACGCTCATCGCCGCGCCCACGTCCGAGCCGCTCTCGAGTGCCGCCATATATTCATCCAGATGCAGATATCTCAAGAGGTTGGTGGCGACAAAGCCGCCCATAAAATTAAAGAACATATGCATGGAGATCGTAATCTTCAGATTCCCGGTCCGCACATAAATAAAGGCCAGAAAGCATCCGATGGAAAAAGCATACACAAACTGGTTTAGGTTGCCGTGGAACAGTCCGAACATCAATCCGGAAAGAAGGATGGAGATTCCCTTTCCGTACTGCATGGTGTGATCCACGATCATCTTGCGGAACATAAACTCCTCCATGATGGGCGCCAGAATCACCATATACAATAAGATCGTTATGGGTGAGACATTGGTTGCAACACTCAAAATACTGTTGTCTACCGTCGTTTGGCGTATCAGTCCCACGATCGTTGTGATCAGTATTCCTACGAAATTGGAGGCGTAGGCCAGACCGATACAGACGATCAGGGCCAGAATGTATTGTCCGGCACTCATCCTGCGCTTTCGAGGCTTTACCGCGGGCACGGACTTTTTCAGCAGTACCACGATCAGCGGAAATACCGCCAGATACATCGGCAGAATCGAGAGCAGCAGCAGTGAAAGGTCGCTATCGTCCAGGATCGCCGGGTTCAGGCCGAGAATGACCTGCTTGATTGCATACACGAGCACATACAGTACCACGATGCCCGCCACATAAATGAAGCCGATCTTACTGAAATTCCTGCGGGCTGCTTTGCTGTTTGCAGCTGTCCTTTCCACGGAATCTTCCATGGAAGACTCCTGCATCATTGTCTGGTTTTCCATACCAATCTCCTCCCGATGTCTTTTTCTGCTTTAGTGTAGCACATTCTCCGTTCTTTGTATAGAACAAAGAGTTCTTGAGTTTCCGCAGTTTTATCCACAGAGCCCCATTCTCATAGGTATCTCCATGAACAACTTTCAAAAAATGCCCAAAATATAAGGAATCTCATTCCTTTTTGATGTAAAATAAAGTCACCACAACAATAATCCACTAAACAAAAAGAGAAAGGATTCCTTATGACTTATTCTACATCAAATACTTATACTTTGAAACGAGAAATTTTAACTTTTTCAAACAAGATTTCCAGAAACCTTTCCAAACCGGGCAGAAAGTTTTCTGCTGATATGACTTACAGCATGCTCGCATCCGGCAGCTGCCTTCTGACTGACATCGTTGACCAGCTTCATGAAGATTCCAAAAAGGTGAATTTGGTGGAACGACTCACCAGACATTTAAACAACGGCATTCATCCTTCTGCTCTGAAATCTTATCTTACCGTCATACATAAATGGGTACCTTCCGATCCTGTCATTCACATTGATGACAGCGATGTTGTAAAGCCAGATGGTTATAAATTTGAAGCTCTCGGTATCGTCCGAGATGGTTCTAAAAGCACGGAAACAAAATCTGTTTACGAAAAAGGTTATCATGTAACAGAGGCATGTGTTCTGACCGGCAATGGACATCCTGTCAGTATCTTTTCCCAGATTCACTCTTCAAAAGAAAAGAACTTTACATCCACTAACGATATTACTTTTGCTGCAATGGAGCGCGGAGCCTCCCTCTTTGGTAAAGCCACCTTTGCTCTCGACAGGGGCTATGATGATAACAAGATGTTCCTGAAACTTGACAAACTGAACCAGGACTATGTTATACGGCTTACCGCGAAACGCAAAGTCTTCTTTCATGGTAAATGGATTCCGGCCACTCAGCTTAGAAACCAGAGAAAAGGAAAAATCAAAACTCCTCTTGTCTACAGAGGGAAAAAGCGTGACGCTTACCTTTCCCATGTGAAGGTACAGATAACTGACTCTAAAAAAGATATTTACCTTGCACTAGTTTATGGCATCACGGAACATCCCATGATGCTTGCAACCAATAAGGAAATCCGTTCCGGAAATGATGTCATAAAGGTTGCCAAAACATACTTCTCCAGATGGCGCATCGAAGAATATTTTCGCTGTAAAAAGCAGATGTTCCAGTTTGAAAACTTCCGTGTACGAAAGCTGTCCGCAATCAATGCGTTGAATTTTTATATTACCTTATGCATGGCATTTCTGGCTCACATTTCCATGAAATCAGAAACCAATGCGCTAAAGGTTGCTATTATACAAACAGCAGATCCCATAAAAGAAAAAGTACATTTCTGCTATTATCGGTTAGCAAAAAGTATCTCCGGCATACTATCGTATGCAAAAGAAGGCGTCAGGCTATGGTTTAGGACAAAACGTCCTGTATACCGTCAACTCTGCCTTAAACTAACCGCTTAAATAGATAAAAGAATATTTCTCCCAAAGCCCGGCTCCGGTGGGGTTTATTAAAGTACCTCTACTCACAGAACTGCCACTTTGTTACTTCAAAAAAATCGGCAGATTGGTACTTTAGGAAGATATTCTCATTTTTCAATTACAGTTTGCGGAAACTCAAGACTCCTTCGCTACTGATTTGCCTTTATAAACCGTTCTGTTATTTCCTTCTTAATCCGCTCTGCCTCGTCTCCTGACTTTTCTATAAACAAATACTCAAGCACCGGCTCCTCAGAAACAGATACTACCATCATTCCAATGGGTTCCTCCCCCATGAACAGAACGTATGGCGTCTTTTCTATAGCTTCCCAAATATTCTTAAGCAGTTCCTCAGAATTATCCGGTATATACCTCCGAAACAGCTCTTCAAACACCTTGGGACAATGGGTTGCATATTTATAGTGATAGCCTTCCCTGTCATCATAGGCATTTTCATAGGACCACTGACAGGGTTGTTTTACCTTTCTAATAGGCGGAAACTGCTTTTCCAGTTCTTCCAGCGCTTCCCCGGTACATTCTTCGCACACGGAGGATTCTTCAAAACGGCCGCCCTTAATATGAAGACCGCCTTCTATAAGCTCAAATCCCATAAAAGCATCCGGCGCATTTCCTTCCATATCCGTAAGACCAAATTCCCTGCATCTTTGAAAGCCAAGCTTGGGATAGTAATACGGCTCACCAAATATGACAATCCCTCTAAAACCAGCGGCTTTCACAAGTGGTATAGTCTCCTCTAAAAGCCTTCTTCCGATGCCCTTATTTTTGTACTTATGATCCACACATAAAGGACCAAAGGAGGCAATTTCAATATCCTCACCATCCGTATGTATCACAGCCTTGAAATACATAATGGTTCCTGCAATTTTGCCATCCACAACAGCCACCCTGCTGCATTCCGGCAAATAATCCTTATGACCTCTCAGCTTATGAACCAATAAATGCTCATCACAACCGGGATTATAGACATTGTAGAAGGATCTTCTGGTCATAGCTTCTGTCTCATAATAATCTTCTATTTTTTCTTTTCTGATTTCAATATTCATGTAAGCTCTACCTCCAAATTAATTCTTTCGTCTGATAACTATCATTACAGAGTTCAATATGTCCTTTAAGCCTTTCTCCAAAAACTCTGCATCCCTTGCTCCGTATTCATGACCGGAATCCGTCCACTCCTGCCAAACCAAATCAAACTGAGAGGACTCATACACACTGACCTCCACCTGTTCTTCACAGAACCGGATGATATGGCTCTGCCACCATTCCTTGGTTTTGAACATGTAGGCTTCATCCTCTGCCCACTCCTTCATCAGCTCAGCATAATGACCTTCCGGCTCACACTTTAGCCCAGGCACTACAATCAGGGCATATCCTCCTACCTTTAGAAATGGCAGGATTTTCTCTCCAAATATATTGTCCTCACACCCGAAATAGTGATAGGTGTCGATGCTCACAATGCAGTCAAAATATTCATGAGCAAAAGGTAGTGCCAGTGCATCACCATAAATAGGGATGATTTTATCCTCCAGACCATTCTCTCGGATTCTCTTTAAATTATCCGTGGGGGATACCCACAAATCCAACGCATATACTCTCTCCGCTTTCGTCTCCTTCGCAAGCAAAATGGAACTGAGTGCCGCACCACAGCCTAAGTCAAGAACATTTCCGCTTTGTATTGCCTGGGGATTATCTGTTATAATTTCACCTAACAATCGCAGGGAGTTGGGGCCCATTAGATACTCCTTTGTAAAATATTGTTTGTAATTTTCCAGATTCATTCTGTTTATCCTCCATTTTTCGTATTTTCGGACTCTTCGGCGTCCTTTCCCGCTGTGCCTTCACGTGGATACTTTTCGGATATGTGCGCCGTCAGGAGCGCAATAGAAAAGGCATGACTTTTTGTCATGCCTAAAATACGCTATTTACTCTATGAACAATGCTTATAAACCTTGTTATAGAAGCAATCTTTTCAAGCATCCTTAAGGCACAAACTACCAAGGCTGATTGTATTATCAACCTTCCACTTTTGATTTTCCTTAAAATAATTTAGATACTTGAATAAATTGTCCTCCAAAA
>JAEDDX010000092.1 GCA_016293615.1 Acetatifactor sp.
AGTCTGCATGCAAGACTTCCTGTACAGTTGGCAATCAGAGCTGTGAGAAGATTAAATAACATTTACCGGAAGCTAAAGTTAACTGGAGCAAGCAGCGATTTTGCGGTCGCTGCTTATTCTATGTTGGAAAAGTCGACAGTTTTTTATGCCGTGAGACGGAAGCTGTCGGGCAGCGGATTTCGGCAATGCTTAGACTTTTTTGGAGTTTTTCTGAGGGAGTTTTTGAGTGAGTGAGATAGAAAGGACACTTTTGCAGTGATACACCAATACAAGAGCAACGGATACAATATCGTGATGGATGTCAACAGCGGCTCCATTCATGTGGTGGATGATATTGTATATGAAATGATTCCCCTGATCGAACCTTTGGTGAGTGAGGGAATCAAGGATGCGGATACCATCAGGGCGGCAGTTTTGAATCTGGCAAACCTTCCCTATCCCGAGAGTGAGATTACCGAGGCAGTGGACGAGGTGTTGGCGCTTGAGGCTGAAGGGCAGCTGTTCGCACCCGATATTTATGAGAATTATGTATTTGATTTTAAGAAGAGACAGACCGTAGTCAAGGCGCTTTGCCTGCACATTGCCCATGACTGCAACCTCGCCTGCAGATATTGCTTTGCAGAGGAGGGGGAATACCACGGCAGAAGAGCCCTGATGAGTTTTGAAGTCGGTAAGAAGGCGTTGGATTTTCTGGTTGCGAATTCCGGCAGCCGCGTGAACCTGGAGGTTGACTTCTTCGGCGGAGAACCGCTGATGAACTGGCAGGTGGTCAAGGACCTGGTTGCCTACGGCAGAAGTCTGGAGGGACCCAACAATAAGAAGTTCCGTTTTACGCTGACGACCAACGGTATTCTCTTAAACGACGAAATCCTGGAATTTGCCAACAAAGAGATGGCCAACATTGTTTTGAGCATAGACGGACGAAAGGAGATCAATGATATGATGCGCCCCTTCCGCGGCGGACAGGGAAGCTACGATATCATTGTTCCCAAGTTTCAGAAGGTTGCCGAGAGCAGAGACCAGATGAACTATTATGTGCGCGGTACCTTTACCCACCACAATCTGGATTTTGCTGAGGATGTTCTTCATCTCGCGGACCTCGGTTTCAAACAGATTTCCGTAGAGCCCGTGGTCGCACAGCCGGAGGACGATTACGCTATCCGGGAAAGCGATCTGCCGAGGCTCAAGGAAGAGTACGACAGACTGGCAGCTGAGATGATCAGGCGCCGCAGGGAAGGCAGAAAATTCAATTTCTTCCACTTCATGATTGATCTGGAGGGCGGTCCCTGTGTGGCAAAGCGTCTGTCGGGCTGCGGTTCCGGAACCGAATATCTCGCGGTCACTCCCTGGGGAGATCTGTATCCCTGCCATCAGTTCGTGGGGAATGAGAAGTTCCTGATGGGGAATGTGGACGAAGGCATCACAAGAGAAGACATCAGAGATGAGTTCAAGTGCTGTAATGTCTACGCAAAGGACAAGTGTAAGAAGTGCTTTGCAAAGTTCTACTGCAGCGGAGGCTGCGCAGCGAATTCCTACAACTTCCACGGCAATATCAACGACGCCTACGATGTGGGCTGTGAGCTGCAGCGTAAGCGGATCGAATGCGCGATTATGCTGAAGGTGGCCGAGATGGAAGATGCGGCAGAGGAAGAGTAAAGATTTGTCCTGAAAAGGACATTAGAATCAGCAATCAAAAGAAAGGACGAAAGAACATGAAAAAGAATAAAGCGATCGTAATTATTCTTTGCATCCTGATGCTTCTGGTCGGAGTCACTTACATTGATTTCTTCGGACTGGACGCGGCAGGAACGGGAAGTGCTTCCGACATCAGCCTGGGTCTTGACCTTGCGGGCGGTGTCAGCATTACTTATCAGGTAGTGGGAGATGAAGCTCCCAGTGCTACCGACATGAGTGACACCATTGCAAAGCTGCAGAAGCGTGTACTCAACTACAGCACAGAGGCAATTGTTTACCAGGAGGGACTCGATCGAATCAATATCGAGATCCCCGGCGTAAACGACGCCAACGCCATTCTGAAGGAGCTGGGACGCCCCGGCGCCCTGTATTTTGTCGCTCAGACCGACTCGGAGGGCAATCAGAACTATGCCTGGACAGGCAACCAGTATGTGATGTATAAGGAGATCGACGAGCTCCTTGCAGACGGCTCCATCCTGGTGCAGGGTACCGATGTCGCCGATGCGAGAGCAGCGACCCAGAAGGATTCCCAGATGGGCAATGTGGACTATGTCGTAGATCTGACGATGACGGACGAGGGCAAGGTGAAGTTTGCGGAAGCTACCAGAAATGCATATACAAAGGGAGAAACCCTTGGTATTTACTATGACGGCGGCATTGTGAGCGCTCCGTCTGTGAAGGCAATCCTGTCAGACGGTAAGGCGCAGATCAGCGGCCAGGGCTCCTTTGAGGAAGCTGAGAACTTAGCTTCCACCATCCGTATCGGCGGACTGAAGCTGGAGCTGGAAGAGCTGCATTCCAAGGTGGTAGGTGCGCAGCTGGGTGTGGACGCCATCAACACGAGCTTAAAGGCAGGCGCAATCGGTCTTGGAATCGTTATGGTATTCATGATTGTGGTTTACCTTCTGCCCGGTTTTGTTTCTGCGATCGCACTGCTTTGCTATACCGCATTGGTCGTACTGCTTCTGAACGGCTTCGATATGACGCTGACTCTGTCCGGTATCGCCGGAATCATCCTTTCCATCGGTATGGCAGTTGACGCCAACGTAATCATTTTCGCCCGTATCAGAGAAGAACTTGCGACCGGCAAGACCGTGCGCAATGCAATTAAGATCGGTTTTGACAAGGCGCTGTCCGCAATTGTCGACGGCAATATTACGACCCTGATTGCAGCAGTCGTTCTGCTGGCTCTCGGGCCCGGCTCTGTCAAGGGCTTTGCGCAGACACTGGCACTCGGTATTGTGCTTTCCATGTTCACTGCCCTTGTAGTTTCCAGATATCTGCTTTACGCCCTGTACGCCATCGGCCTTAAGAGTGAGAAGCTCTACGGAATCGGAAGAGAGCATAAGGCGCTCAACTTCCTTTCTAAGAAGGGCATCTTCTTCGGGATCTCCGTTGCCCTGATCGCAGCAGGCTTCATAGTGATGGGCGTGAACAAGGCTTCCACGGGCGATGCCCTGAATTACAGCCTTGAGTTCAAGGGCGGTACCGCAACCACCGTTACCTTCAACGAAGCATACAACCTCGAGAGAGCAACCGCAGAGGTCGTTCCTTCCATCGAAAAGATCGTAAACGGTGCAGTTCAGGTTCAGACTGTGCAGGACTCCAACGAAGTCATCTTCAAGACCTCCACTCTGAATGTGGAAGAGAGAGAAGCTTTGAACGAGATGTTTATGGCGGAGTTTGGCATTGAAGAGGAGAGAATCATCTCCGAGACCATCAGTTCCACCATCAGTGATGAGATGAAGTCCGACACTGTCATTGCAGTGACCGTTGCCATCATCTTCATGTTGATCTACATCAGAATCCGTTTTAAGGACATTCGCTTCGGCGTCAGCAGTATCGTCGCACTGCTTCACGATGTGCTTGTGGTTCTTGCCTTCTACGCTGTGGCAAAGGTTACCGTCAGCAACACCTTTGTCGCATGTATGCTGACCATTGTCGGTTACTCCATCAACGCGACAATCGTTATCTTCGACCGTATCCGCGAGAATATGGAGACCATGAGCTCTAAGGACGACCTGAAGGATATCGTGAACATAAGTATCACCCAGACAATGTCCAGAAGTATCTTTACTTCCCTGACGACATTTATTATGGTGGCGGTTCTGTATGTCCTCGGCGTAACCAGCATTCGCGATTTTGCCCTGCCTTTGATGGTTGGCATCATCTGCGGTACCTATTCCTCTATCTGTCTTGCCGGCAGCATGTGGTATCTGCTGCGCACCAGGATTCAGCCCAAGGCGAAAAAGAACTAGACCCGGTTTACAAAGGGACAGGCAGCACTGCCTGTCCCTTTTTTTCGGAATTGGAGTGTGTCTGCAACCGGACATGCAGGATCCCGGGTGCGGGGACGCAAAGATTTTTGATGGATACATAGAGGATACACGCAGCGGTTAGGATGGTCACATCAAAGCAAATGGAGGAGCAAACGGTGTTTACGATTTTACTGGTGGAGGATGATGCACAGATTCGTGAAGTCATCGAAGATTATTTTGCATCCAAGAGCAATGGAGAGATTGCGGTACATACTGCTGCGGACGGCAACGAAGGGCTGGAAGCGGTGTATGAGCGGGAATATGACCTCTGTATGCTGGATGTGATGCTACCCGGGGCAGATGGCTTTGAGATCTGCAGAGCACTTCGCCAAAAAAGTATTGTACCGATCATTTTCCTGACGGCCAGAGGGCGTGAGGAGGATGTGCTCTACGGCTACCATTTGGGGTGTGATGATTATCTTGTAAAACCGTTTTCTCTGGCGGAGCTTTACGCCAAGACGCAGGCGCTGCTTCGGCGTGCCAAGGGAATGGTGGTGTCTAAGGATATGGTGTGCGGCGATATCGCGCTGAACCCGGCTGATTTCACCGTGAAGGTGTGCGGGGAAGTGGTGGAGCTTGCGCCCAAACAGTATGCACTCTTGAAGTACCTGATGGAAAACAAAAATCGTGTGCTTCAGCGGGAGCTGCTGCTTTCCCGCATCTGGGGATATGATTTCGAGGGAAATGAGCGGGTACTGGACAACCATATCAAGAAGCTGCGTAAGGCGCTGGGCCCTGCGGGCGGTCAGATCAGGACAGTTATCGCACGGGGATACAAGATTTCTGAGGAGAGAAGGTAATTGCCGATGAGAAAGAAAAAAGCGTGTGTGTATGGAAGAAGAAAGAGGAGAAGCTTTGGAGGTCTTTTCTTCAGACAGTGGATACTGGTGATGGCAGTCTGCGGACTGTTTGGGGCCTTGGTGCTGGTGATGTTCACCGACCGGGAGAAAAATCAACAGCGGCAGGAGTTCTCACAGGTTGAGGAAGCCCGGGTGGGCAATATTCAGAAGATGCCTGCGGAGGATCTCTATCTGCTGGGAGAAAGCCAGCGTTTAAATGGAGCAATCAAAGCGGAGGGCTATGGGATTGCCAGCCTGCTGTATGAGACAGATACAAGAGAAGTGTTGGCGGGGTGTGAGGAGCAATTGTTTTTCATCCGCCGCAAAACAGAAAGTAGTCCTTCGAGAATCTATTCCTATCCTGTCAGTCAGATACCGGGATGGAAGGAATATCGTGAGCAGGTTTCGAAGCTCGAAAGCGTCGGAAAGGTTCTGTTAGAGGATGTATCGATGCCCTATTTCTACCTGTCCGGGGAGGATATTCTGCCGGGACCTATCACCATGACGGTGTCAGAGCTCTCACGCATAAAGTATGAGCTTGCCTGGGGTGGGGAGATAACGGATAGTATCTTCACCTATTCTATCGAGGAGCCTGCCTCCATTCCGGAGGGGTATGAGAAGGTAATGCTTTCTTCGGAGCCCACCGAGTTTTTTCAACCTCTTCTGGTTGGGGTTGACGCTGCCAATCCGGAGTTAAAGATCGCTCCCTGGGGGGACGACTCCTTTGCACTGATGCAGGAGGTCTTCCAAAAGACGGTGGAGACCGGACAGGAAGAGGAGTATTATCTGGAAACCTTTTTTACGGTGACAGAAGTAAGTTTCAGGAGGATGGAACTGTTGGACGGAAGCAGTGTGATACTGCTCAGTTGTCTGGATTATGATTTCTTGGAAGTCTGGGGAGGAGTTGTCGTGGGCGTAACGGCAGTCACGGTGCTTCTCGGCAGTCTGATCGCCTTTGTGACGGCGAAGATCAAATTTGCCGGACTGAAGGCCCAGTATGAGATGGAGGACTATCGCCGGGATCTGATGAATACGTTGGCGCATGACTTAAAGAGTCCGTTGATGTCTATCTCCGGGTACGCGGAGAATCTGGCGGGGAATCTCATACCGGAAAAGCAGGCTCACTACACAGGTGCCATTCTGGAGAATGTGCAGTACATGAACCGGATGATCGAGTCGGTGCTGGAGTTGTCCAAGGTGGAGCAGGGAACTACCCGTCTTAATAAAGAGACTGTGGATATGAAGGCGTTGCTTGCTAAGGTACAAGAGCGCTATGAAGACAGACTGGCAGCCCGTGAGATCTCCATCCATGTCGAGGGTGCACTGACCTGGCTGGCGGACCGGCGTTTGATGGAGCAGGTATTTGACAATCTGCTGGACAATGCGGCGAAGTATGCGGATCCGGGTAGCACGGTAGAGGTACAGTTTTCTGACGAGGGGATACAGTTTTGCAATCCCTGTTCCACAGACTTATCGGGATCCGTGGAGAAGCTGACCGAGCCCTTTGTGGTAGGAAGTGAGAGTCGAAGCGGTAAGACCGGAAGTGGTCTGGGCCTGGCCATCGTCAAGAATATCTGTGACCTGCACGGCTTCACACTGCAGATTCAATATCAGAACGGCGTATTCAGCGTGGCGATCGGGTAACGAGTATGTCCTGCCGGAGGGGCGATTGTGGGAAGTTTTCCCGCATCCCGATCGGTGCGATGAAGCCCGTGCGTTATGCAGAGGTTTTGTAAACTATCGTTTGGATGCCACTTCAAAAGTGAGATGCCATGGTAAAGAGCCATGGCATTTTGCTGTTTCAGATGCTGAGAGATCTCTGATCTCTGCCGAGAGCTGTTTGTAGGCAGTTCTGCCGCAGAAGCAGAGCTATCAAACCGTTTTGTTTTTGCAGGGGACTCACCCATTCTCGGAATTGAATGATGATTCATGCAGAAAAAAAGAAATGGACAATCCGCATGTATTTTCTGGGGCTGGACTCATGTAGATTCAGAGAAATGGACAATCCGCATGTATTTTCTGGGGCTGGGTTCATGTAGATTCAGAGAAACGGAAAAACCGCATGTAATTTTCGGGGCTGGGTTCATGTAGATTCAGAGAAACGGAAAAACCGCATGTAATTTTCGGG
>JAEDDX010000029.1 GCA_016293615.1 Acetatifactor sp.
AAAGTAGAAAACTGCGCCACAGCCTTGGCAGGCCATCGCGCAGCGATTTTGTTCACTTTCAGTTTGTCGGACAACAGAAAGGGAACAGCTTGTAAACCAGCCGATCCCTTTCTGTTATTTCGACGAATGATTTTCCAAAAGCCTAAAACCAACACATTAAGTTAAAAGGGATGCTGCCGCCTTCCTGTTGACATTGTCGGAAACTGATGTTATACTGAATCTGTTTTGGAAGGATACATTTTTAGAGCCTTTCAGGCAATTATACGGACCACGATTTATCGTCAAGGCCATACGGACAGCCGGGTCCACTGCCGAGTTGCAGATTTTCTGCGTTATTGATTGAGTTAAAAGCTCTAATTTTATAAGTTGGTTACTTCATAAACCATTATGCATTTTTGTGCAGACTTGTGAAACGGTCAATAAGAGTAGTAAAAGTATTATTGCTATATAGACTCTAAAGAGGATGAATGAGACATATTTTTGTCAGACGCCGTCATGCCGACAGCATGATTCCGGTGAATTCTATTTTGCGCGACCTGTTTCGGACTGTAGCCTGCACTTGTGTGCAGGCTTTTTTGTAGTATAGGAAACTTCGTTCCCTATACTACAAAAACGCTCCGCGAGGATGCGCACTCGCGCGAGTTGAAATTTGTCGCATGTGCGACCGCGCTCGGCGCGAGAGTTTCGCAAGCGAAACTCTTTGTTTCCATGAATTGCTTTTTATGCTTTCATTGCATTTTTACGAATTGAGAGGAGGAAAGGTCGTGAATTCCAGGCAGTATCACTTAGACCAGAGACGGGCACCGATCTATGAAGCCCTGGAGCGCTTCAGACAGATGAGAGTCGTTCCCTTCGATGTACCGGGACACAAGCACGGAAAGGGGAATCCTGAACTGACGGAATTTTTGGGAAAACAGTGTGTGGGAGTGGATGTCAACAGTATGAAACCGCTCGACAACCTCTGTCACCCCATTTCGGTCATAAGAGAGGCGGAGGAGCTGGCAGCCGATGCATTTGGCGCGGCACATGCATTTTTGATGGTGGGAGGTACCACCAGTTCCGTGCAGAGTATGGTGCTTTCGGTCTGTAAGCACGGCGATGAGATCATTCTTCCCAGAAATGTACATCGAAGCGTCATCAATGCACTGGTGTTGTGCGGCGCGGTTCCTGTGTATGTGAATCCCGAGACGGACGAAAGGCTGGGCATATCCCTGGGAATGAAGCGCGAACAGGTTGCAAAAGCGATTCAGGAGCATCCCAAGGCGGTTGCTGTCCTGGTAAATAACCCGACCTATTACGGCATCTGTTCCGATCTGCGTGCGATCGTGAAGATGGCGCATGCGGCAGGGATGTACTGTCTGGCCGATGAGGCGCACGGCACCCACTTCTATTTCGGAAGCGGACTGCCTGTCTCCGCGATGGCAGCAGGCGCCGATATGGCGGCAGTCTCCATGCACAAGAGCGGCGGAAGTCTGACCCAGTCCAGCCTTTTGCTGGTTGGACCCAGAGTACATGCGGACTATGTGCGTCAGATCATCAACCTGACGCAGACCACGTCCGGAAGCTATCTTCTGATGTCCAGTCTGGATATCAGCCGCAGAAATCTCGCACTGCGGGGTCACGAAATGTTCCACGCAGTGTCCGATATTGCAGAGTATGCGAGAGATGAAGTCAATGCCATCGGCGGTTATTATGCGTTCGGCAAGGAGCTTCGAAACGGAGATTCCGTGTTTGATTTTGATACGACGAAGCTTTCCATTCATACACTGGATATCGGTCTTGCAGGCATCGAGGTATACGACATTCTGCGTGATGAGTACGACATTCAGATTGAGTTTGGTGATATCGGCAACCTTCTGGCATATATTTCCATGGGTGACCGCCTGCAGGAAGTGGAGAGACTGGTCAGTGCACTTGCGGAGATCAGAAGAAGGTTCCAGAAGGACGGCACCGGCTTAATGAGCAACGAATACATCGAACCGATCGTGGCCTGCAGTCCTCAGGAGGCGTTCTATTCCAACAAGATCAGTCTTCCCCTGGAACAGACTGAGGGCAGAATCTGTAGTGAGTTCGTCATGTGTTATCCCCCCGGAATCCCGATTCTTGCTCCCGGAGAGAAGATTACAAGGTCTGTTTTGGATTATATTATCTATGCCAAGAAAAAAGGCTGCAGCATGACCGGTCCCGAGGATCCTGAGATCCGCCATCTGAATGTCATTATGGAGGAAAAGTAGATGGAATTTTGGTTTAGTGAGTTTCACACCCCTGATGTCAAGCATAGCATCAGATTTAACGAGCATCTGTATTCCAAACAGAGTGCTTTCCAGAGAATCGATATCTTTGACACGCCGGAATTCGGCAGAGTGCTTACCCTCGACGGAAATGTCATGCTGACCGAGCGCGACGAGTTTATTTACGACGAGATGATTACCCATGTGCCCATGGCAGTGCACCCCGGAATCAAGAATGTTCTGGTGATCGGAGCCGGGGACGGCGGTGTGGTCAGAGAGCTGACCCGATACGACAGAGTGGAGCGAATCGACCTGATCGAGATGGACCCCATGGTTATCGAGGCCTGCCGCGCGTATCTTCCCGGCAATGCCTGCCGTATGGATGACAGAAGAGTACACATCACCTTCGGCAACGCTTTGAAGGAGATCCGTCACTGCGAGAATGAATATGATCTGATTATCGTGGATTCCACCGACCCCTTCGGCCCTTCCGAGGGATTCTTTACCAAGGAATTCTACGGAATCTGCTATAACGCCCTCAAGGAGGACGGCATCATGGTCAATCAGCAGGGAAGTCCTTTTTATGCCGAGGATGCGAAGGCAATGCAGAGAAGCCACAAGCGTATTGCCAGCACCTTCCCGATCAGCCGTGTCTATCAGGCACACATTCCTACCTATGCGGCAGGCTACTGGACCTTCGGCTTTGCCAGCAAGAAGTATCATCCCATCGATGACCTTGACACAGAGAGCTGGCTGAAGCTGAATCTGAAGACCCGTTATTATACCCCTCACCTTCACAGAGGTGCCTTCTATCTTCCTGCTTTTGTGGAAGAAATGCTTTTGGAAGTGGAGAATGAAATCTGATGAGACAGAATGTAGAAACCTTTCTTGCCTGTGAAGCATCCTATGAGGAGGCAGGCATTGTACTGTTCGGAGCCCCTTTTGACTCCACGACAAGCTTCCGTCCCGGAGCCCGTTTCGGTTCCGCGGCAATCCGCCATGAGAGCTATGGCGTCGAGACCTACAGCCCTTATCAGGACAAAGATCTGGAGGAAATAAAAGTATTTGACAGCGGCGATCTGGAGCTTTGCTTCGGCTCGGCGGAGCGGGCGCTTGCGGATATCGAGGAGAGAGCGGACAGGATTCTTGCAGACGGTAAGCTTCCCTTGCTTGTCGGCGGAGAACATCTGGTCACCCTGGGAAGCGTCAGGGCTGCGGCGCGGAAGTATCCTGAGCTGCACATTGTTCACTTTGATGCCCATGCAGACCTTCGGGATGAGTATCTGGGCGTTTCGTTGAGCCATGCCTGCGTCATCAGAAGATGCCACGATCTGCTGGGTGACGGACGCCTTCATCAGTTCTGCATCCGCTCCGGACTGCGTGAAGAATTTGAGTTTGCGAAAAAACACACAGACTTTCATCCCTTTTCCTTTGACGGCCTGCAGGAGACGGTTGAGGAACTGAGAAGAACCAATGTCCCGGTATATCTTACCATTGATCTGGACTGTCTGGACCCTTCCTGCTTCCCGGGAACGGGAACTCCGGAGGCGGGCGGCGTGAACTTCCCCCAGCTTCTGGAAGCCATTCTGGCAGTCTGCCAATGCAATGTGGTTGCGGCCGATGTGAATGAACTTGCGCCGACACTGGATACAAGCGGCATATCCACCGCAATGGCATGCAAAGTAATGAGAGAGTTAATGCTTGCGCTTGCAAAGCAGTGATTATGTAGAAAGAACAGAGGTAGAAAAAATGAGTAGAGTATTAGTGATCGGATGTGGTGGTGTTGCAACGGTTGCAATCAGCAAGTGCTGTCAGCTGTCTGACGTGTTCACCGAGCTTTGTATTACTTCCAGAACCAAGGAAAAATGTGACGCGCTGGCGCAGAAGCTTGCACCTAAGACCAATACCAGGATTACGACCGCACAGGTCGATGCGGATGATGTCGATCAGCTGATCGCACTGATTCGCGATTACAAGCCTGACCTTGTCATGAATATTGCCCTTCCTTATCAGGATCTGACCATTATGGATGCCTGCCTTGCCTGCCATGTCAACTATATGGATACCGCGAACTACGAGCCCGAGGATACCGAGGATCCCGAGTGGCGCGCTGTCTATGAGAAGAGATGTGAGGAGAAGGGCTTTTCCGCATACTTTGACTACAGCTGGCAGTGGGCTTACAGGAAGAAATTCGAGGAGGCCGGTCTGATTGCCCTTCTCGGCTGCGGCTTTGACCCCGGCGTCACCCAGGCGTACTGCGCCTATGCGAAAAAGCATCACTTTGATACGATCGACACCATCGATATTCTGGACTGCAACGGCGGTGACCACGGTTATGCGTTCGCAACCAACTTTAACCCTGAGATCAACCTTCGTGAGGTGTCCGCACCCGGCTCCTACTGGGAGGACGGTCATTGGGTGGAGATTCCTGCCATGAGCATCAAGAGAGAGTATGATTTTGACCAGGTTGGTCACAAGGATATGTATCTGCTGCATCATGAAGAGATCGAGTCCATCGCGGAGAATTTCCCTGAGGTGAAGAGAATCCGTTTCTTCATGACCTTCGGTCAGAGCTATCTGGACCATATGCGCTGCCTGGAGGATGTGGGCATGCTTTCCACAACTCCTGTCATGTACGAAGGCAGAGAGATTGTGCCCATCCAGTTTTTGAAAGCCCTGCTTCCCGATCCCGCGAGTCTCGGACCCAGAACGAAGGGCAAGACCAATATCGGCTGCATCTTCACCGGCAAGAAGGACGGCAAGGAGAAGACCTACTACATCTACAATGTATGTGACCACCAGGAGTGCTACCGCGAGGTGGGATCGCAGGCGATCAGCTATACCACCGGTGTTCCCGCGATGTGCGGCGCCCTGATGCTTTTGACCGGAAAGTGGACCACTGTCGGTGTCCACACCGTGGAAGAGTTTGACCCCGATCCTTTCATCGAAGCACTGGACAAATACGGTCTGCCTAAGAATGAGACCGATACGCCCGTTCTCGTTGGTTAATCGCCATGACAGAGAACAGACCACATTTTAGCAATATCATCCATAAGGATTTGGAAGAACTGTTTGCCGCAGTTCAGACGCCGGCCTATGTACTCGACGAGGCGGCGCTTGTCAGAAACGGGGAACTCCTGAAGCAGGTTGCCGATGAGACGGGAGCGAAGATTCTGCTTGCGCAGAAGGCCTTTTCCAACTATGACCTGTATCCTGTCCTTGCACCTTACATGGCAGGAACCGAGGCGAGCGGTTTATTCGAAGCCAGACTCGGCAAAGAGGAGATGCCTGACAGGGAAGTGCATGTCTTCTGTGGTGCCTACAAAGAGACGGACTTCCCGGAGCTGTTTGATTATGCGGATCACATTGTGTTCAATTCCCCCGCACAGCTGAAAAAATACGGTGCAATGTGCAGGGAAGCGGGCAAGAGCGTTGGCCTTCGCATCAACCCCGAGTGTTCCACGCAGGAAGGACACGCCATCTATGATCCCTGTGCACCGGGAGGGAGACTGGGGACAACCAGGGCCGCCTTTGATGCGCAGATGGATGAAGAGATGATCGCAATGCTGGACGGACTGCATTTCCATACTTTGTGTGAGCAGGACGCAGATGCCCTGGAGATTACCCTGCAGGCCGTCGGCGAGAAGTTCGGCGATATTTTGTCCGGATGCAAATGGGTGAACTTCGGAGGCGGACATCATGTGACCAGACCGGGCTATGATCTGGAGCGCTTGAAGAAATGCATCCGCTTTGCGCAGGAGACCTGGAAGCTGCAGGTGTATCTGGAGCCGGGGGAGGCCTGGGCGCTGAATGCGGGATATCTGCTGACGCGCGTGCTGGATACCCCTGTCAACGGTGAGACAAAGCTTGCCATTATCGATGCCAGCGCAGCCTGTCATATGCCCGATGTCATCGAGATGCCTTATCAGCCGCCGCTGCTTGGCGCCGCCTTGCAGGAAGAGGGGGCGGAAGGCGTACCCTACAGACTGGGCGGACCGACCTGCCTGTCCGGTGATGTGGTGGGAGACTATTGTTTTGAACGCAGCCTGCAGGAGGGAGACCTTCTTGTGTTCGGTGATATGGCAATCTACACCACCTGCAAAAACAATACCTTCAACGGAATGCCGCTTCCCGATATTTATGTGTTAAGGCCGGATGACACCATCGAACAACTGACCCACTTTACCTACAATGATTTCAAGGGGAGATTGGGACGACGATAACCTACAACGCTGTGAGACTGTTTTGGTTTCGCAGCGTTTTTTATGACTTGTGTCCCGGAAGCGCATTCCTTCGCCGTAACCTGCAAATGTAATCGTTTACATATGTTTTTTTCTGCGTTAGGTGTTGCACTTGCAGAAAAAAAGGGTATGATATATGATAGATTACTATTTTATGAATACGAATGAGGGAACACGATGAATTACAAAATGTGGTATTATGGGCAGACCAATATGATTTGTATCGTCATGCTGGTGCTGCTTCTGATCGTTCAGTACAGACAAAGCAGAGTCAATACCATGGAGACTCATTTTCTGAAGAAGCTGGTCGGATTGACAGTCGTATACTGTTTGCTGGATATTCTGGGATGGATCTGCAACGGTGCGACCTTCTGGCAGGCAGCCAATATAGAAAGCTTTTTGGATACGGTGTACTTTGCCCTGCCGACCCTGATATGTTTTGTGTGGATGGACTATATCTGTTATCGAATGGACAAGCCTAACTTTATGCACACAAAGAGAGGATTGGTCCGCGTCATTCCGCTTGCGCTCACCTGTCTGGTCACCCTGACGACGCCTGTGACAAAGTACGCTTTTTTCATTGATGAAGCAGGCGTATATCACAGACGAATCGGCGCTTATCTGACACCAGTCGTCTGTATGATCTATCTGGGATTGTGCACTTTGTGGCTGTCGCAGCATGTAAAAGTGGAAGAGCACAAAATCAAGAAGGACGAGCTTCTGCCCCTGATGTACTTCCCGATTCCTTTTTTTATCTGTTCGGTGATGCAGATCTGTTATTACGGAGCCGCACTGAGTCAGATAGGTCTCACGATTTCGATTATACTGGTCTATTTTAATATTCAATTCAATCAGATTTCTATCGATGAACTGACCGGTTTGAATAACAGACGAGAGTTAAAGCAGTACCTGCACACAGTGTTTCACGCCTCAGGAACCGAGAGCATTTTCCTGTGCATGATCGACATTGATTTTTTCAAGACCATCAACGATACTTATGGGCATCTTGAGGGAGATGAGGCATTGAAGACAGTGGCTGTCTTGCTGAAGAAAACCTGCAGCAGGCAAAAACAGCGCATTTTTCTGGCAAGATACGGCGGTGATGAATTTATCATCTCCGGCGTGAATTATACCGAACAGGAGCTGCAGGATTTTACGGACCAGGTCAGAAAGGTAGCCGACGAGTATAACCAAAGCTCCGGCAAGCCCTATCAGATCACACTCAGCATCGGGTATGCTATCGGTACCCCGGCGGAGATCAGTTCCGTACAGAACCTTCTGAAAAAGGCCGATGACAGAATGTATGATGTGAAAAAAAGAAGAAAGAAATAAGAAAGAAATAAAACATTCTTGGAAGTGAAACATGAAGCAGAAAACAATCAGTCGAGAGGAGCTGTTTGAGAAAAGTCCGGTCTGGACGGCCATATTTACCCTGACGATACCGATGATCATCAGTTCTCTTGTGGCAATGATCTATAATCTGTCAGATACCTTTTTTGTGGGCGTCCTGAATGATTCGGTGCAGAATGCGGCGATTACGCTGACTGCACCTGCGATGACACTGTTCTACGGTATTACCAATCTGTTTGGCATCGGGGCTTCGAGCCTGATGAGCCGAAGCATGGGACAAAAGGATTTTGAAACGGTTAAGAGAGCGTCGGCTACAGGTATATATCTCGCCCTGATCGGTGCGATCGCACTGTCGGCAGTCACCCTCATTTTCAACAGCCCCACCCTACAGTTGCTCGGCACGGATGAGATCACTTTTCAGGCCACGAAGGACTACCTGTTCTGGACGGTATGTCTGGGTTCGGTCCCCGGTATTATGAGTATCATGTTCAGCTACCTGCTGCGCGCGGAGGGCCGATCCCTGCAGGCGGGCATCGGTCAGATAAGCGGCTGTCTTTTGAACATTATACTTGACCCGTTCTTTATTCTGCCGTTTGGACTCAACCTGGGTGCCGCAGGAGCCGGACTTGCAACCTTTCTTGCAAATTGTGTGGCCTGTACCTATTTTCTGCTGTTGATCTGCAGGGAAAAGGGCAATACCTATGTGTGTATCGATCCCGCCTTTGTCACATTCAAAAGGTATGTCCTGAGCAATATTTTCATTGTGGGAATCCCGGGAGTATTTCAAAATGTATTAAATGTCATGAGTATGACGATCCTGAACAATATCGTGGCGGGGTATGGGGCGGATGTAGTTGCCGCGGTCGGAATTGCCAACAAAATCAACCAGCTGCCGATTCAGATCGTCTTCGGCTTTACCCAGGGTGTCATGCCCCTGATTGGCTATAACTTCGCGGCTGAGAATTTTCCCCGCATGAAGGAAACCATCAGGAAGACCTATGTGGTGACCTTGTCGGCGCTTCTTGGTATTCTGGTTTTGTTCAATGCGGCAGGACAGCCGATCGTGAGATTTTTCATGGACAATGATGAAATCGTCAGGACCGGCGCATGGTTCCTAAGCGGCTTTGGCATCAGCCTTCCCTTTATGTGTATCGATTTCATGGTGGTCGGCATCACGCAGGCGTTTGGAATGGGCAGACCGGCCTTGGTGTTTTCTTTCCTGCGAAAGGTATTTCTCGAGATTCCCCTGATTTTGATACTGAACGCAGCGGCAGGGGTGATGGGCATCGCATACGCCCAGTGTGCAACTGAAATCATGATGGCAGTCATTGCCTTGTTTGTGCAGCGCTCCATTTTGAAGCACAGAGCGAAAGCATAAAAATAACGCGGTAGCGTCGGAACGGATCCGTCCGTTCCAATGCTACCGCGTTTGCGCATCGCAGAGTATTGCACAGGGGAAGCAGACATTGGGAACATCGCTCAATCCATGGGCGCCGGCACATGATGATGCTCACCCCGGTGGATCATGTCGGAACTCCTTTCATTCAGTGATTGGCCATTTTGCACAACTCAGCCAGCATCTTGGGAAGTTCGGTCTCCATATTCTCGTCGGTGAACTGACAGGTTCCGACTTTTTTATGGCCGCCGCCGTTGTACTTTAACATCAGACTGCCGACATTGACATCGCTTGTTCTGTTTAAGATGCTGTAACCGACAGCAGCAGAGCAGCCCTTGCCGCCGCGGCCGCTGACGATCCATGCGGAGATATTCTGCTCGGGGAACATGCTGTAGATCATGAAACGGTTGCCGGTGTAGATAGGATCAACGCCGCGCAGGTCGGAGATGATCACATTACCTTCCACACGGGTGTGCTCGGTGACCATCTTCTTGAACTTCTCCGTCTGCTCGTTGTATACCTCAATACGCTCCTGCACATCGGAGAGTGCAAGAATCTCCTCGGTAGACATGGTACGGCACGCGTTCATGAGCTTCTCCATCAACTGATAGTTGGAGATAGTGAACTGTCTCCAACGGCCCAGGCCGGTGCGGGGATCCATCAGGAAACCAACCAGAATCCAGCCGGTGGGATTTAACACCTCGTCGATGGTAAGGTTGCCGGAGTCCACCTTGTCAACTGCTTCCATCATATCGTCAAACTGGGGGAAACGCTCCCTGCCGCCGTAGTACTCATAAATAATTCTTGCGCAGGAAGGCGTGATGCGGCTTTCACCCTTGTACTTCCCGGCCAGCTGCAGTCTCTCATGCTCACTGGAGTGATGATCAAACCACAGACCGCACCCTTCTACATAGGGTACATTGGCAAGGCAGTCATTTTCATTTATTTCCACAAGACCATCCTGCAAATCCTTCGGATGTGCGAATTTCCAACTGTCAATAATGCCGGCTTCCATCAATAAAGCACCGCAAGCCAGACCGTCAAAATCAGAACGTGTTACTAGTCTCATTGGTAGACCCTCCCTATATGTTTCGTATGGCTCTCTTAAACCCGCAGACCGCACATGCGCAATCAGCAGGTAACCTGAATACATTATACCATAACCCCTATTTTCTTACAATGTTCTTATTTGTCAGACGATTGATTTCTTGCCCTCTTTTGGAGATTCATTCAAGAGTCCCGCGATATGCATACAGTTGTCCGCAACAGGTTAAGAACCATCCCTGTCAGATCAGACGGTCAAGCACCTGATGATCGGCAGCATTTTTGAACCGGACAACCATATCGTCAATCGCATAGGAAAGATACTCCATGAGGTCTTTGTCATTTTCACAGTGCTTTTCTGTGAACAGTTTCAGTAACATTTCCAGGCGCTTTCTGATATCCTCTGACGGAGTCTGCCGAAACAAAGCGCGGATATAGGAATAATCTGCCGCTTCTAACTGAAACTCCGTCAGGTTTTTTCCTGCCAACAGATGTCCTGTGACATAGATGAAAACCGTTTCACAGATATTTTCGATGGATTCCTGCCAACGGCTGTTGTTTTTGGACAGTATGTTCCTGATATAGTCCGCAGGGAACAGTTTTAAAAATTTCTGCTCCAAGGCAATGCACTGCATAAACGCATAGATTTTATCGATTCCCGTATATTCCGAAATGTCTCTCAGCACGGGATAGTCGAGAGTCAGAATCGTATTTTGCGGCTCAAATCGTATATCATACCATTTGAAGAATTCGGGTATGCCTTTCACAAAGGTATCGTACAGGCATTGGTTTTCATAGTGGCAAAAATCCGACAGCATCCCATTGTAGCGTTTCAGCGCCTCTTCGGTCTTTTCTTTCACATATTCCGCGCCGATATCATACGCTTTCTGTGCCGGTATTCTTTCGGACAATACGGGCAGACCGGCATATTTCTCCTGCAGTTTTGCAATACAGTACAGGACTGCTCCCATCAGCTGTTCTGCCGTTTCGTATGTGACAGAGGTGCTTTCATGCCCTGTATACTTTTCCGCCAGCTTTCTCACAACCGGCACCAGTTCTTCCATTTCATAGTCCATTTTGTTACCTCCAGCAAAGTTCCTTTAGGGCTTCGAGGTACAATGCATGGTCCCATCTTTTGACAATGTCGAATTTAGTATATTCTCCGTACCCGTTCGAACCTTGATATCCGTCATATCCGGCGCGGATCGCTTCTGCAAAGCCGGCAAGACAGGTGCTCTTCAGATAGTCCGTATCGCCAAAGCATATATGCTCGAACAGTTCTTTCATGAGATGCAAAAGTTCATCATCTGTAATCTCATCCAGCATCTCATTCTTATACAGATAAAAGATTTCCTGCAGCCGAATGATGGTCTCTGCATAATTGCTTTGCTGGATAAAAGCCGAATCACAGAATTCATAGATGATTTTAGGCGTAATACTTTCCCCAAACTCGATTCTCTTTTGTTCTGCCAAAGTATGCTTCCTCTCCGCTAAAATCAATTCGGCGTCCTGCTTCGTTAAGGAAAGCCCAAACTGTTTTGTTGCTTCATTTGTCTTGATCACTTCGCTGAGTTGTGTTTGCTCCTGCAAAAGAATCATCCAGTCCCTGCTCATCATGAAGTCCTCCCCTTATGTATCAAAAAGTGATTATAGCATTTGGATTTTTCGATTGAAAGTCTTGTTTTTTGGACGATTTTGTGGTAATATAACAATGAAAAAAGGGAACAATTTTTGAGTTGTTCCCTTTTTTGATACCAAAAACTTTCCGTGATCGATTATCGTTGGTCTGCAGGAGCGTGATCGCTCAGGTGCATTCCTTGGTTTAGGGGAATTGAAAGCCGCCAGAGTGCACAAAAAATGACCAAGTATTTTAAAGTTCATTGACCAATTGAGGAAAACTTTGTTATAATCTATAATGTTCAGGTATATGATAAACCGAACAGGGAAGAGGTTCATAGCAAAATAATACAAAGGGGGACATCTCATGGAATTAAAACAGATTATCGATTGGGCGTTACAGGAAAACTGCTCTGACATTCACCTTACGGTAGGTACACATATCGCGGTCAGAAAATTTGGCACATTGGAGATTATGCCCTGGGAAGTGACTCCCTTTGAGTGCCAGAAGATGATTTATTCCGTACTGGATACAAAGCAGGCTGATTATCTGGAAGCAGGTAACGATCTGGATATCGGCTATATGTATGAGGACGGTATCCGTATCAGAGCCAATATATACCACCAGAGAAACAATCTTGCGGCAAGCATCCGTCTGCTGCGTCAGGAAATACCGACCTTTGAGGAATTGGGACTTCCTCCGGTCATTAAGAATCTGGCAGAATTACCCAGAGGTCTCGTGCTGGTAACCGGTCCTACCGGATGCGGTAAATCCACGACACTGGCGTCCATTGTAGACTATATTAACAAGAGTCTGCCGAAGCATATCATGACCATCGAGGACCCTATTGAGTATGTGTATCCCCACAACAAGGCAATGATTCATCAGAGAGAGCTGGGCAAGGATGTCAACAGCTTTGCCGGTGCGCTGCGTTCTGCACTGCGTGAGGATCCGGACATCATTCTGGTAGGAGAAATGCGTGACTACGAAACGATTTCCGCAGCGATTTCCGCAGCAGAAACGGGACATCTGGTGCTTGCTACCCTGCATACGACCAGTGCGGCGCAGACCGTGGAAAGAATCATAGACGCCTGCCCGCTGGAGGGACAAAATCAGCTGCGCTCTCAGATTTCCAATGTTCTGAAGGGCGTTGTGACCCAGCACCTGCTTCCTCTTGCAAACGGCACGGGCAGAATTGTTGCAACAGAAGTTATGGTAGCGAATGCCGCAATCAGCAATCTGATTCGTGAGAACAAAACCTTGCAGATTCCCAACGCAATCCAGGCCGGCAAGAAGGAAGGAATGCATACCTTGAACGATAGTCTGGTTGAACTGGTGCATGCTTACAAGATTACAAGAGAAGATGCATTGAGCGTTTCCAACAATCCTGCCAGCATCGAAAACCTAATCTAGCATATAGAGAAATGTGTTACATGCACCCTGAAAACCGGAAGGTCTTTGGGGTGCTTTTCTTTCACAATTCTGCAGCTAAACAGAGAGGAAGAACTGGCAGACTGGATGCAGGACAGTGAAGCATAGGCAATGAAACCGGGACAGACCTGTTTTCTTAGGATTCCGACGGCAGGGCAGCCTAATAAGAATTCTTTGCGGAGGAATGTATGAATACAGTATGCAGAGATATTTTCAGAGCGATACATGAGAATAAATGGTTGAGCATCGAGTACAAAAATAAGCAGGAAGAGGTTACAAAGTACTGGATTGGAATCATTGGGGTAAACCCTGCAAAAAGAATGCTTGAAGTGGAAGGCTTGCATCTGGGACAGCTCGCGACAACAAAGCTGAACATCTATGTGGATTCGATCCTTTCCTCAAATGTTGTGGAGGGTTCCTATTTTGAAACGAAGGAGTCGCTGAAAGAAGACATTCAGCTGAATCAACAGAAGTATGTCGCATTGTTCCAGAATGTCTCCAACCTGAAAATTCTGAATTATTATGCTCACTGTAACAAGATGGATTCTGTGCCATATAAAACAGAGTATAGTTTGATTCAGCGCTTTGACGCCGATTGCATCAAAAGAGGAGATTACCACCTGACACCCGGACAATTTCGGGAGATTGTGACAAGCTTTCAATATGGAAGCACAAGCAGTGTACAGAACAAACACCTAAAGCAATTGGCATTGAATGTGTTAAGTGTTCCGATGAAGCAGGGGCTCTATGTTCTGGCTTATCGGGTATTGCAGCTGGATGTCATGAAGCAGTGCCTCAGACCGGCTCAGGAAATCACAATCTGTACAGAGTTTACAATTGACGGTACCGCTCAGAGTATTCGTAAGTTCTTAGATGCAGATGACTATGAATTGCTGAATGACTTTGAAAAGAATGTAGAACTGATCAAGGACAGAATCACGGAGTGCAATTCCCATGTCAAAGGTGTGGACGACATGCCTTATCTGATTGCAATCGGACGAGATATTGTTCTGGACCTGCACGAGGAATACAAGGCAATTGATGATATGTTCCAACAGGATAAAGTAACAGCACCTGTGAGGGCATTTTTTGGAAATCTGGTACAAGAGCCGGCCAGCAGAAAAGTGTTTCCCATTGCTTTGCTCAATCAACAGATCAATCTGGATCAGTTACTGGCAATCCACAACGCCATGAAGTATCCGTTAGCTTATATTCAGGGACCGCCGGGTACCGGTAAGACCAACACGATCGTAAATACATTGGTCACCGCCTTTTTCAATGACCAGACTGTCCTGTTTGTGTCCTATAACAACCATCCAATCGATGGCGTCTGTGAAAAACTGCAGCATATTTCGAACGGCAGCAAGGGAGAGATACCTTTCCCCATCATTCGTCTCGGAAATGATGAAAAGGTAGCCGAAGCACTGGACTACATAGGGAAGTTATACAATAACACCAGAAATATCAATATATTCGAGGGAACCCTGGAAAGAAGAAAGTCTGATAAAATAGACAGAACAAGAGAATTAACTGCGCTGTTGCAGGAGTATGAGGAGCGATTGAAGCTGCTTGAAACGAAGGAAGCAATATTAAGCCTGATGGAGTCAAATAAGCATCTGACTTTTCAAACACAACTGCAGGGGGTACAGCTTGCCCGGGTGGAGGAGAAAATCAATCGGACCAGAGAGTTTACAAATGAGGAAGCGCTTGCACTGATCATGGAGGATGAGGAGACTTTTCGGAGCTATCTTTACTATGCCTCGGCGAAGTGTATCAAACGCTTACAGGAACCCAAAAATGCGGATCTTTTGGATATTGTCACAATGCAGGACCCGGAGAAGAAGGTAAAGGCATTTAATGAGTACCTGCGCAAGGATGAGAATCTGAAGAAATTTCAAAGAATCTTTCCCATCATTGCAACGACTTCCATTTCATCTCATAAGGTCGGAACACCCGGAGTACACTTTGACATGGTGGTCATGGACGAAGCCAGTCAGGGAAATGTTGCAACTTCACTGGTTCCTATCCTTCGGGGGGAAAGCCTGATGCTCGTAGGGGATCCGCAGCAGCTGAATCCCGTCATTTTACTGAATCAGGTGGACAATCTGAAACTGCGGAGAATGTACCAGATCACAGACGAATATGATTATATCAACAACTCGATTTACAAAGTCTTTCTGGCATGTGATTCTGTCAGCAGAGAGATCCTACTAAGTCACCATTACAGATGCCACAGGAAGATCATTCAGTTTAACAATCAGAAATATTATAACTCAAGACTGAAAATCTGCAGTCAGAGCAAATCGGACAAACCATTGGTTTATCTGAATATTCCGGGAAATAAGACATACTACAAAAATACGGCACCGCTCGAGGTGGAAGAGATTGTGCGGTATGCTTCTATGCATAAAGACAAGAGCATCGGAGTGATTACGCCGTTTACCAATCAAAAGGAATTGATTCATCAGCAGCTGAAAGAAAAGGGTCTGGAACATGTAACCTGTGGGACGGTTCATGCGTTCCAGGGAGATGAGAAGGATGTTGTGTTATTCTCCCTTGCCCTGACTGCGCAAACAGGCAAGGGTACCTATGGCTGGCTGAAAAACAACAAGGAACTGATCAATGTGGCTGTGTCCAGAGCAAAGGAGCAGTTGATTGTTTTATCCAGCGACAAGGAATTGGAACGCCTGCACGATCAATCCAATGATGATGATCTGTATGAACTTGTCCAATATGTAAAGCATAATGGACAGGCTGTGGTGACACCAAAAACACATTCTTCCCGTGCACTGGGTATCAAGCCATACAGTACGGAAACCGAACAGGCTTTTCTGGAGAATCTGAACCACGCTCTGGACAATGTCCTGAATACCAATCATAAGTGTATTGTCCAAAAGGAAGTGAGCATAGCGCATGTTTTTCAGGATAACTACAGTTACAATGACTTATTCTATACAGGGCGATTTGATTTTGTTGTCTATGAAAGACAGCCCGGAACCAAGATTGACATTCCGATCCTTGCAATTGAACTGGACGGCAGAGAGCATCAGGAAAACAGCGTCGTGATGGAGAGGGACAGGAAGAAGAATCTAATCTGCAAACAGCACGGATTCGAACTGATTCGCATAGAGAATTCTTATGCGAGACGCTATCAGTTTATGAAGGATATTCTGATGAAATACTTTGCGAGCGTGAGATAAACGGAACTTTTTGCAGAAGCGGGCTTGACTCTCCCCTATAGGGGAGCATATATAATCCTTCCACAGAGGAAAAAGGAGGATTTATTATGAGCAACGAACAAGGAATACAGATGCGAATGAGGGAGGAGCACAAGCCCTTCCGGACCAAAACAGACGAGTGTTTATATAAAATCGGGATGTTTGCGGCAATGAATCGTGTGACGGTCAAAGCCCTCAGGTTTTACGAGACTCAGGGACTGCTGATGCCGGCCCACATCGATGAGGAGAACGGCTACCGATATTACACCATGAGTCAGATGGCAGTGGTTCATCAGATCACGGCTTTGAAACAGGCGGGTTTTACCCTTGAGGACATTGCAAGGATCAATGCAGGGGATGACAAGGATGTGTTCCTGCTGCATAAGAAAGCCGAAATGTTGGGGAAGATAGCAAAGCTCACTGCACAGATCGCACTCATAGACGGATATCTGGCTCAAAAAGAGCTGAAGCTGGATACGCCGGTCTTAATCAAGACCATTCCCGAGGTTACAGTGGCGGCAATGAGGGACAGAATTGATTCCTACGATATGCTCTTTGATTTCATGCCTAAAATGGGTGAACAGATGGAAAAAGCCGGTTGCGAATGCGCAATTCCGGAGTATTGTTTTACCAATTATCTTGAACCGGGATATAAGGACGAGGATATTCTTGTAGAGATCTGCCAGGCGGTAACGGAAGAGAGTGTGGAGCGGGAAGGACTTTATTTTCGAAAGATGCCCCGGATACAGGCTGCCTGTATTTACCACAAGGGGTCATACGACAACTTTGCAGGCACTTATGCGACTGTACTCAGATATATTGAGGAAAATGATTACGAAATTGTGGGAGCAATCAGGGAAAAGTACATTGACGGAGTCTGGAACAAGGATGATGAGAGCCAGTGGCTTTCGGAAATTCAGATTCCTGTCAGAAAGAGAGATGAGGCATGACCATGGAACCGATCAAAATCAGAGGCTTAAGACAAAATAACCTGAAAAATATATCATTGGACATTCCCAAAAATAAAATCATTGTATTTACCGGGGTTTCCGGCTCGGGTAAGTCCAGCATTGTCTTCGATACCATAGCGGCTGAGAGCCAGCGTCAGATGAATGAAACCTATACCGCATGGATTCGGGGAAGACTGCCCAAATATGAGAAACCCAATGTGGAGCTGATTGACCATCTCAATCCATCTGTCATCATTGACCAGAGCCGACTGGGCGGAAATGCAAGGTCAACGGTTGGTACAATCAGCGACATGTATTCGGCGCTTCGTCTGTTGTTTTCAAGAATCGGAACGCCTGCCATCGGACCGGCATCTTATTTTTCCTTTAACAATCCCAACGGAATGTGCAAAACCTGTGCAGGAATCGGTAAGGTGATGGATCTTGAGATTCATAAGCTCATCGATGAGGAAAAATCCTTTGATGAGGGATGTTTTCTTCTTCCTGCCTTTGGGCCGAATAAATACTATTGGAAGCTATATCGTAAACCGGAGTATTTCAGAACGGATGTCAAGTGGAAGGAATTGTCTGAACGGGAGCAGAATATTCTGCTCTATGGAAGCGCAACCCCGGGTGGGGAGAGAGTCGATAAAAAACTGGAAGGAATCTACAATCAGTTTAAAAGACTGGTTCTGATGAAGGGACCTGAGGAGCAGACGGATTATACACTTAAGAAAATCGGACAGTATATGTATGAGTGCCAATGTCCGGACTGCAAGGGGAAAAGACTGAATGAAACCACGCTGTCCTGCAGGATTAACGGGTACAATATTGCAGAAATGTGTGAGATGGAGTTTTCTGCCCTTCGCGAGGAGCTGGGGAAAATCAAGGATCTCAGGGCGGAATCCGTCTGTGACGGGCTGATTGCCTCGCTGGACCGGATGATTGATATCGGACTGCCGTATCTTTCCATGAATCGTGAAAGCTCCACTCTTTCGGGCGGAGAGGCACAGCGACTGAAGCTGGTCCGGTATATGGGCAGCTCGCTTTGCGGAATGATCTATATCTTTGATGAACCAAGTACCGGTATGCACCCGCGGGACGTGCACAGAATGACAAGATTGTTAAAGAACCTTAGAGATAAGGGAAACACCGTTCTGGTGGTGGAACATGACAAGGATATCATCCGTATTGCGGACGAGGTGATTGATATCGGTCCGCTTGCTGGGAAGAACGGAGGACAGGTCCTGTTCCAGGGAAGCTATGAGGCATTGCTTGTCAGCGGGACCGTAACGGGGAATGCGCTGAGAACAGAGATTTTGCCGAAAGAAAGAGTCCGGACACCCAAGGGCTTTCTGCCTGTCCGGGGAGCGAAGCTTCATAATCTGAAGAATGTGGATATTGATATTCCTCTAGGAATCCTTACGGTGGTAACCGGCGTAGCAGGAAGCGGGAAGTCTTCCCTGATCAGAGATGTGTTTGCAAAACAATATGAGGAACAGGTTGTATTGATTGACCAGAGCGCAATTACTGCAACAGGGCGTTCCACAGTCTGCACTTTCCTGGGCTTCTTTGATGAGATACGAAAGGAATTTGCGAAGGCAAACCATGCGGAGGATAGTCTCTTTACCTTCAACGGGAAGGGCGCCTGCCCGGCCTGCAAGGGAAGAGGGGTTATTACAACGGAGCTTGTATTTATGGACCCTGTGACTACCGTATGTGAATGCTGTAACGGAACAAGATACAGTGATGAGGCACTTGAACATCACTATAAGGGGAAGAGCATTGTAGAGGTTCTGAACCTGAGCGTAGAGGAGGCTTGCGAGTTCTTTCACGAAAACAAAAAAATCATGGAGAAACTGAATGCTCTCATGGAGGTTGGGCTTCCGTATATATCCCTGGGGCAGCCCTTGTCCACATTTTCCGGTGGGGAACGGCAGAGGGTAAAGCTTGCCCAGAATATCAAAAAGAAGGGAAATATCTATATTCTGGATGAGCCCACCACGGGACTGCATGCTTCTGATATCGTGAAGGTGGTCGGAATCCTGGAAAACATTGTGGACCGGGGGAATACGGTCATCGTGATTGAGCATAATACCGATGTGATGCTGCTTGCAGACTATCTGATCGATGTGGGACCGGATGGCGGAACGAAGGGCGGTCAGGTGGTCTTTACGGGCACACCAAGGGAAATGCTGGAACATGGTGAGACAATTACCGCAAAGTATCTGCGGAAGAATGCGGAGCATGCCGGGAATTAAACAATCTGCAACATCTGTCACAGGGAGGAAACAGCGTCCGCTACTTGGATAAATGGGTTTATTTTCCTGAAAAATGTGCTGCATATAGCCTCCATTTGTTGGAAATACAGTAGAAATTATAAGCAGATTGTAGTATGATGGGTGCAGAAAGTAAAGAAGGAGGATATTGGAGATTATGATTCGAAAGATGATTCGTATTGATGAGAAGAAATGTAATGGCTGCGGAGTCTGCGCTACAGCATGCCATGAGGGTGCCATAGAGATGATAGATGGAAAAGCGAAGCTGGTGAGGGAGAATTTCTGTGATGGGTTCGGAGATTGTCTGCCGGGATGTCCTACCGGAGCCATTACCTTTGAGGAAAGGGAGGCACCTGCCTATGATGAAGAGGCGGTCAATCGGGCGAAGCGGGAGAAGGCTGAGTCCTTGGAGAAAAGTATGCCTCACAGCGGATGTCCCGGAAGCATGATGCGTCGGATGAATCGCGGAAAGAAATCGGAGAGTCCGACACCTCAGAATGTAACCTCTCCAACCGGCATGGAGTCCCAGCTGATGAACTGGCCGGTACAGATTAAGCTTGCCCCGATTCAGGCGCCTTATTTTGAAGATGCGAAGCTTTTGATTGCTGCTGATTGTGCGGCATATGCTTACGCCAATTTCCACGCAGAATTCATTCGGGACAAGGTGACTATCATTGGCTGCCCGAAGCTGGACAGTGTGGATTACAGCGAGAAGCTCACCGAAATTATTCGCTGCAACGATATTCGTTCCATTACAATCGTTCGTATGGAGGTGCCCTGCTGCGGCGGAATAGAGATGGCGGCCAAGAAGGCTCTTCAGGCCAGCGGAAAATTCCTTCCCTGGCAGGTAGTCACCATCTCCATTGACGGAAAGATACTGGAGATGTAAAGTATATTCAAAGAGAGATACTGGAGGTTGATTATGTATAAGAATATTGATAAGCAGACCAAATTAGAATTGAAGAACCTTGTGGCATACCAGGAGGGGCAGGTTGTAAGCAAAACCTTGGTACAGAATGAGGCTGTCAGCATGACAATCTTCTCCTTTGACAAGGGTGAGGAAATTTCCACCCATGCGGCAGCAGGTGACGCTATGGTTACGGTCCTGGAAGGAAAGGGCCGATTTACCGTGGCCGATGAGGTATTCTACCTGGAAGCAGGCGAGACTCTGATTATGCCCAAGGATATCCCCCATGCGGTATACGGGGAAGAACGCTTTAAAATGCAGCTGGTGGTTTCTTACTAAAGTTGTATATAAAAATATCCTATGAGCTAATTGCAAAAGAAATCATTAGAAGTGGAAATAGCAAAGCAGATGTTGGTGCAGAGAATGGATAGCAGAGAAGTAAATGATTACATTTTTATGAAGCTGGGAACCACATATGATGTTGATGGAAATGCAATGGATGGATACGACACCATAGAAGCCTATATGAGAAACTGTGACGAAAATGGATTAGGATATACATGGTTTTCTACCGAGTCTTTGCACTTTGGAATGGCAAAGAAAAAAGTCAGCTATTACAACCTGAAGCAGGTAATATCAAATTCGCAGTTCCATTTTGGATATGTGTATTTACCGGAAGACCAGGAGGGAGGTTTATGACGGAAGAGGAAAATCGGATTACATTAATGCAAAGCATCTATCATTCAGTTGGTAGATGCTTTTTTTGACAATTGAGTTTCTTGGGCTTGGGCTCCTTTGCCCTTTGTCCTTGGGCTAATTGACAAGTCATTCACATTCGATTTACAAAATGTAAAATATACTTGACAGAATGTAAAACGTATGATATTCTGCGTTTACAGAAACAAATTCAGTGCGAAATTCAGAAGCAAGAAGGTGGTATATTTGAAACAAAAACTCAAAAAGGTCATGCTCTTATTCCCGGCAGCCGCGTTAACTATTGTAATTTATATTTTTTTGCATGAAATAGGGCATCTCATTGTCATGGTGTCTGCGGGAGCCACAATCACTGATTTTAGTATCTTAACGGCGCATGTATATCTGTTTGCCTGGATTTTTCTTCCCTTTGCCTATGTAAACGGTAATGCTCCGGCGGCAGATGACGTCACAAAATTTTTGAATAATTTCTCCCGGAATTATCACCCGTTGCTGGTGAGTCTTGTAGCGATGATAATGGTTGGAAGCGGGGTGGCGCTCATGTTAAAAAAGAGAATGTTTCAGAATTTTATCGCAGAAATCAGATAGAAAAGGAAGGTAGAAGATGATGAAAAAGAGATTAAGCAAAACACAAAAGGTAGCGATTGATATTGTATTGATTGCCATAATGGTTATCCTGTTCGTGGCAGTGCTTGGCAGGATAAGTTCCGACCAAACAACGAAAATGAGTCAGATTGTAGCTATTGAAAACGGGAAGGTGGTATCACAGCCCATAACCAATTCCTTTGAACTGAAAACAGGAGGGAAACAGGTAATTGCAGTAAAGTGGTGGCCGGAAGAGAATCCCGGATTTGTAACAGGCCTTGTTATCAAAGACCCTGAGGGAAACCGGATTTTAGCCTGCACCGGTGATAAGGTGGATATGGTATCCCATATTATGAAGCTACAAAAAGGGACCTATGAGATTATGCTCACATTCCTTTCCTCCAAGGAAGAGAAGGATGCCTTTTCTGAAACATATAACCTGGGAGGAACCATTGGTGAAGAGTTTACCGATTATGCGTGGGATGGTGAGTGGCGGATGGAGTATACCATTGAGTTTCGCAACGCCGTGGAAAATAAAACAGGCTTAAGTCTTCTGCTGGGTGTAGTGACCGGTTTGTTGTTAGTGAGGCTGTTTCTGGTCATCAGCAAGAAGGAAGATGAGTCGGAAGCGAAATATGGTGAAGGACAGGGCTCGGTTCGATATGATGAGAGGCAGGAGTTGGTTCGGGGCAGGGCATACACATATGGCTTTTACACCTTTGGTATTTACAATGGAATCATGTCCATTCTGTCTATGGGAGACATTCCGATTCCGGCAGAGCAGGGTGTCCTGCTTTTTGTGGGTATCGTGATTGCGGGTGCTGTAATGATAACGTATAGCATTTGGAAGGATGGCTATTTTGCACTGAACCAGAACCGGAAGACATTGTTGATCATCTTCTGTATTGTAACAATCATCAATTTTGTTGGCGGAATGAATGGTCTTCATATGGGGATGGTAATGAGGGATGGAAGGCTTGCGCTGGGTTCTATGAATTTCTTCTGCTGCGGCCTGTTCCTGTACATTTTTATCCTTCTTGTTGTAAAGTCATTGATGGATAAGCGGGAGGATAAAGCATGAAAAATCTGAAGCTGAAGGCTGCCCGTGCAGCAAAGGATATGTCCCAGGATGATCTTGCGAAGCTCTGCGGCGTGTCCAGACAGACCATTAATGCCATCGAAAAGGGGGATTATAATCCCACCATCAAGCTTTGCAGAACCATCTGTAAGGTGCTCGGAAAGACTCTGGATGAGCTGTTCTGGGAAGAAGAGGAGAATGAGAGAAACGCATGAAGATTGTAAATGGGAAGGTTTAATTGGTTACCGGTTTGTACAGGGTGGCGTGGAATTTGATCATTTGATAGAGAATTTCGGTGCAGCGGTGACGGGGAAGGATGGCTTTGATGCGGAAGGCGGATATATTACTCCCGGACTGGTGGATATTCATACCCACGGCGCAATGGGAGCAGATGCAAGCGACGCAAGCCCGGAGGGACTAAAGAGGATGGCATGCTACTATGCAGCGAACGGAGTGACCGGGTGGCTTCCCACTACCATGACACTGCCGGAACCGGAGTTGGTCAAAGCACTGGAATCCATTCGTGATTTTACTCGTCCGATCAACGGAGCCAAGGTATTCGGTGTCCATCTGGAGGATGCCGTGTATGCAGCATCTACTGCTCTTGCAAGGGTGATAGGGGCAGAGAAAGCCGGAAGCATTGAAGTCGGTCATTCTGCCGACCTGGTGGTGCTGGATGAGCAACTTCAGGTGAAGGCAGTATATGTGGATGGTGAAAGAGTGGAGGTTTAGCGTGGGAAGCTCTCTAACCTGCTTTCACAACGCGATTCCTGCCATTGCTCTTTGCTTTATACATTGCTTCATCTGCATCCTTGATAAGCTGATGGTAGTCTCCGCCGGTATATTCTGCTACACCGATTGAAACCATTATGCTGCAGACGCCGTTGTCGCTTCCTGAATTTTCGCTCTGATTTTTTCTGCAATACAGACAGCCTGCTCCACAGGACAACCTGGCATAAGTACCAGGAATTCTTCCCCGCCCCAGCGGATTACATAGTCCGTTGCGCGTACCTGGGTTTTTATCGTCTTTGCCAGATGGATCAGAACTGTATCGCCTGCCTCATGTCCGTACCGGTCGTTCACCTTCTTGAAAAAGTCAAGGTCCATCAGGAGAGCACTGACCGGGAGCCCGTCCTGAAAAGTGAGTCTGCCATCGAATTGGTTGCTGATTTCCTTTCATTTGTTTCTGTTGTAGGCCCGGATGGATGAGGGGACTATGAAAAAGTGACCTTATTTCAAATTGACCCATCCCCGGACAGTTTCTATAATATAGTTAAGACCTGCAGGAAAAATCGCAACCATAAAGGAGAAGGATTATGCAAGAAAAATACTATGTTATCAATGAACTGGTAATGTTTACGGGGTTGACTGATCGGACCATACGCAATTATTTGTCTTCCGGGATTTTACAGGGAGAAAAGGTGGATGGTATGTGGCGCTTCACATCAGATCAGGTGGAGGAATTTGTCAAGCATCCTGCGGTACGTCCCAGCATCCTGGCTAAAAAGAATGGCCTGGTGTATGATTTCCTGGCGGATGACCAAAAGAAAACACAGGAGGTCTGTGTGATTCTGGATATTCCGGGCAAGGAAAAAAAGAAAAGCATTGAATACTTTGGAAAAAGCATCAATGAAGGTGGTTTCCAAAACATGCAGTTCTCATATGATGGTGTGAAAGAAAATTCCAGAGTGATTTTGAAGGGAGCAGTCGATGAGGTGATGCGATTGGTAAATGGCTATTATAAGGCAAATCCCATTGAAGCATAAAAGAAGAACGAGAAGAATCGGTAATATCCAAAGCCTATTGGATATTGCCGGTTTTTTTGTTATAGTATAGGAGACTTCGTTTCTTATTCTATAAAAACGTTTGCGTGGTTTGAAATATGTCCCATGTGCGACTGTGCCGGGCACGGGAGTTTCATAGGCGGAACTCTTTCGGATGGAGAGATGATGAGGAGGTGTATGAACATGAGACAGATAGGAACCTGTACGGAGGATGAGATGATTTGGGAATATCTTCGTGCAGAATATACGTCGGAGCGGTTTTCGGAGAAATTAAAAAGGGTTATGGAAGAAATGTGCCTGGAGAAACAGATTATCCTTGCACCGGATTTTAAGAAGAAAGAGGAGGCCGCACAGCGAAGAGCACTGCTGGGAGAATACCGCGGTTACGGACAGAATAGGGACATGTTTGAGCATTTTCCTTCCCATATTGAATGGAGCGTTTGTTCTTTTCAACAGGAGGATTTAAAGAATATTCGATACATTGATTACAGCTATTGGAATGAATTGTCCAAAGGGACTCATTTGCCCATTGAGGCGGTTGAAGCAGTGAGAAACAACATTCGGATATTTGATGTACCCAATGACGGATTCCTTTTGGCAGAGGAATACATTCGAAAGGGTGGGGCTTTTCCGAAAATGATTTTTCTAACTGCTGACTATCAACACTTTGTGATTGTAGAGGGCCATCATAGAATGACTGCCTATGCCCTTGCACCGGAGTACTTTGAACAGATTGAAGCAATAGTCGGAAAGTGTAAGGAAGAAGAATTGAAAGGGTGGATGTAGGATTTATGAACCAAAAGAAAATCAGCCGGGAGGAATTGTTTGAGAAAGCTCCGGTTTGGACTGCAATTTTTTCACTGACGATCCCCATGATTATCAGTTCGTTGGTAGCGATGATTTACAATTTGTCGGATACCTTCTTTGTAGGTGTGTTGAATGACTCCGTACAGAATGCAGCAATCACATTGACTGCTCCTGCCATGACTTTGTTCTACGGAATTACCAATCTGTTTGGTATTGGTGCATCCAGTTTGATGAGCCGAAGCATGGGACAAAAGGATATGGAAACGGTAAAGCGGGCGTCCGCCACCGGTCTGTATTTAGGGCTGATTGGTGCCATGCTGCTGTCAGCCATTACGATTCTCTTTAATACGCCCGCGCTTACGCAGTATTGCAAAGAAACAACTTTTGGATAAAAATAAAGAAGCATCGTCAACATCCCCTTTGAAGATGGCGACGGTGCTTCTTTGATTTCCGGGGTAAGGATGTAAAACCGCCAGGGTCGGTTTTGTATCTGAGAAAAGGAAATGATGGGGGAATCCAAAGGGGGCAACGCCCCTTATTGGCGAGTCATTCAACTGAAAATGGCTATGTCTCACAACCTCATCAAAGACAAAATTGCAGTCACCAGGATACCAATCGTGAATCCTACATATCCTACAAAAAACAGATTCTCCTTATTCATAAAATAAGTACCACACCTGAGCGCTTTGAGAATCAGTGCCAGTGTCCAGAGAATCCAGACCACAATAAAAATCCCCAAGCGCTGCCACATTTCACCAAAAGAAGCCATACCATTTCTCCTCACATGAGTCACAAAGACAGGTTCCCTGATTCATAAATCACAAAATCATAATACATATAATGAAATTTCAGCTTTTCCTGAAGTGTAAGACCCTCAAATACAACAGGAGTGTTTTCCACAAAATCCATATAGTAAATTCTCCCCTCAACATCGGACAGGGCACCTGCATCCTCCAGAGCTGTCACGTTTTCAAAGGGCAGCTTATAAGGTTTATACCCATTGATGTAAAAGGACCTTTCAGGCTGATATACACTTATGAAGCTGGTGTGTGTCTGGGAAAAGATCACCACGTCCTTATCCGTCAGCCCATCCACGAAGTCCTCGTATGCCTTTCTGCCTTCATCATATTCCAATGTGCACTCAGAAATATATTGCATGGAAAAGCCCATAGTGGCTGCCGCAACGACAATGCAGGCAACACACCGGGAAATGCTTTTCCCCCATTTTTCCATACACATTTGTCTAAGCTGCTTCATGCCCGCCCCATACATGCACATTAAAGTTGAACGATGCACCATTTTTGGCGGGTCATTCAACTAGGGCAAGGAAAACTTTGCCCTAAAATTGTTGAAAAAAATTATATATATGCTCCTAAATGATATTATAACAAGGGTTAAGGAGAATGTCCATTTAAATTGTGCTAATTAAAGGCTAACACTATATCGGCATTTTCTGCGGAATCAATTTGGCTTGTTTTTGGAAAACAGGTGATAACATAAATGCAATAGAGAGTAGCGATGGAATGGAATTAAATTTTACTTTGGAGAGGTAACCTATCATGAAGATTGAAATACAAAAAGATGGAATGTGGTTTCACGGTTCCAATATTGAAATTCGACATATTAAGAGCGGGAAGCACCATTACGCAATGGCAGGCTCTTGCAGAGGCGTTCTCACATCAACCCAGCGGATTGGGGTATGACGATGATGGAACAATCGGACATAACGGTACAGAGGATGGATACCTTTATGTCATTGATGAGTCTATTGTAGTTGGAAAGGATGTTTACCAGCATCCGAGAACCACCATGGATCTGAATGCAGAGTTTCTGACCACAAGAGATTTAAAGGTAAGATGTATCAAGGAACTGCCGATTGAAAAATAGGAATTTTCAGTGGAGTGTACGGAATATGTCTCGGACAGAAAATGTAGAACTAACGGTTTTATGTCTGCCATATATGAACCTTAAAGAATAGTCATACCCCCTAAGAATCTGTCATACACTGTAAAAAAGATTCTTAAGGGGTATTCTTTTGAAGGAATATATTGAGGAGCGCGCCATTGATATCGCCAACTATATCATCGAGCACGATGCCACGGTGCGTCAGACCGCCAAGGCCTTTGGAGTGTCAAAGAGCACGGTACATGCAGTGGTAACAAAATAGAATGGTACAGGAGTAAGGTGGTTTGGGTGGTTGAATAGGGATAAAGTAGCGACACTCTCAGGTGGAAATCTGGGAGTGTTTTTTGTATAATTTTATAAGGAATGAACCTTTTGATGTTTCTGAACGTCTATATAAGTGAAACCGGTTATCAATAAGCTATAGATGGGAGGTGTTAATGTGGATGAATTTGAAGTATTATTAGATGCAGAGAAGATTTCAGTGGAACGATTTGTGAGGTTTAAGATTAATTCTAAGGAAGATGCAGATGACATATTGCAAGAAATTTATTTGACTGCATATCAGAAATTTACTCAACTGAAAAATAGGGATTCTTTTAAGGCATGGCTAATCAGTATTGCGCGAAATAAATGCAATGATTATTTTCGTAGAATAGCGAATCAGTTTGAAATTCCATTGGAAGAATTGACGGAGTTGCATCAGTCTGACAGTAGATATGGAACTGCTGAAATAAGCTTGGTAAGGGATACGATAGAGCTGTTAGGAGATAAGGATAAACAGATACTATATTTATTCTTTTGGAAGGAAATGCCGCAGGCAGAGATTGCGAAGAAACTCAATGTTCCTATAGGAACAGTAAAAAGTAGATTATATACTGCAAAGCAAAACTTTAAAAATAAGTATCCATATTATACTGGAATATCGAAAGGAGAGAATACTATGAAGAGATTACCGGAATTTATACCGGAGTATAAAATTGAAGCAAGTGATAAGAAGCCGTTTGAGGTTAAATGGGAAGAGCTCATGGGGTGGTTTTTAGTGCCGAAACTTGGAGAAAAGTTATCATGGGGTATGTATGATATTCCATCTCGAAAATGTAGTCATATATATGATATGCAAGTGACAGGAAAAGCTAAAGTGCATGGAATTGAAGGTGTTGAATTAACGGCAAGAGAGGCAGCATATTCGGATAAGACCGATGTAATTAATCGCACATTTGTTGCGCAGCTTACAGATACCCATTGTCGATACCTTGCAACACTCAGAAACGATGGAGATGTTCGAAATTATATTACTTTTCTCGATGGTGATGAATTCATGCTGAATTGGGGATTTGGTGAAGATAATTGCGGTAACGAGACAAATCTGACTCAAAAGTCTGATATTCAAAGAGTTGGTTCGGTTGTAACAAGCATAAAGAAAGATTTCTTGTTGGATATTGTAGGAAGATATTTTGTTACGATTAATGGGAAAAGTTATGATACGGTGTGTGTAATGGATATCGAAACCTACAATTGTGGAGTTGTGTCGGAACAGTATCTTGACAAAAATGGCAGGACAATTTTGTGGCGCCGATTTAATCGCGACGACTGGGCAATAGACCGATATAAAAAATTGTGGAGTGAGCAACTTCCGGATAATGAGAAGATCGTAGTAAATGGAACCACTTATGTACATTGGTATGATTGTATTACGGAATATATTCTTTAATTATTCAAAATACTTATTTTAATCAGATAGGGTAAAAGTAGGAACATTCCCAGGTAGAAACTTGGGAGTGTTTTTGGTATAATAGAAAATAAATCTGGAGATTAAGCAGGTGTATAAATGGAAGCAAACGACTATAAAGAAGATTTAGAGTATTTATATTCAGCATTATTGAATCATCCGTCTATAAAAATGGGCGAGAAGAAAAAAGCTGAATTAGAAGCATTATATATAGCCATATGCGAAGTGTTGTATGATTATGACAGTTTTATAGATGCAGCAACAGAATTAACGACCTTTTTCGAAGATGGACACACGAATATAGAGCTTCCCTATACACCACAGGATTTATGCTTGAATCTAAAATGTTGTTGGAGACCAGCTATGAAAAGTCAAGCTTAAATTAGCTGGAAATAAAAATAATCTTTTCGTGGTAAAAATGGGTAACCTTAATAAGGCTCCCTGGTGGGCGCTTTTTCAAATCAACGATATAGGGTATCCAGACCTCTTATTCGAGGTTAAATTCAACTTCGTCAGTCAGCATCTTCCAGATGACTCTGACGAGCTTGCCGGCACAGTGCCCAAGGGCATTATAATGAGTCCGACCTTCCGCCATCTTAGCCTGGTAATTTCCGGACTGATCTGTGCGAGAACTCTTAACTGCTGAGCGTTTGTCTTGTCAAAGTGTCCGTGGGAGTTCACTTTGAGGAGATGAGCCAGATGAGTCATATGCATAGAGGCGATTGCTTCCGGTGTAGGTGCTT
>JAEDDX010000093.1 GCA_016293615.1 Acetatifactor sp.
GGAGGGTGACATCATCACCATAGCCTTCGGCAACAGGGAGGTTAAGGTTGAGGTTCTGGACGTACAGGAGACCGTGAGAAAGGAAGAGGCAAAGGAACTGTTCCGATACCTTTAGGTTTCTTTTGACGACGAGTCCGTCGAATGAATCCGCGTGTCGGTGCATAAACTTTCTATAGATTCAGAAACAGACTGTGAGGAGGTTCTATGGAAGAGTTAAGCGGCAGCAACACGCGTACACACAAGATAAGTCTGACCAACAGAAGAGATTGTACCGTGAACGGTGTCAACGATGTGCTTTCCTTTGATATACATGAAGTGATCCTGGAGACGGAGCAGGGCATGCTCATGATAAAAGGCGATGACCTGCATGTGAACCGGCTGACCCTCGAGAAGGGCGAGGTCGATATTGACGGCAGAATAGACAGCCTGACCTACTCCGAGGCGGCGGGCGGAATACATAAGCAGGAATCCCTGCTGACCCGTCTGTTCCGGTAGAGCCATGGGCAGTGAAAATCAGTTCCTGTACCATTCCTTTTTGTTCGGGATCTACATTACCTTTATCTATGACATGCTCAGAATCTTCCGGCGGGTCATTCCGCAGGGCGTTTTTCTGGTGTCGCTTGAGGACATGTGTTTCTGGACCTACTGCGGGATGGAAGTGTTTCTGCTGATGAACCGGGACAGCAACGGAAGGCTGCGCTGGTTTGCGGTGCTCGGCGCCTTTGTGGGGATATTGCTTTACCAGAAGCTGGTGAGCTCCTTTGTGGTAACCTATGTCTCCGCCCTGATCCTGTGGCTGACCGGAAGGATACGAAGGCTGCTTGTATGGGCAGTCCGGCCGTTTCGAAAGCTCTTTGCCGTACTCAGGATACGGTGCGCGAAGCGTGTCGCGGCAGCAGGCGGCGGACTTCGCGAAGCTGTGCGCAGGCGCAAAAACCGGTTGACATCTTCCGGGAAAGTTCTTACAATAAAAGGCAGAAGGAAACCGACATCAGAGCAGGGAAAGGAGCAGCCATGGCAAGAACGCGCAGAAAAGTAGCATACCGTAAAAGAACGCAGAACCGCTTCAGTATGTTTCTGATCGTTATGGTCTTAATGTTTATTATGGTCATGGTTGCAGTCAAGAGCTCCGAGATCAAAGGCAAGATCGATTCAAAGGCGCAGGAGGAGGCTCTGCTGGATCAGCAGATTCTGGCGGAGGAAGAGAGAGCGCGGGAGATCGAGGACTACGGCAAGAAGGTCCAGACGAAGGGATATATCGAGGATATGGCCCGTGAGAAGCTGGGACTTGTTTATGAAGGTGAGATTCTGTTTAAGGAAGACAAGTAGGCAGGAGCGAAATGCTCCTGTTTTTTTTGTCGCAAAACTTTAAGATTGTGCTGCCCGTTTTTGACAGGAAAAAACAACCGCACAAACCTATAATCGTCCTTACCGTCAGACGGCAAAAAGGAATGCGGACCAAAGGAGAGGAATATGGGTTTGGGTGTAAAGATCGGAAACGGAGAGATGAAGACGCTGCAGATTTCGGAGATATACAGGAGGAAACTCTTAAATTACGCGGACAGCTTTTATGAGCTGGCAAAAAGCTACGCCGGAGAGTATTGCCCCGGGGAGAACGAAGACCGGCGGGATCTGATTGCAGAGAAGCGGCTCTTTGAGAACCGGCAGGTTCTGCAGTGTCATCTGCGGGAGGTCGGAAGAATCATGACGGATGTGGCCGGCGAGGTGTTCTGCTCCAGGCCGGTGGAACCCCGCCTGGAGAGACTGGTCAGGAATGCGATGAAGGAGGAGGGAATTCTTGTGGAGAATCCCTGCTATCTGTGCGATGACGACGGGAGAGAAGCGCTTGCGCTTGCGCTTCGGACACAGCGCGGCGCAAACATCTCAGCGCAGGAGGTCGCTGACATGCTTTCCGTGCTGCTTGACAGACGGCTGAAGCCGGCAGTGTCCTCTCCCCTCTTCGTGGACAGGGAGGAACATATCTTTTTGTTCGAGAAGGAACCGGCGTATGTCGCCCTGACCGGATTTGCGAGGGCGGCCAGAGAGGGAGAGAACACCTCCGGGGATAATTTCGCCGTGACGGAGACCGACAGGGGAAAGCTCGTCGTGATGCTTTCGGACGGAACCGGTTCCGGCGAGCAGGCGGGCAAGGACAGCGACAAAGTGCTGGATCTGATGGAGCGGTTTCTGGAGGCAGGCTACGGGACCGATTCCGCCATCGAGACGGTGAACCATGCGTTCTATCTTCTGGGGGAGGACGACAATCATCCCACGCTGGATGTCTGTGAACTGGATCTGTACAGGGGAGTCTGCGAGATCCGGAAGGTGGGGGCCGCCGTGTCGTTTCTGAAAAGCGGGGACGGGGTGGAATGCCTGAGCGAGGGCAACCTGCCGCTTGGGGTATTTCAGGAGCCGGTCTTCCATCCGATTCGGAAGCTTTTGCAGGAGGGAGACTATATTATCATGGTTTCGGACGGCGTGGTGGACGCCTTCGGGGAGCAGAATTATGAGGAGGCGCTTGGCGCCCTGCTGGAGCAGATGCAGGAGCAGAATCCGAATGAGCTTGCCGAGCGGATTCTGCGCACGGCAGTGATCGTCGGAGGAGGACATGTCCGTGACGATATGACCGTCGGCGTCGTCGGTATCTGGAGAACGGACTGAAGCTTAGAATCGCTGCCTTTACATTTACGGACTGCTACATTATAATAAAATGGACTGGAATCATCCGGTGAAAAATGAGGCAATCACTGACAATATGGCAGGTGACAGACGATGTCAGACATTCGCAGTACAATCGAACAGAAGGTGTTCGACTACGTGAACAAAAACAAAATGATTGCCCCCGGGGATACGATCATCCTCGGGGTCTCCGGAGGGGCAGACTCGGTCTGTCTCTTCTTTCTGTTGCTGCAATTGCGGGAGCAGACGGATTTTGAACTTCATGTGGTACATATCAACCATGGGATCCGGCCGGACGCTGCGGAGGATGAAGCTTTTGTGGAAAGACTCTGCGGGCAACATTCCGTACCGTTTCGGGCAGTCCGCGCAGATGTGCCGGCGTTGGCGAAACAGGAAAAATGCTCCGAGGAGGATGCCGGCAGAAGGTTGAGATATCGCGTATTTCGCGAGGAGGAGGAAGGCTTCTCACAGGGTAAGATAGCGGTGGCGCATCACGCCGATGACCGCGCTGAGACTATGCTGCTGCATCTGTTTCGCGGCACCTCCACCAGAGGGCTCTGCGGGATGGAGCCGGTGCGGGGAGACATCATTCGTCCCCTGCTTGTGCTGGAGCGCAGCGAGATCGAGGCGTATCTTAGGGAGCTGTCCGCCGACTGGTGCACGGACGCAACCAACGGGACGGACGAGTATACCAGAAACCGTATCAGACATCATATCCTGCCCTATGCGAAGGAGCAGATCTGCGGGAGTGTCGTTGCCAACATGAACCGGACGGCGGAGCTTATCTGCGAGACGGAGGAGTATTTGCGGATGCAGACTGCGCAGGCGAAGAAGCTCTGCGTGCAGGACAACAGAATCGAAGTCGCGCCTTTTCATACACTGCCGCGGATTTTGCAGAAACGCCTGATCTTAGAGCTTGCGGAGCAGTGCTCTCCCACGGGCAAGGATATTTCGCTCGTACATGTGGAGGATGTGCTGACATTATTTGAAAAGGACCAAAACAGAACCATCTGCCTGCCGTTTGGGATCACCTTCCGAAGACAGTATGACCGGGTGGTCATCGACGATGGCAGGCTGCAGAGTACGGCGCAGGCACTGCCGGAATTTGTGATGACGCCCATTTTCCCCAAAGACACCTGCGAGATTGTGCAAAAGCAGTATACGAAATGGTTTGATTATGATAAAATAGTAGAACCGCTTGAAATCCGCACCCGCAGGGTGGGCGATTATCTCATGGTTTCCGACGGTAAGGGCGGTATGATACACAAATCCTTAAAGGATTACATGATCACCGAAAAAATACCGCGGGAAGAAAGAGACAGCATTCCGGTTCTGGCGCAGGGAAGCCACATTGTCTGGCTTGTCGGTTACCGGATCAGTGAATATTTTAAGGTTGAGAGGAATACAACACATATTTTACAGGTAGAATGTAAGAAGGACTTCCCTGTGGGAAGCCGGACGGAGGAGAAAGATGAAGCATCATGTTGAAGTACTGTTAACAGAGGAGCAGGTTGACGCAAGAATCAGCGAGATCGGAGCGCAGATCAGCAGGGATTATGAGGGAAAGGAAGTGCATCTTGTCTGTGTGTTAAAGGGCGGCACCTTCTTTACCTGTGAGCTTGCCAAGAGGATCTCCGTGCCCGTATCTTTGGACTTCATGTCTGTTTCCAGTTACGGAAGCGACACCAAGTCCAGCGGCGTTGTCAGGATCGTGAAGGATCTCGATGAGCCTCTGCGCGGCAAGGATGTCATTGTTGTGGAGGATATTGTGGACAGCGGCAGAACCCTGAGTTATCTGCTGGAGATGTTAAAGGACAGAGGACCCGCATCCTTAAAGCTCTGCACACTGCTTGACAAGCCGGAGAGACGCGTGACGGATGTGAAGGTAGACTATACAGGCTTCCGGGTTCCCGATGAGTTTTTGGTTGGTTACGGTCTGGATTACGACCAGAAGCACCGCAATCTTCCCTACATCGGAAAGGTTGTCTTTGATAAGCAGGAGGATGGTAAGGAGTGAGACAGGAGAGAAGAGGGTTCGGTTCCGGACTGGTATTTTTGCTGATTGCGATAGGACTTCTATGGCTTTTTAACAGTTACAGTGCGGGCAAGATTGCGGAGCAATATTCCAGAGATGCGCTGATCAAGGATATCGAGGCAGGCAATGTAGTGAGTGTGCGCATTCAGCTCAATGAGGAGACGCCTACGGGCGCGCTGTATGTGGAGCTCAAAAGCGGCGGCAGCAAGATTCTGTATGTGTCAAATGTGCAGGAGGCGGAGCAGATGCTTCGTTCCTACGATTTAGACCCTACCGTCTATGATGTGAAGCGCCCGGGATTCTTCCTGACGACGATCCTGCCGATTCTGCTGGTGCTCGGAACCTGCCTGTTTATGTTCATGATGCTGACGGCGCAGAGCGCCGGCGGCGGGGGCGGCAAAATGATGGACTTCGGCAAGAGCCGTGCCGTCCGTTCGGAAGGTGACAAATCGATCACCTTCAAGCAGGTCGCAGGCCTTCAGGAGGAAAAGGAAGAGCTCGAGGAAATCGTCGACTTCTTAAAGAATCCCGCAAAATACAACGAGATGGGGGCCAGAATTCCCAAGGGCGTATTGCTTGAGGGCCCTCCCGGAACCGGTAAGACCCTGCTTGCAAAGGCAGTTGCGGGCGAGGCGGAGGTTACCTTTTTCAGTATCTCCGGTTCGGATTTTGTGGAAATGTATGTCGGCGTCGGTGCGTCCCGCGTCCGCGACATGTTTGCGGAGGCGAAGAAGAGCGCGCCCTGCGTGGTGTTCATTGACGAGATCGATGCAGTGGCAAGGCAGCGAGGTACCGGTATGGGCGGCGGACATGACGAGAGAGAGCAGACCCTGAACCAGCTTCTGGTCGAGATGGACGGTTTCTCCGCCAACCAGGGTATCATTGTGATGGCAGCGACCAACCGTGTGGACATCCTGGATCCCGCGATTTTAAGACCCGGCCGTTTCGACCGCAAGGTAACCGTGGGAACACCCGATGTCAACGGCAGAGAGGAGATCCTGAAGGTTCATTCGAAGAACAAGCCTCTGGCGGAGGATGTGGATCTCAAACAGATCGCACAGACGACAGCCGGTTTCACCGGCGCGGATCTGGAGAATCTCATGAACGAGGCAGCCATCGGTGCAGCCAAGAGCAAGCGGCAGTTCATTGTGCAGGAGGACATCCGCAAAGCGTTCGTCAGGGTCGGAATCGGTGCGGAGAAGAAGAGCCGCGTGATTTCCGACAAGGAAAAGAAGATTACCGCTTATCACGAGGCAGGCCATGCCATTTTGTTCCATGTGCTTCCCGATGTCGGACCAGTCTACACCGTGTCCATCATTCCCACCGGACAGGGTGCGGCAGGTTATACCATGCCTTTGCCTGAGAAGGATGAAATGTTCATGACGAAGGGCCAGATGCTGCAGCATATTATGGTTTCACTGGGCGGAAGAATTGCCGAGGAGCTGATTTTCACGGATTATACCACCGGCGCTTCCAGCGATATCAAGAAGGCGACCCAGGTTGCCCGCAGAATGGTTACCACCTACGGTATGTCCGAAAGGATCGGAGTCGTATGCTACGACAACAGCGATGACGAAGTCTTTATCGGCAGAGACCTTGCGCACGCCAAGTCCTTCAGCGAAGAAATGTCCGGACAGATCGACAGGGAAGTGAAAGCCATCATCGACGAGTGCTATGCGAAGGCGAAGGAACTGATTCTGGCACATGAGACGGTTCTGCACAGCTGCGCAGAGCTTCTTATCGAGAGAGAAAAGATCAACCGGGACGAGTTCGAGGCTCTTTTCACGGCGTGATAACGCGTTACTTGGTAAAAGTATACAAATGGTATTTGTGAAAAATATACAAAAACAAATTCATGTATTTGTAAAGTTTGTGAGTTTTGAGAATATACAAACGGTTAGGGCGATGCTATTATAATAGGCGTAACCCCCCCCAATACATTATATAGTTTTTGCTATACCCCATAAGAAATACCTTCTCGAAAAGGACAGTCACCCCATGGCTGTCCTTTTT
>JAEDDX010000030.1 GCA_016293615.1 Acetatifactor sp.
CAAAAGCCGCGAAGCGGCGGCTCTGCGAAGCAGAGGGCGATGATGAATGAAAAAACGGAAGGAAACCAAGCGGTCCCGAAGGGACCATTTGGTTTCACCCGAGCGTACATGAATCATCGCAAAAGCCGCGAAGCGGCGGCTCTGCGAAGCAGAGGGCGATGATGAATGAAAAAAACGGAAGGAAACCAAGCATAAAAATACTTGCGAAGCGCCGACCTCATGCGGTATGATGAAGCTGAAGGCAGTGTGTTTTCACTTGGGGAAAGGCGGTAGTATCGACATGATATCAAATCAGACAATTCAGACCAGCATCGATGAGTTGAAGGCAATCACGCGAGTTGAATTTTGCGTCTATAATCTTGCGGGAACGGTAGTGGCCACGACCGGAGAGCATATCGACCTTGCGAGCGATGTTATCGTTGGATTTATCAATTCGCCGGCAGACAGTCAGGTCATCGGGGCCAACCACCTTTTGAAGATCTATGACGAGAGCGAACTGATTTATGCACTGGTTGCCAAAGGAGTCGGCGACGATACCTATATGATCGGCAAAATAGCGGCATGCCAGATCAAGAACCTGGCTGTTGCCTACAAGGAAAGATTAGGCAGAAGCAACTTCTGGCAGAACCTTTTGCTGGACAATCTGCTTTTGGTGGATATCTATAATCGCGCGAAAAAGCTGCATGTGGAAGTCAATGTTCCCCGTGCCGTCTTTCTGGTTGAGACGGGGGAGGGCAACGACGGAATCGTGAAGGAGATTCTGGGCGAGATGTTTTCCGCCCATACGGGCGACTATATCACTGCGGTGGATGAGAGCAATGTCATTCTGATCAAGTCTCTGGACAAATACACCGGTGCGGAGGATCTGAAGGCGGTGGCGGACACCATTGTCTCCATGATGAATGCGGAAGCCATGATCAATGTACGGGTTTCGTTCGGGAATATCGTGCAGGAGCTGAAGGATGTTTCCAAATCCTACAAGGAAGCCAAGATGGCGATGGATGTGGGCAAGATTTTCTATGCGGAAAGAAGCGTTGCTGCTTACAGTGAGCTTGGTATCGGCAGACTGATCTATCAGTTGCCGGTGAACCTTTGCCGGATGTTTATCCGGGAGATCTTCGGAGAGCAGATTCCGGATGAACTGGATGAGGAGACCCTGACAACCATTCAGAAGTTCTTCGAAAACAATCTGAATGTTTCCGAGACCTCCAGACAATTGTTTGTTCACAGAAATACGCTGGTGTATCGAATCGAGAAATTCCAGAAGAGCACGGGTCTGGATCTCCGATGCTTTGATGATGCCATGACATTTAAAATTGCACTGATGGTAGTCAATTACCTGAAGTATCTGGAGCAGAGGGATTGACACAAGCATTGAAATAAAAGCATAACAGGACAACCCTTCGAATATATTTGAGTAGAAACTGTATTCGGAGGGTCTTTTTATGCGCTGTTTCAGGGAAATCCATTATATGACATATCAAAGAGAAGAGGAGACGAAACCTTGCGGGTTCGCGAAGCTGAGCGGCAGCGAAGAGGAATTATGGCTTGAGATATCCCTTCGGAATCTGCCGGTGGGGCTGAACGGAGAATACCCGGTAGAGATCCTGAGCGGAGCGTTTCAGAGAACGATCGGAAGGATTCTGCTGCATGACGGATGCGGGATGTTTCGGAAAAGATACTGTGAGAAGGGAATTCTGGCGGAAGGCGTCGGACTGACAAACTGGGACAGGCTTCGCATCCTTCTGCCGGACGGAGAGGCCGCAACGAACCGGAAAAAGGAGACGGTCTGCCCAAAGCAGCCTCAAACGGCTACCGATTCTGAGGACAGCGCAGAATACCGGACAGAGCAGCTGACTGCCGCAGCCCGAAGTGACAGCACTGCTTCAGGCGTGCGGGAGATCCCGAATGACGGCGTCTCTTCCGATATCGGGGCGACACGGCAAAAAGAGGCGGCGCAGGGCAAAGCAGAGCTTCCGGTGGTCCCTCTGGAAGAAAAATGGAGCCAGCTGGAGGCGATCTATCCGCACAGACGCCCCTTTGACGATGACAGAGAATATCTGATGATCCGGCCGGCAGACTTTGTCCTTCTCGCAGAGGCATCCTATCGCAGAGCGAACAACAGCTTTATGCTGCATGGATACTATAGCTATCAGCACCTGCTTCTGGCGCGCGTGGAGCGAAAAGAGGGGGCTGTGTATTATCTGGGGACGCCGGGATACTTTTGGGAGAGAGAGAAGCAGGCGGCGGTTTTGTTCGGGTATGAGAGCTTCGAGGGACCCGGAGAGCCCGCCGGGGAGGGGGATTTCGGCTACTATATGATGCGGGTGGAATTGTGAGGATATGTCGGAACCTGACCGGGGAGGATCAAACCGTGGGCAGGGAGAAAGGGCGGAAGGCATTTATCATATGGAAAGTGCATCACAGCATAGCCATGTTACCGGGAGTGTGCTATAATGAACCTTGCACGGCTTCCGATTTGAGGCGGCGGGGTGGGCATGGCAGAGCCATGAACCTTTATCAACAAAAGAAACCATAGGTGAGGTACGAGTATGTTACGAAATCGGATCAAAAAAACAGATAAGAGAATTGTCCTGGGGGCACTGGCGCTTCTGCTTTGTCTGACGGCAACAGGCTGCGGAGCAAAGAGGGAGGTCGTGGTATACACTGCCGTCGACCAGGTCTTTGCGGATCAGATCTTTGCCATGTTCGAACAGGAGACCGGAATCAAGGTCAAAGCAGTGTATGATACGGAGGCCAACAAGACGACAGGGCTGACCAATCGTATTGCTGCAGAGGCAGAGCATCCTGTGTGTGATGTGTTCTGGAACAACGAGTTCATTCAGACGATCGATCTGGAGCAGAAGGGTATGCTCGCTGCGTATGAGTCTCCCTCCGCAGCAGATATTCCGGCGTATTATAAAAGTGAAGACCACATGTGGACCGCTTTCGGCGGCAGAGCGCGCGTTTTTCTGGTGAACACGAAGCTTCTTGCGCCGGACAACTATCCGACAAGCATTTATGACTTTGCAACGGGCGATTATGAGGGCAAGCAGCTGGCTCTGGCATATCCGATGTTCGGCACGACCCGAACCATGGCGGCGGCGATCTATGCACAGCTCGGCGCGGAGGAAGGAAGAAAGTACTTCGAACAGGTGAAGGCAAAGGGCGTACAGATCGTGGACGGCAATTCCGTGACCAAGGATATGGCGGCATCCGGACAGGTGGCGGTCGGTTTTACCGACACGGATGATGCAAAGGAGGCAATCGAGGACGGAGCTGAGGTTGTGATGATATACCCCGACCAGGGCGTTGATGACATGGGCACCATGATGACACCCAGCACACTTGCGATGATCAAAGGGGCTCCTCATGAGGATACCGCACAGGCGTTTATTGATTTTGTGCTCTCCGAGAAGGTGGAGCGGAAGCTGGTAGAGATACAGTTCTTCGACCGCTCTGTCAGAGACGCCGATAAGGATGACGGCATCAAGGGTATGAGCATTGGCCTGGCGGAAGTGTATCGATACCTCGATGTGGCGAGCAAGGATATGGAAGCTATTTTTTCAACAGTGAATTAGTGAGTGATAAGCGGAATGGAACAAAGGAGAAACGCAACAAAATATGTAGGACTTCTGCTATACTGCTGCATCCTTTTTCTGCCCTTTGCCGGTATTCTGGGGCAGAGGGCGGACTTAAGCAGTGTGCTGCCGAACGCTCGCAGGCTCGGTCTGCTCGCCAACAGTATTACGCTCGGGAGCGTGGTGACGGTTCTTACGACCGTTCTCGGCTTTTTTGCCGCGCTTGGCATTGCAAACGGCAGACTGGCACAGAAGTGGTATCGATATTTCTTTCTGTTGTTTCTCGCGATTCCCTATTATGTATACGCCCTTTCCTGGATGATTCTGATACGGTTCTTGTCCGGCTTCCGGCCGTCATTGCTGAAGTATTCGATGCAGGGATTGCCCTCCTGCCTGTTCGTGGAAGTGATGACCTATCTGCCGTTGGCCGTCCTGTTCTGCCTCGCTGCGATCGAGATGACGGAGAGCCGCAGCACGGAGATGGCGCTGGTCTTTCAAAAGCCTGAGACGGTTCTGCAAAAGCAGCTTCTTCCGCAGAGTCTGCCGCTTGTCGCCTCCGGGATGGGCTGCATTTTCCTGCTGTCAGTGACGGATTTTTCCGTGCCGTCGATGTTTCAGTACAATACCTATACCCTGGAGATCTATTCCGTCTACAGCAGAACGGGGAGTGCGCTGGACGCCTGGATCATGGCGCTGCCGGTTGCGCTGGTGCTTCTCCTGCCCCTTTCCCTGGTCCAAAGGGGGATTCGCCGGATTCCCGGACAACAGAAGAATCCCGGACGAATCCGGATGCACTATGCATTCCCCATCCGGGCGGCGATGAAACTGGGGCTGGGACTTCTTGCGCTTCAGGCTGTCGTTCCGCTATTGGTCTTTCTGGTGCAGACCGGCTCTGCCAAAACCCTCTGGCGTTCGTTTCTGATGATTCGGGAGCAGCTTCTCGTTTCCGTGGAGGTAGCGCTTCTGGCAAGTGTACTGACCTTTTTCCTGATCGGGCTGCCGGCGGCGTTCTTAGAGAGGTGCAGGAGCCCGCTTGTGTGGATGCTGCTTTCCCTGCCGATGGTTCTGCCCGGGGCCATCCTGGCAATGGGGCTGTTGAGCATTGTCAACAAAAGTGTTTTCCATGCGGTCGGTTCGACGGTGCTTCTGCCGGCGCTTGGCTGTGCCCTTCATTATCTGCCCTTCGCCCTGCTTCTGCTGATGGCCTGCAGAAAAAGGGTGGATGTGAAAAAGCTTGAGATGGCAGCGGTGATGAGCACATCCGGGAGCCGATACCGGCGTATGGAGCGCACCCTTTTGCTCCCGGGGTACCTTTGCGCATCCTGCCTGGTGTTCTTCCTTTCCCTGGGAGAGGAGGGTATCGAACTGGTCCTGATGCCGCCCGGCATGGAGACTGCTTCGGTAAAGATCTATAATTACCTTCACTACGGCGCCTCAGAGTATGTGGCAGGCTTCTGCCTGATCACTGTTTTGCTGATGCTGGCGGCGGAGTGCCTGATTTTGTGGCTCATCAGAAGGAGATTTTACAGGTGATAACAGTAGAACGACTCACAAAACAATATGATGACAAAACGATTCTGCGGGATGTTACGTTTCGGGTGCCCGAGCATCAGACTCTCGTGATTCGTGGGGAGAGCGGCTGCGGCAAGACGACCCTGCTGCGGATCCTCGCGGGACTGGAGTCTATGGATTCCGGCGTCATCACGATCAACGGTGTGGAGATGACGGACAAGATACCGCCCTACCGGCGGGATCTCGCGTGTGTGTTTCAGGAGGCAACTCTCTGGAATCATTTGCGAAACGATGAGAATATCGCATTCGGCATGAACCGCAGGGATCCGGAGAAGATCGCGCAGATCGCACAGCAACTTCAGATTGCGGACATTTTAAAGCGCTATCCTTCAGAAATCTCCGGAGGACAGGCGAAGCGGGTCGCGCTGGCAAGAGCGTTTGCCTCTGAACGGTCAATTCTGTTGTTGGACGAACCGCTGTCTAACCTGGACCGCGAGACGAAGCTTGTGACGCTGCAGTATCTGAAAGAGGAGTACTGCGGCAGAAAAACCATACTGTATGTCACACATGATCTGTGGGAGGCAGAGTCTTTAGATTGCGAGGTGCTGGCCCTGTGAACAGAAGAAGGTGCTTAAAGGTTCTGGGCTACGGCTTGTTTGTCACAGCCATGGCGGTGTTCTGCGTATGTTTCTCCGACCGGGGAGAGAAAGAAGATGACAGTCTCAGGATTGCTTCCTTTCAGGTCCTGCAGCAGGGAGAAGAAATCTCCGCCGTCTGCTTTGACAAAGAGCGGGTGTGGGTCGGCGGAAATGACGGTATCCGGCTGTATGACCCGGTCACAAGGAAGGTAGTGCAGACGGTGGACGGAGTGGAAATGATCTATTCCGCCGGGATGCGGCAGACCCCCGACGGCAGTATGTGGATCGGACATGAGGACGGACTGACGAGAATAGACGAATTCGGCAGCCGCAGTGAATATCGCGCGCCCGACATTCCCAAGGGGCGAGTCAACACGGTGGAATGGGACCAGGAAGCGGTCTGGATCGGTACTTACAGCGGCGCGGCGAAGCTTGAGCCCGGCAAAAACGGCTGGGAAGTGACCGAGATCCGCAATCGGGCTACCGGACTTGTCAGCGATTCCGTGAATGTCATCCGCTCGGTGGGGGATACCCTGTGGTTTGCCTCCTATCTGGACACGAAGAACGGGGGCATCACAGTTGTCTCCGACCGGGGAAGCCAGACCATTACGGTGGAGGACGGTCTTGTACATCCCTATGTGACCTCCCTTCTGCCGCTTGCGGACGGCCGGATGCTCGCCGGCTGCGGCTATATGAATACCGGCGGGCTAGCCGTGATTGCCGGGGAGGACGGCGTCTATCAGGTCACCGAAACCTATGGGAAAGAGGATGGACTCCCGGGAGAGAAGATTCGTTTTCTGTATCAGGATGCTTTCGGTTATCTTTGGATCACCACAGAGTATGACGGCATCGTTATTTTCAATCCAAAAACTTCAAAAAGTTTATACTTTACAGAAGAGCATGGTTTGTCGGATAATGAAATTAAGTGTATGACAGAAACGGAAGAAGCCTATTGGCTCGGAGGAAAATACGGGCTGACGGTGATTCCGAAAGAAGAAATACAAATGAGGATGGGTCTATGAAAAAACAGAACATATTCTATCGAAGAGAGATCGCGCTGGATGAGTTTATTCTGACATTAAAGTATCTCATGCCCGCGCAGGAGATCGAGCATGTCAGCGGCTTGTGCGGAAGCAGGGTCCTGACGGAGCGGCCCAGCGAGGAAGCGATTTCCGACCTGTTTCGACGCGCCGTAAAGCACAAGGTCTTCGTTGCGGAGGGCAAGGATGTGCGCATCAGCACAGACATCTACCGCTACGCGAACACCTGGATTCACGCCGAAAAGGTTTTGACCTTCCACAAACCGTCTTATCACGGAAAGAAGCTCATCACCTTCAGCGGCGTCTGCGGGGCGTTTCTTGCGACGATTCAGGATGATACGAAGAACAAAATCGTCCTGATGATGGACGATGACCCGGAGCTTCTGTATGCGGAAGTGAAGGAATTGCTGTGGGAGAAGGATGTCAACAAACAGTACCGCCCCAAGCAGGCGAAGAAGGAGCTGGCGGGCAAGGGGATCGATGCCTGTTTTACGCTGGATCATGTCTTCCAGCTGACCGCCCTGCCCCTGGAAAATCAGACGGGACAGCCCTGCGGGCAGGCGAAGACCTTCCATGTAGGAAAGGAAGAGTTCGAACTGTTGAACGGTGAGCTTGCACCCGGCTGTACCATTGAGAAATATTTCAATGATAAGCTGGATGAAATGCTCCTTGCCATGATCCGCGAGTACTGTACCACACAGTTCCAGGCGCCTCCCGGCTATAAGCCTCCGGCTGAGGACAAGGAACCCTATACGCGGTACAGCTATGTAAAACTGACTTCCTCGGAGAAATTCCCCAAGAAGCTCTCACAGATGCTTGTGATGCAGACCAAGACGATGGCAAAACAGGCGCTGAACTGGAAGAGGCTTCTGCTGTCTGTCGGCGGGAAGCTGTTGATCGCAGCTCTGGTCGTGTTCTGGAATCTGTATGGTCTGTGCTACCTAAACGATACCTTTCGCATCGATGAAAATTCGTTTCTGGGAAACGCAACGGCTTATCTGTTCGGCGGAACCCTGGGCCGGGGGCAGATCAAGGGACTGCAGAATCTGGACATCGGAAAATCGATGCTGCTGTCGGTATCCTTTTATGCGCTCGTCGGTCTGGCGTTTCAGTGCATCTGCAGGGATCTGTTCCACGGAAAGCTTTTGTCCTTTTTGAAAGGACTTTTCACTTTCCCCAAGAGTCTGCGCACATATGGGGAGACGACGCAGCGGAGCTTTGGCTTCTACTTCTGGTCCACGATGTTTCTGGTCATCCCCGTCGGATTCTTCCTCTTTAACCCGTTTACGATTGCGCTGATGGGACTTATGCTGGTCTTCTCCAGCGTCAAGCAGGATGGCAGTATGATCTCGGTGCCGCTGATGGTGTATTCCTGCGCCGGACATTACCGGAAGGTCGAGGAGGGAAAACAGAAGGAGCCCTTGTTTGCGCAGATTCAGCTTCGGGTCTTCTCCTTCGGAACCGGCCTGTTACTATATTCTGTGATCAACGCCCTTTGCTGGTTTCTCTTCGGTTATGCGCTTTGGGCGAGAATTGTTGCGTCTGTTCTGCTGCTGATACTCGCCTTTATTCAGTTAGGCATTGTTAAGATCGAAAGGCCCCAAAAGGCCGCATCGCTGCTGGTGATGCTTGCAATCGGTGCAGCAGTGATTCTGGCAATGCAAAGCGGCGTCAGTGTGTTTGCCGATGATGGCGGATGGAGTGAATCCGGGCGCACACTCGCAGGACTGTTCCAAAACAGCGGGTTCGCGGAGGTGCTGGGATTCTCGGCGGTATTGGGGCTGGCGGCATTTGTCGGAGCCTGTACCTTCGGGCTTGCTCTGGTTCCTGCAGCGGTAGCGGCAGGTCTGGTCGGCGGCGGAGCGTTTGCCTGGTCTGCAACGACCGAGACCGGAAGAGCGACAGCCAGCATCTTTATATTGGGAGATTACAGCCCTTATGCCGACAACGAGACGGCGGGTTACATTGCGGGCGGACTGAATCTGGCGGTTGGATTCGTGCCGGGCATCTCGGAAGTCTGGGGCATGACAACCGGTATCAGGGATGCCCATTATGATTTCTCCAATGGTAATTATCTGAGCGGTATACTGGATGTGGCCTGCTTTGGATTGAGTGCGAAAGGACTTAAGGGCGGACTCAAGACTGCCGGACAGGCAGTGGCTACCGCGGGTGCGAAGACCTGGGTTGGTCAGAATGTTTCCAAGCAGTTTGTAAACGGTGTGAACGATGCAGCAGATGATATACTGAGAGGTGCAGGCGGCTCTGCGGATGATGCGACGAGGGCGGTGCAGAGAGCCATGGGCGGTACGGCAGACGACGCTGTGAGAGCAACGCAGGCAACAGCCGGCTCTGCGGATGATGCGACGAGGGCGGTGCAGAGAGCCATGGGCGGTACGGCAGACGACGCCGTGAGAGCAACGCAGGCAACAGTTGGCTCTGCGGACGATGCGGTGAGAGCGGTGCAGAGTGCTGCTCCGAAGACATTCAGCCAACAGGTTGCCGATGCTTCCAGGCAGTTGGGATACGATACTGCGACAGAGATTATGACTGAGCAGACTGCGAGAGTCTGGTCCAATCCGGTCGTGAATAAAGTGGCCTCCTATCAGGCGAAGCGCCAGATTACAAAGAATCTGACAAAACCCATGAGCGACGCTTTGTCGGATGCGGCAGGAAAATATGTGAAGGATGCTGCGAAGAGCAATGCGGAGCAGCTTGTTGCGTCTAAGTTGACTAAGGCGGCAGACGGGAAAATACACGAATTGGCTGATTTGATCAGCTCCGGCGGGCAGACGCCAGCAGGCGGTAGTCCGATGCCCTCCGGAGGATATGTACCTCCAAGCGGCGGAGGATACATACCTCCAAGCGGCGGACAGGTTCCTCCAAGCGGCGGAGGATACATACCTCCAAGCGGTGGACAGGTTCCTCCAAACGGCGGAGGATATATACCTCCAAACGGAGGCACGATTCCGCCGAATGGCAGTCCGATACCTCCCGGCAGCGGAACGATACCCTCGACAGGGAGCAGTATTCCTGCAGATGCCCGGACAGGGATCGGTGCAGGCGCCCAAACCGGAATTGAAGCAGATGCTCAGTCAGGAATCGAAGCAGGCGTACAGGCGGGAGTCGAATCGAGTACCCAGACCGGAATCGGTGCAGGCGCCCGGGCCGGGGCTGAAGCCGGTGCGCAGGCAGTGCCTGCGCTCGAGCCGGAGCTGCTCGGGGCTGCCGATGTGCAGGAGATCATGCAGGAGATGACAGACGATGAACTTCGCGAGCTGGTTGATTATCTGGCAAGCGGTGAGGTCGGCATCGACGAACAACTGAAGGGTATGTTGGAAAAGCTGACGGAATACATGCAGAAGGAAACGATACTGCTCGACAGAGAGCATATCCTTTCACTTCTTCAGAACTAAAAGGAACCCCTATCGGAGCAACACACTCCGATAGGGGTTTACTTTAGCTTTATGGGACAATTCCTCCGATCAGGCAAAAAACGCTCCGCGAGGATGCACACTCGCGCGAGCTGAAACAGACCGCACTTACAATCGAGCCCGGTGCGAACAGAAACAGGCCGCACTTACGATCGTGCCAGACATGAGAGCTCCGCGATGGAAACGATTGGAAAGAATGCTTTGTTTGCCAAACAAAGAAACGAGAGATTCTAACCTACAGTCCCTCACAGTTAAAATCCGGAATAAAGCTTTCCTTGGCGGTCTCGCCCTCCTGGATAAAGCCCTGCACGATGCCGAGCCTTTCCGCGAAACGGACGACGCGGTCATATTCTTCCGCGGTCACGCGGCGGTTCAGTTCCGGTATCCCTTCCACATGGGGAAGAGGAGTATACTGGTTCATGATGCTGATGTAGATTTGATTTCCATAGGTTTCGTGGAGATATCGCAGCACCTTTTTGGAATCCTTCACCTGTCCGGGCAGGACTAAGTGGCGGACGATGATGCCGCGCTTCATCAAACCGGTGGCTTCGTCTATCTGTGGTGGACCTGCCTGGCGAACCATTTCTGCAATTGCGGCAGAAGCCTTCTCAAAATAGTCCGGTGCAAAGGAATACTTCGCGGAAAGCTCCGGGGATACATATTTCAGGTCGGGCAGCCAGATGTCGACCAGCCCTTCCAACAATCGAAGTGAGGAAACCTCTTCATAGCTTCCGGTGTTGTAGACGACAGGGATGGAGAGCCCCTTTTGTCCGGCGAGCTCGAGCGCACAGACGACCTGCGGCAGGAAATGCCCGGCTGTGACCAGATTGATGTTGACTGCGCCCTTCTGCTCCAATTCAAAGAACAGGTCGCACAGCCTTCCGACGGAGATATCCCTGCCGGTCAGGCCGGCGGCGATGGAGTGATTCTGGCAGAAGACGCACTTCAGATTACAGCCCGAAAAGAAGATTGCGCCTGAGCCGGCAGTACCGCTGATGCAGGGTTCTTCCCAGAAATGCAGAGCAGCCCTGGCGGCGGAAAGGGCTGCGCCGGCGCCGCAGTAGCCTGCTTTTCCGGCACTTCTGTCGGCGTGACAGTGCCTTGGACACAGAGTGCAGTCAGACATATAGGCAGTGATTTCTTCCGGCTTCACAGCGTCCCTCCTCCTTTCATAACACAGATCCTTTTATCACATAGTCCGGGTAGTCCGACGGGATGAGACCGGCTTGCTTCGACTATTCGATCACCTTTCCGACAAACAGGATCTTATCATAGAGACTGTCATAGATGAGGAAAGCAAAGGGGCGGTCTAAGTAGACTTCTTTGACTTCCTTCGGCTTCTCAATAGCAGCACTTTCACATTTGGTGAAGATGGCTGTGACAGCAGCGGCGCGCGTGCCGTTTTCGTCCAGCTCGATTTTGCACTTTTGCAGGATGTCGTCGATATAGGTCACTTCACCCGGTTCCATCTCGATCATACCATCGAGCTCGGAATGATTCCTGTCAAACGTAAGATTAACGCCCTGTGCCTGCAGAATACGGTTGATGCTTTTGCTCATGGTGGAGGTCTCGAAGTTCAGTTTCGGCATGCAGGCTCTCACATCATACTCCTTCGTCTCGGAGGCGAGGAGACTCTGCAGATCCAGATCGCTGATGGTAAACTCTCCCTCCTCCTTCGGAAGGATGCCGATGAAGCGGAAGCCGTTGTAATAGTTTTGGGCAAAGGCGGTCGCCCTGTCGTTCTCGTAGTAGGTGCCGGTGCCCGCGAACAGCATTTCCCGGGTATCGCTGTCTCCGGCGAAATTCGTAAAGTCGTGTTCCCTGCAATTCCAGCTGTCTTGCCAGGGAGACTCAAAGTACAGGGAATTGATGAGGATGGTCGCCAGATCCTCGGAGAGCATATTCGGGGTGACGATCTCGGGGATGAGACCGTTCGTCTTCTCTTCACACCAGGCATTGATCTTTTTCGCAGTCTTGTCGGTGTCGGTTTTGAAATCCACGGCCTGAGCCTGCGCCTGATAGTATGTCTGCACAGCCTCCCGGAAGCTGTCCTGCAATTTCCTGTTCTCATTCACCCAGACAGAGTTGGCGAGCTGATAACGGAAGGTGTAGGGGGATTCCGGGAGCCCCGTGTCTGTTTTGGCGGTCAGATTCTGCGCATATTGGAGATATTCACTCGCCTCTTCGCGGTAGTTGCTGCCGCCCAAGTACGCATAGAGCTCCTCCGCGGTCTGCCCGGAGGCACCCTCCGCGACGAGACCGAGAGCAAGATTCAGGGACAGAGGACTTACTATGGTATTTGCGCCGTTCTGCGCATAGATTGTATCGATGAAAAGGGAAGCCTGCGCATACGGGTCAGCCGGGTTCCTGTCGTCAGAGTCTCCGGCCGGCTGTGCTGTGCTTCCTCCGGGAGCGTCTGCCACCGGCTGTATTGTGCTTTCGGCGGGAGCGTCTTGTGTCGGCTCGGACACGGCCGGCCGGGACTGTGAAACAGTCGGCTCCCCGGGAAGAGAAGGAGCTGCGGCGTTTCCGCAGGCGCCGAGAACCATGCTGATGACAGAGAGTATGAGAAATGCTTTTCGTTTCATAATCGTGGACCGTCCTTTCTGTATATAAAAAGATTCTAATAAGAGATTCTATCTGATAAGACGAGTTTGCAGCCGGAAAGTTCTGGAAAATTATAAAAACAGTGATTTCACAGGTGCTCCTTTTCGACGGAAATACAAAGGCCGCACATACGGCGCAACTCCACCCGGCTGCCTCACGGCACATGAAAGGTTCTGCTTAGTGCTGCTTTGTTCCCAACCTGACACGGTTCGCAGATTCTCATTGCGTGAGACCGAATTTCATCATTGCGCCGCGAATGCACGGCTCTATTAGTGTATCGGTTTCTGCCATATTTGTCAAGGAGAGATTTGCTGCGGCCGCAATCTGCATCAACTTTCCTTGCAGACCTTTTTTAGGTATGGTATGGTAATAACAGAGAACAAAAGGCTGCCACAGGCAGATGACATCAAAAGACCTGACATCAAAGAGACCTTTTTATGGCGCGACGGCGACAGAGAGCATCACAACGCGGTGCGCGGCGATACCTATGACACCATTCTGAACAACATTGCGGAGGCAACCTCCGACAACATCTGCTTCTATATGGCAATCAATCAGATCAATCAGTCCGTGGTGGGAGAGGTCTGCGATCTGGCGAAGGAGACCGCCAATGTCAGGGCAGTGTCCTTCAACTTTCACACACCCTATCCGGACACCCGGGAGCTTGCCCTTACGAAGAGCGAGAAGGCGAAGTGCTGCGAGGTGATTCGGGCCAAGATGGACGAGGGCTGCCCGGTCTTCAACTTAAAGAGCGCCTTCCCGTATCTGATCGACAACAGCTTCCCGACGCCCTGCCATCAGTGCGTCGTCATGGAGAACGCGAAGCTCAGCACCTGCGGCAGATGTATCGAGATACCCGGACTGTGCGGGGAATGCGGCTATTTCTTCGTGGCGGAATACACCCTGCTATTCCGCGGCAACCCGAAAATTGTGTGTGAGATGCTTCGTACTTACCTAAAGTATGTATAGACCGGGAGTTATCAATGAGTTTACTGACTGATTTGACACGAATGTACCTGACACGCTCGACTTCGAAATTCGTCTTTCGAAACGAGTATGACGCAGTCCTGCCCTATGGGGAGGAGCAGCCGGGGATGTATATCCACCTGCCGTTTTGCAGAAAAATCTGCCATTTCTGCCCTTATTGCAAGGAACCTTTCGAGCGGGCAAAGGCGGACCGGTATATCGACGCGCTGTTGTCTGAGATCCATATGGTCGGGAGCCAATATGAGGGCCGGAAAAAAGTGACCAGCCTGTACTTTGGCGGCGGAACGCCGGCGCTGTTGGCGGATCGAATCGGAGAGATCATCCGTGCGGTCAGCGAGCACTTTGAAATCACGGAGGGGATCGGTCTGGAGCTTCACCCCGATAATGTTTCGGTACCGGTTCTAACACTTCTCAAGGACGCGGGGGTCACGAAGATCAGCATCGGGATCCAGTCTTTTCTGGATAAATACCAAGATGTTCTCGGCAGAGACAGGGTGAATGCGAAACAAATGGCCGAAGCGCTGTCCGAGGTTTCCTTTGAGACGGTGTCGATGGACTTTATCTTTGCCTTGCCCGGACAGACCTTCGAGGATCTGAAAACCGATGTGGATAAGGCGTTTGCAATCGGCGCGAACCATGTGGCCATTTATCCTTTTATTGATTTTACCTTTACCGACAGCAGAGTCACACCCATGCCGAAGAAGCAGAAAAGGAAGCTTTTGGACGATATCACGAACTACCTGCTTGGCAGAGGCTGCATCAGGAATTCCATCTGGACCTTCAGCGACGGAGGAAAAGCAGGTTATTCTTCCATGACCAGAGACACTTTCCTGGGCTTTGGATGCTCCGCTACCACGCTGTTAAAGGAGCAGTTCAAGATCAATACCTTCTCCGTGGAGGAGTATTGCGGGCGTATCCGGGAAGGAAAGCTTCCGACTTCCCTCACATTACGATTCACGCGGCGGCAGCGGATGGTCTACTATCTGTTCTGGACCTTCTACAGCACGCGGGCGACGGAGGAGGCTTTCGAGCAATTCTTCGGCGTGAGCCTGAAGAAGATGTACGGATTTGAATTGTGGCTTGCGAAGCGCCTGGGCTTTCTCGCCGAGAAAGACGGTACATACGAGATGACCCTGAAGGGCGCATTTTATTATCATTACTATGAGAACTATTATACGCTGGCCTACATCGATAAGATGTGGGGAATCATGCGCCAGGAAGCGTTCCCGGAGGAAATCAGCCTATAGAATGCTATGCGGCCCGGAGCGGCCACAAAGAAATGAGGGGAAAACATGAAGATAAAGGTGACGGAGAAAACGATCGAGGAAGTACTTCAGATGCCTGCGCAGGCGCACAGGAAGCCGAAACGGCCGGCAAGGTTTTTCGGATGGCTGCTGAAGACACTTTCGGCGTCTGACTTAAAGGCAACGAACTTTACATATACCCAAACGGGGATGGAACGGCTGGGAGCGGACGAAGCCTGCCTGATTCTGATGAATCACTCCAGCTTCATTGATTTAAAAATTGCGGCGACGCTCCTGTATCCGAGACCGTTCAATATCGTATGTACTTCCGACGGCTTCGTGGGAAAGGAAGGGCTGATGCGCGCCATCGGCTGCATTCCGACCAGAAAGTTCGTCTCGGACATGGTGCTTGTGAAGGACATGATGCATGCTCTGAAACAGGAGAAATCCTCGGTTTTGATGTTCCCGGAGGCAAGCTACAGCTTTGACGGAACGGCAACTCCGCTGCCGGAGAGCCTTGGCAAGTGCCTGAAAATGCTGGGCGTGCCGGTGGTGATGATCAAAACACAGGGCGCCTTCCTGCGCGATCCGCTGTATAACAATCTACAGCTTCGCAAGGTGGATGTATCCGCGACGATGGAGTATCTGCTCTCCCCGCAGGAGATCAAAGAAAAAAGCGTGGAAGAGCTCAACGCTGTCCTGAAGGAACAGTTTACCTTCGACGGCTTCCTCGAGCAGCAGGAGAAAAAGACACGAGTGTCAGAAAACTTCCGCGCCGATTACCTAAACCGTGTGCTCTACAAATGCCCGCATTGCCTGGCGGAGCAGCACACGGTCGGAAAAGGCACGAGGCTGGTCTGCAAGGACTGCGGCGCCGAGTATGAATTGACCGAGACGGGATATCTGCAGGCGCTCAACCGTGATGCAAAGTTTACCCATGTGCCGGACTGGTATGCCTGGGAGCGGGAATGTGTCAGAGAGGAACTGACCAACGAGACCTATCGGCTGGATGTCCCGGTCGATATCTGCGTCATGCGCAACATGGACAGCATCTACAGGGTCGGCACAGGCCGCCTCGTACACACAAAGGAAGGCTTTCACCTGACGGGCTGTGACGGAAAAATCGATTACCGCCAGAAACCCACCGCCTCCTACAGCCTCTACTCAGACTATTACTGGTATGAGCTCGGCGACATGATCTGCATCGGCAACAACGACATCCTGTACTACTGCTTCCCGAAGGAAGGTGGCGATGTCGTGGCCAAGACCAGACTGGCGGCCGAGGAACTGTTTCAGATGAGCAGAAAATGAGTGGAACAATAAAGGACCTTCCGATATGCAATCGGAGGTCCTTTTGTGATACGACAGACGATCCTATGGGGAAAGAAACATCATTTGTTGTTGCTTTCACAAACCCTTGTAACGGTCGATTTCGATCAAAATCTGAAACAGACTGGCCTGTTCTTCATAAGTCTTTGATAAGAAAAAATCATAACATTTCAACGGTATATTTTCGCCGGAATTCATACCATCCAGTTTTTCAAACAGTGTTGCGAGCGGGATATTTAAGGCAGAGGCAATTTTATCAATGCTTTCTAATGTTGCATTCTTTTCTCCTCGCTCAAGTTGACCGATATGGTGGGATGACACCCGGATAGCTCGGCCAACTTTTCCTGACTCAGCTTTAAGTGCATTCTGTGATTGCGAATACGCAGCCCAATACATTTTGCAAGTTCATTCATAAGTAACCTCCTCTTTTAAAATCTCCCCCATTAATACAAAACTTATAGATATTACATTCAATTTGCTACAGACTATTGATATTTATTGCTGATTAATATATACTATCGATACTATAAATATAAATAGAGTGCTTATAGTATGCAAAAATAATCATTTTTGCACGGTAAAGTACTATCAATTGAAATATTGTCCGTGATGAATACGATTACGAGATGAGGAATGGAGGTATTTTTTCGCGCTTTTGATGAATGTCACAATGCTTTCCGAATGTGGCGATGCGAAGCATGGAAGCACAGGAATATTCCCGTACAAACGGGGCAATCAAAGGGGCATATCAACAGGCGGCTTAAGAAGGATATACCGGAGTGATCTTACTTGTTATGGAAAAAACGATAAGAATCGATGTTTATGAAAGTACGCATCTTAAACCTATGAGGGGTTGGATATGAAGGATTTTGTCAAACTATTAAGAGTCAAGCATTATATAAAGAATTTGCTTGTGTTTATGCCGATGTTTTTTGGCGGTGTAATCTTTATTGAAGAAAAATTATTAAAGGCCTGCTTAGGTTTTATATGCTTTTGCTTGGTCTCATCCGCGGTGTATATTTTGAACGATTGTAGGGATATCGATAAAGACAGAAAACATCCTACTAAAAGGAATCGCCCATTGGCGAGTGGAAGGATTAAGCCGAATACGGCAATCGTAATAATGGTAGCGAGTCTTATTTTGGCCATTCTGATTTCTATTTACCTTGGAACACTGAAAGCGGCAATCTGCTTAGTATTGTACTATTGTTTAAATATTGCATATAGCATGGGGCTAAAAAACAGACCAATTATTGATATAGTTATCTTGGCATCAGGTTTTGTTATTCGAGTGTTTTATGGTGGTTTTATCACAGATATAGTAATTTCAAAATGGCTCTATTTAGTAGTAACAACGGGCAGTTTATATATGGGAATGGGCAAACGCCGCAATGAGCTAAGGGCGCAAAATGATACACGAGAAGTATTGAAATACTATAATGAAGCATTCCTTGACAAAAATATGTATGTCTGTGTGGCTTTGGCAAATGTATTTTATGCTCTGTGGACCCTGGAAATGCCTAATCCGCAGATAAGTTGGACAGTTCCGATTTTTATCGTGATGTTAATGTGCTACAGCTTGGATGCGGAAGGAGACTCTGATGGTGATCCAATTGAGGTTATTTTAAAAGATAAAGCACTTATTGCCATTATCTTAGGGTATGCGGTTTGTATTTTTTTATTACTTTACTTATTGTAGGTACGATATGAATGTATATGACTTTGACAAAACAATTTATTCAGGGGACAGTACATTGGACTTCTATTTTTTCTGCCTCAATAGATATCCCGGTATTATTACTTGCATCCCAAAACAATTGACGGCCGGAATCAAGTATAAGGCTGGGATGATAGATAAAACTCATTTTAAGGAAGAATTCTATTGTTTTTTTTCGAGGCTGAAGGATGTTAACGGAATTGTTCTTGATTTTTGGAACAAGAACGAAGGCAAAATAAAAAAATGGTATACAACCGTTCATAAGGAAGACGATGTGATTATTTCAGCATCGCCATATTTCTTACTAGAAGAGATATGCAATAGGATTAAGATTCATAATCTAATAGCTTCAGAGGTAGACAGCAAAACAGGAAAGTACTCAGGAATCAATTGTTATGGAGAAGAAAAGGTTAGACGTTTTAGGGAACGATTTGATTCAGAGATAGAGAATTTTTACTCAGACTCAAAATCTGACCAACCAATGGCTGACATTGCAAGAAATAAATTTATTGTTAAGGGGAATAAAATAATACAATGGTAAATAATGTAAGAATCAATTTAGAGAGAATCACTATAATATATATGGCTGTTTTTGGTATATTGATGCTTATTTATTGCAGTGTAAATGTCCCGACACCAGTAGGAGAGTGGGATGATTACAGCTTACCAATTGCTTCCATCATAAAGGAGCATAATATTAGTATTTCTGATGTTGATGTAGCATATTATAAAGAATTATTTCCTAATTGGGCTGGATATATAGAGAGTTATAGGTTGTCTGGATATACAACACGTGCCGGCGGACAAATGGCTTGGTACTTTCCGATATACGCACTTGTATGTATACCGTTTGTTTTGATTTTAAGCTGGATAAAGCTACCTACCATCTATGCATTTCCTTATACTAACCTTGCAGTTCTAATGATTTCGGTTACCATATTAAATCGATGTTTAAAATCCAGGGAAAAAACAAAACTATTTATGGTATTGCTTTTGACCCTTAATCCTATTGTATTTTATATAAGTTGGACTAGCGGAGAAGTATTCATATATTCAATGTTGGTTATGGGACTAACATTTTGGTACAACAGATGGTACAAGCGAGCTGCATTTTTTGTATCTGTGGCAGGAATGCTTAATCCAACGATTATGGCTATAGGAATAGTAATGATCCTTGAGTATGTAATTGTTTTGCTGAGAACCAAGGCCAAGGAAGAAAAATGGTCTCTTTTCATTAAAAAGAAAATTCCGGAGGTTATTAAGTATGGGTGTTGCTACATAATCAGTATTATACCGATGGCTTACAACTACTATAATGTAGGTCATATTAATTTAACGGCATCTTTGTCCGGATTTACGAGTGGAAACGAATCAACATTTTCGAGATTTGTATCATATGTTTTTGACTTGAATTATGGAATATTGCCATATTTTCCCCTACTTCTATTATTATCAATTGTTTTCTTTATTGTTGCGATATTTAAAAAAAATATTAGGTATATTGAATGGGTCATTACATTCCTGATTAATATGGCATTATACTCTGTCATGATACATATTAATTGCGAAATGTCCGGTATCTCAAGATATAATTCATGGGGGGCTTTGATTCTGATTTTTGCAGTTGCTCTTATTGGAACGGATTCATTGACCGAAATAGAAACAAGAGGGGCAAGCTTTATTGTGATTGGAATCGGAGTAGTATTCACAACAATTACAGTATTTGTGTATGGTCCGACTTGCGCATCGAATACATTATACTTAAGATTCACTCCTATTGCGGAATGGACACTTGATCATTTTGCAAAAATATATAATCCATTGAAGTCAACATTTAACTCGAGGACAGTTCATGTGGATGGTGGATATTCGTATGAGACGCCGGTAACTTATAGTGCAAAAGATGGATATATTAGAAAAATTCTGGCATCTGAAAATGATAAAGAGGTATTGCTGAATAATTATGTCTCGATTTTTGGAACAAATGAAAATTTCATTAATCAGGTGTATGATTTGAATGGGGTGGGATATATTTCGTTATCTGCCAAAGATGGAATTGTTAGAGTTGAACCATACGAGGCAGGAAATGTTCTTCTATTTTCGGCTAACGAATCTACGGGATTGAAATATGCAGTCCAAGGTCTGAGCACTGCTGAAGAATGGGGAACTTGGTCCATAGGACATGAAACGAAATTTAGAATGAAATGTGATGTTCAATCCGGGATGCTGCATTGTGAAATTGTTGCAGGTGTTCATAATAATGTGCAGGATATAACAATTTCGGTAAACGGTCAAAGAGTATATCAAAATCATGACTATAAGGGAGAAGGAATTCAATTTGACTTCGCCAATCCAGGTGTCGGAAATTGCATTGAAATAGCGATTGAGATACCAAATGCAATATCTCCGGCAGAGTTAGGAGTAAGTGATGATAGAAGAGTCCTGGGCTTAGGATTTACTCAGATGACAATTTCGAAAGCAATTATTACAGAATAAGAGATATCTGTTAAGGAGTGTTTAGCGGGGGTAGCATAGTCATTTAGTTGCTTTGACAGGATTATTTTTCGCTGAGATATTATACAAGTTGGAAATACTTTTGCATATCGGTTTCATGCGGCTTAAGTATCAGATATTGTTTTTTTATTATAAGACCCGGAGTGCTAGGTAGTTACCTGATAGGAAAAAAGATATTGACCTTATAGTTTGCTGCAATGATATAACGGTTATGGAAAAGAGAGGCTGATATGACAATCAAAGAATTCTCAAAGCTTTGTGGCTGTAATCCTCAGACTCTTCGATATTATGATCGTGAGGATCTGCTAAAACCGGTTAAGGTAGATGAGTGGTCCGGATATCGATATTATGATGAAGAACAGGCCCTTATGTTTGTAAAGATTAAGAATCTGCAAAAAGCGGGATTTTCAATTGAAGAAATAAGAGGACTGCTAAGCAAGGGAGCTGCAGAAATCTACTATGGTTTTGAGACCAAGATAGCAGAAGAAGAAAAACGCCTGCAAGAGATCAAGAATATACAGAAGCCATATCGGACCGAAATCACAAACATGAAACACAGAATTAAAGCATTGTATAAGTCTGTTAAGAAGTCGCTGGAAGCGTACTCGCCTGTTGAGGAGTTCGGTATTGCCTCAAAAGACTAACATTTGGCTTTTAAAATCAGGAAACGAATAGTCCGGGAAGCCTAAGGTGCCGGGCAGTAGGAACACTTTCCCCAAAAGGGAGCAAAAACATAAAAGCAGGCCAATCAGGCCTGCCCGGATTCCTGTATGGAGGGGCTGTCCTTGCTTTTTGCGAGGGCAGCCTCTTTTTTTCTAAAACCTTTGCGCTTCTTACGAAGCGTCAACAAATCAGTTGTTTTTTGTTGATATTTCCTGCCGTTTTGCATATAATAAATACGAGTGGCGTTATATTATCATAATAATGATAAGGAGATGATTGTATGATACAGATTAAACCAGTATCTGATTTGAGGAACAGATTTACAGAAATTGAAAGCATTGTTAAGACAGGAGAGCCGGTGTTTTTAACGAAGAATGGTTATGGTTCCATGGTGGTGCTTAGTATTGAGGCATATTCAAAGCTTACGATGCCTGATGAAGATGCGCTGGATGTTGCGGATAAGATGGCAGAGGAGACCGGTAGAAGATATACTCATGAGGAGATGTTTTCGAAATTGAGGGAGGCAGTGAATGCTGAATGATGATTATAAGCTTAGATATTTGCCGCTTTTCTTTGACGATGTAAATAGTATTACATTATATATAAAGAATGTACTGTCTAATCCTAAAGCCGCAAATGATTTGATTGATGCTGTTGAAAGAGCGATTTTGGAACGTTTGCCGGTGTGTGAGAGTTTCGAGCCATATCAATCTAAACGAGAACGAAAATATAGGTATTATAGAATATATGTTAAGAATTACATTATTTATTATGTTGTTATTGATGATGAAGGACCCGACAGAATAATGGAAGTTAGACGGCTATTATACAATAGACGCGACAGAGAGAATTTAGTATAGATTCCATGGCTGTGGTGAATATTTTATTATGGTTTCGCGGTCATCTATACCGATGCTGGGGACGATAAGTAGGCCAATCAGGCCTGCCCGGATTCCTGTATGGAGGGGGTGTCCTCGCTTTTTGCGAGGGCAGCCTCTTTTTCTGCCTTGTTGCGGGCGCGAAGCTCGGCGAAAAAGGTTTTCAGGACCGTGCTGCATTCCGCTTCGAGGATGCCGCCCGTGACGGCGACCTGGTGGTTGAACTCGGGTATGTTCAGGAGGTTTAAGATGGAGCCTGCGCAGCCGGCCTTCGGGTTCATGCAGCCCATGACGACTTCGGGGATGCGCGCCTGAACGATGGCGCCTGCGCACATTTGGCAGGGCTCTAAGGTGACATAGAGGGTGCAGCCCTCGAGCCGCCAGTCGCCCATGTATTTGCTCGCTTTGCGGATTGCGGTGATTTCGGCGTGAGACAGGGTGTTTTTGTCGATCTTGCGGCGGTTGTAGCCGCGGCCGATGATTTTTCCTTCATAGACGATGACGCAGCCGATGGGGACTTCTCCCAGGGCGTACGCCTTTTTTGCAAGCCGTAAGGCTTCTTTCATATACTTTTCCTGTACACTTTTGATTGCTGCCATCTGTCTGCTCCGTTTTTGCCAAAACCTTGGCATTCCTGCGCGCACAAGGGTTGACTTTTTTCACATAGATATTTTATAGTATAAGGATAAAGTTTGCCCGCGTCAAATCCTTTGTGACGGCCGGGAAGGCGTATGACGCAAAAGACATAAGAGACGAAGACCGGGCGGGATGCGAAGTTCTGCCCGGCCTGTGAGAAAAATGAAAAATCAAACGGATATGCTGATTTTTTCTTTGGCGCAAGAGCGTCTGCGAAAATGGAGGATCATATGAATCTTGAGAGAAAATTAACTGCTTTGACGAAGAAAATGTACGACAAGACCATCAGACAGTGTACGGATGCGGAGGTGTACCACTGCGTACTTCAGCTGACCAAGGAGCTGCTTGCGGATAAGCCTGTCATCGAGGGCGGGAAGAAGGTCTACTACATCTCCATGGAGTTTTTAATCGGGAAGCTTCTTTCCAATAACCTGATCAATCTCGGCATCTATGATGAGATGAAGGCACTTCTGGCAAAGAAAGGCAAGAGCCTTGCAGCGGTCGAGGAGGCGGAGCCTGAACCGTCGCTCGGAAACGGCGGACTGGGCCGTCTGGCGGCATGCTTTTTGGATTCCATCGCAACCCTGGGACTGCCCGGCGACGGCATCGGTCTGAATTACCACTTCGGACTGTTTAAGCAGGTGTTTCAGAAGCATCAGCAGATGGCGGAGAAGAATCCCTGGATTGAGAAGGATTCCTGGCTGAATGAGACCGGGATTGAGTTTGAGGTGGCATTCGGCGATGGCAAGGTCACTTCCGTGCTTTATGATATGGATGTCGTGGGCTACGGACAGGACCGAAATAAGCTGCATCTGTTTGATCTGAAGACTGTCGATGAGAGACTGGTTAAGAAGGGCATCAATTTCGACAAGACTGCGTTTGAGAAGAATCTGACTTTATTCTTATATCCCGACGACTCCGATGAGGCAGGCAACCTTCTGCGCGTATATCAGGAGTATTTCATGGTCAGCAACGCCGCACAGCTCATTATCAGAGAGCTGAAGGAGAAGGGCGTTGACCTTTACAAGATGGATGAGCATGCGGTGATTCAGATCAATGACACGCACCCTACGATGGTCATTCCCGAGCTGATCCGTATCCTGACCTGGGAGGAAGACTTTACCATGGAGGACGCCATCCATGTGGTCAGCAGGACCTGTGCCTACACCAACCACACCATTCTCGCGGAAGCGCTTGAGAAGTGGCCTCTTGCCTATATTGAAAAGGTAGTGCCTCAGCTGGTTCCCATCATCAAGGAACTGAATGCGCGCGTGAAGAAGCAGTACAAGGACCCGAAGGTGCAGATCATCGACGGGAATAAGCGTGTACATATGGCGCACATAGACATCCACTACGGATTCAGCGTAAACGGTGTCGCTGCGATTCATACGGATATCTTAAAGGAGACCGAGCTTGCCCATTTCTACAGGCTCTATCCCGAAAAGTTCAATAATAAGACAAACGGCATCACCTTCCGCAGATGGCTGCTGTCCTGCAACAGCGAGCTTGCCGATCTGCTGACCGGGACCATCGGCGACGGTTATAAGAAGGATGCCAACGAGCTGGAGCGGCTGCTTGAGAAAATCGACGACCGGAATGTCCTGGACGCCATCGATGCCATCAAGAAGCAGAAGAAGGCAGAGCTTGCGGCTTATATTGAAGAAAAGGAAGGCGTGTGCCTGAATCCGGACTCTGTCTTTGACATTCAGATCAAGCGTCTGCATGAGTACAAGAGGCAGCAGATGAATGCCCTGTATATCATTCACAAGTACCTGGAGATCAAGGCCGGCAAGAAGCCCGTCCGCCCCATCAGCTTTATCTTCGGCGCCAAGGCAGCGCCCGCGTATGTGATCGCCAGAGATATCATCCATCTCTTGCTTGTGCTGTCTGACATCATCAACAATGACCCCGATGTCAGCCCTTACATGACGCTTGTGATGGTGGAGAATTACAATGTCAGCTACGCCGAGAAGCTGATCCCTGCCTGTGATATTTCCGAGCAGATTTCCCTGGCTTCCAAGGAGGCTTCCGGCACCGGCAATATGAAGTTCATGTTAAACGGCGCGGTGACTCTGGGAACGAGCGACGGCGCAAATGTGGAGATCCATGAGCTGGTCGGCGATGACAATATCTATATTTTCGGTAAGGATTCCGACACTGTCATCGGGCACTATGCGAAGGCAGACTATGTTTCGAGGGATTACTATGAGAACAGCGAAGTCATCCGGGAAGCGGTGGATTTTATCGTAAGCAAACCGGTGATGAAGCTTGGCAACAGAGAGAATCTCTTACGACTTTACAACGAACTTCTGAACAAAGACTGGTTTATGACGCTTCTGGATCTGGAGGAGTACATTGAGGTCAAGGACCGCATGCTTGCGGACTTCGAAGACAGAGAAAAATGGAAGAGAATGATGCTTGTGAACATTGCGAAGGCGGGCTTCTTCTCCTCTGACAGAACCATCGCAGAATACAATGCCGATATCTGGCACTTGGGCTAAGGGGCCGGCAGGAAAGGTTGGAACATATCATGAGAGCAAGCGGCATTTTGATGCCTATTTCAAGTTTACCCTCTGCATACGGAATCGGTTGCTTCTCGAAGGAAGCATATGAATTTGCGGAGGCGTGCGGCAAAGCCGGACAGACTTACTGGCAGATTCTGCCCCTGGGTCCGACCGGTTACGGAGATTCCCCTTACCAGTCCTTCTCGACCTTTGCGGGGAATCCCTATTTTATCGATTTGGAAGAGCTGATCGGGAGCGGTCTGCTCACGAAACAGGAGTGCGACAGCGTCGATTTCGGCTCTGACCCGGAGGATATCGATTACGAAAAACTCTATGCCGGGCGGAAGGAGCTGCTGCAGCTTGCCTATCGCAGGAGCAACATTGCCGGGGATAAGGCGTTTTTGAGGTTTGTCAAAAAGAATGCATACTGGCTGGACGACTATGCCCTCTACATGGCAGTCAAGAACCATTTCGGGGATGTCTGCTGGGCAGAGTGGGACGAGGATATCAGACTGCGCGATAAGAAAGCCATGCTGCGGTATCGGGAGCTGCTGGCGGACGAGATCCGGTTTTATCAGTTTCAGCAGTATCTGTTTTTCACCCAGTGGGAGAAGCTGAAAACCTACGCCAATGCGCGGGGCGTCAAGATCGTGGGAGATATCCCGATCTATGTGGCGTATGACAGCGCAGATGCGTGGGCGAATCCGAGATTGTTCCAATTTGACAGGGACTGCCGGCCGATCAAGGTGGCAGGCTGTCCTCCCGATGCGTTTGCCAAGACCGGACAGCTCTGGGGCAATCCTCTGTACGACTGGCCGAAACATAAAAAGACCGGTTACGCCTGGTGGATGAAGCGCATGACCATGTGCTTTGAACTGTATGATGTAGTGCGAATCGACCATTTCAGGGGCTTCGACTCTTACTATGCGATTCCCGCGGGGGATACCACGGCGGAATTCGGAAGCTGGGAGCCGGGACCCGGAGCGGAATTGTTCAAGACGATGCGAGAGAAACTGGGCGAGAAGGCAGTGATTGCCGAGGACCTCGGCTTTTTGACGGAGTCTGTCATTGCGATGGTGAAGGAAAGCGGTTTTCCTAGCATGAAGGTGCTGCAGTTTGCCTTCGACTCCGATGCGCAGAATGCTTATCTGCCGCATCATTATCACAAAAACTGCGTGGTGTACACCGGTACCCACGACAATGATACGGTGGTCGGCTGGTATCAGGGACTGAACCGTAAGACGAAGAAACATGTAAAACAATATTTGAATCTCACACGGGCAAACGATCAGACGCTCACCCGGGCAATGATCCGCTGCGCGATGGCGAGCGTGGCTGATATGTGTATTGTACCGATGCAGGATTATCTGTGTCTGGGTTCGCAGGCGCGTATCAATACGCCGTCTACTCTGGGCGGAAACTGGTGCTGGAGAATGCAGAAGGGAGCCTTCACGGAGGAACTGATCGGGGAAATCCGGGACTTGACGGCTCTTTACGCAAGAGCACCCGTGGGGGATGGAAAGAAAGAATCATAGGTTTGTTATGAAAAATTTATACAGGAAACTGATAGGAGACAAGACCTTTTACCTCATGGTTTTAGGCGTTGTGGTTCCCATTGTCGTGCAGAACGGCATCACCAACTTCGTGGGCCTTCTGGACAATATTATGGTGGGACGAATCGGAACGGAGCAGATGTCCGGCATTGCCATTGTCAACCAGCTGCTGATGGTGTTCAATCTGGCGATCTTCGGCGCCATCTCGGGTGCGGGCATCTTCGGCGCCCAGTATTTCGGCTGTAAGAATCACGAGGGCGTCCGCCAGACCTTCCGCTTCAAAATCTATATTTGTGCCCTGCTTGTCATCGCGGGAATACTGATTCTGACACTCAAGGGAGAGTCGTTGATTCTGCTGTATCTGCATGGCGAGGGCAACGGGGAGGCTCTGGATGCCACCCTGCAGTATGGTTTGCGCTATCTGGCTGTGATGCTGGCGGGACTGCCGCCGTTTGTCATCGAGGAGATCTATGCGAGCACGCTTCGTGAGTGCGGCGAGACGAAGGTTCCCATGGCAGCAGGCATCGTTGCCGTGTTCGTGAACCTGATTTTGAATTATCTGTTGATTTTCGGTAACTTCGGATGCCCGAAGCTGGGCGTGGCGGGCGCAGCCGTTGCGACTGTGATTTCCAGATTTGTACAGATGGCGATCGTCATCGTGTGGACGCACAGGCATACCGAACGGATGCCTTTTGCGGAAGGCGTTTACAGAAAGCTTGGAATCCCCGCTGCATTGACGGCCAAGATCATCACGAAGGGCATGCCCCTGATGTGCAACGAGATCCTCTGGTCGGCAGGCATCGCAATCCTCAATCAGTGTTATTCGACCAGAGGTCTGGAAGCGGTTGCGGCGCAGAATATTTCCACTACGATCACCAATCTGTTCAATGTCGTGTTTGTTGCACTGGGAAGCTCCATCTCGATCATTGTCGGACAGCTCCTCGGTGCCGGCAAACTGAAGGAGGCCGAGGATACCAATACGAAGCTGATCGCGTTCTCGGTCGGCTCCTGCCTGGCCCTCGGCTCGCTGCTGGCGCTCCTGGCACCCTTATTCCCGGCGTTTTACAACACCTACGACGAGGTGCGCACGCTCGCAACACAGCTGCTTCGGGTCTCTGCCTGCTTCATGCCGTTTCACGCCTTTATGCACGCCTCGTACTTTACCTTAAGAACCGGAGGAAAGACCATCATTACCTTCCTGTTCGACAGCGTGTTCCTGTGGGTGGTATCCGTACCGGCAGCCTATGTCTTAAGCCGCTATACGGCAATCAACATCCTGCTGCTCGTCATCAGCATTTCGCTGCTGGACATCATCAAGTGTGTCATCGGCTTCGTCCTGGTGAAAAAGGGTGTCTGGATCAACAATATCGTGGAGTAACTTTATACATCGTTTTGAGAAGCGCGACCCTGCAGATAGTCCATGGCATTCTGCAGGGTTGTTTCTGCGATGGAGGAAAGCGCTTCCCTTGTGAAAAAGCCCTGATGAGAGGTAATGATCACATTGGGGAAGGAGAGAAGGCGCGCGGTGGTGGAGTGCTCGAGAATCTCGTCGGAGCGGTCCTCGAATACATTGTTGGTCTCCTCCTCGTACACATCCAGGCCCACGCCGGCAAATTTGCGCATGCGGATGCCTTCGATGAGGTCCGCGGTCTTGACCAAAGCGCCTCTCGAGGTGTTGACGAGGATGCAGCCGTCCTTCATCTTTTTGATGGTGTCGAGATTGATCAGGTGGTAGGTGTCGTCCGTGAGAGGGCAGTGCAGGGAGATCAGGTCACTTTCGGACAGAAGCTCCTCGAGTGTAACATAGGTTACGATGCCCTCCAGAGAAGGATTCTGATAGACATCGTACGCCATGACCTTCATGCCGAAACCGTGACAGATGCGCGCCATGGCAGCGCCGATCTTACCGGTTCCGATGATGCCGGCCTTTTTCTCATAGAAGTTAAAGCCCATCAGACCGTTTAAGCTGAAATCGTTCTCACGCACCTTGTTGTATGCCTTGCAGAGTCTTCTGTTGCAGGCGAGGGCGAGCGCCATGGCGTGCTCTGCCACCGCTTCGGGAGAGTAGCCGGGAACGCGCATCACGCGGATGCCGAGCTTTTTTGCCTCTTCGAGGTCAACATTGTTAAAGCCTGCGCAGCGAAGCAGCAGCAGCCGGACACCCTTTTTGTGCAGAATCCGCAGGGCCCCGGCACTTGCGTCGGAGCTGACGAACGCGCAGACCGCATCGAAGCCTTCCGCAAGTGCGGCGGTACGGCTGTCGAGGTCTGAGGCTACAAATTCAACCGATATCTCGGGAAAAGCGCTCAGCGCATTTTCAAAGGACAGTTTGTCGTATGCTTTTGCATCATAAAATAAAATATTCATAGGAACCCCTTTCGTGACGGCAAATGATCCGTTCATACTATGTGTAACATCATCAGTATAGCACAGAAAACTTTCTCTATACAGGTCAATATTTGTCGAAAACAGTCAACATGCAAATTTCGGCTCAACGGTGTAGCCTTTTCGTTTTGAACGGTTCAAGCATAT
>JAEDDX010000094.1 GCA_016293615.1 Acetatifactor sp.
GTTCTGAATCAGCGTCGTCTTGGGATGCTCGATCAGTTCGATCAGCGCTTCCGCTGCCTTCTCTCCGAGCGCGACCGTGTCCTGATACAGACTTGTCAGCTGAGGTTCCGTCATCTGCCCGATCATCGCGCCGTCATATCCCATAACCGAAATATCCTCCGGGACGCTCATCCCCAGTTCGCGTATGGCTCTGATTCCCGCATAACAGGTGAGGTCATCCGGAAAAACAATGCAGGTTGGCGGCTCTCTCAGGGCAAGCATTTCTCTGGTGCGTTCCATAGCCAGCTCCACATCGCGGTAGGGCGTCTCAACCACATACTCATCCGGTACCTCAAGCCCCAGCCTCTGGCAGGTATTGTAGAACGAAGAGACCCTCACTCTGGTCACAGAGCAGTCCAAGCCGTGGATATACGCGATCCTGCGATGTCCGCACTGATAAGCATATTCCACCAATTGGCGCATTCCGTTCACATTGTCCGACACCACGCAGATGCAGTTGTCAAACACATGGTCAATGGTGACCACGGGAATGTTGCTGCGGACCAACTCGAGCACCTGAGGGTCGTAAAAATCGGTACAGGGAATAAACACACCGTCAAAATTGCGGTATCTGCAATGCTCCAGACAGGACATTCTGCTATTGCTTCTGCTATTAAGGAACGTGATATCATACCCCTTGCTCTCCACGCACCGTTTAAAATGAGAAAGCATATAAGAGAAGTAGTCATAGGTCAGACCGCTGCCCTCCGCATCCTCAAACATGACGCCGATATTGTAGGTTCTGTTGGTTTTCAGGGCGCGCGCCATGGCGTTCGGCAGATACCCCATCTGTTTTGCCGTCTCCCTGATGCGGGCTTTTGTCTCCTCGCCGATGTCGCTGTGGTCATTCAGTGCCTTGCTGACCGTAGCGACACTGACCCCGCAGGCTTTGGAAATATCCTTCATAGAAACCATTTCGTATCCCCCTTTCGATGCTTAAACGATTTCGATATTACTATAGCCCATTTTTCTGATATTTGCAATCTTTTTCTGGAATATATTAGGTTTTCTCATCTGTTTTCGCTGATATTCTCTTGCAAAAAGCCAAACATTCCGTTATAATGGTGGCAGAAGTAAGTCTTTTTTACTTAATCGTTTGATTCAAAAGGAGATTCGCTATGAAATTTGGTTTCTTCGATGACGCCCGCAGGGAATACGTCATCACCTCACCCAGAACCCCTTATCCTTGGATTAACTACCTTGGAACGCAGGGATTCTTCTCATTGATTTCCAACACGGCAGGCGGTTATTCCTTCTATAAGGATGCGCGTCTGCGCAGAATCACCCGTTATCGTTACAACAATGTCCCCATCGATATGGGCGGCCGTTACTTCTATATCAACGATAACGGAACCATCTGGAATCCCGGCTGGTCACCCGTCAAGACCGAGCTCGATTCCTACGAGTGCCGTCACGGCATGGGTTACACCATCATCAAAGGAAAGAAGAATGACCTGAAAGCTGAAGTTACCTTCTTCGTTCCCCAGGATTACGACGGTGAAGTACAGCAGGTTGTTCTGACCAACGAGGGCGCCGGCGAGAAGACCTTCTCCCTGTTCTCCTTCGCAGAGTGGTGTCTGTGGGATGCGCAGGATGACTCTAACAACTTCCAGCGCAACTTCTCCACCGGTCGTGTGGAGGTTAAGGATTCCGTCATCTATCACAAGACCGAGTACAGAGACCGCCGTAACCATTACGCCTTCTACTCTGTCAACGATACCATCGACGGCTACGATACCGACAGAGATTCCTTCATCGGTCTCTACAACGGATTCGGTGACCCTCAGGCTGTCATTGCCGGCAAGGCAAACGATTCCTTCGCAGACGGCTGGGCTCCCATCGCTTCCCATTATAAGAAGATCACCCTGGCTCCCGGCGAGACCAAGACTCTCGTGTTCGTGCTCGGCTATGTGGAGATGCCTGTAGATCAGAAGTTTGAAGCCGACGGCAAGACCATCAACAAGGTTAAGGCTCTCGAGATGATCGAGCAGTTTGATACCCCCGAGAAATTTGCCAAGGGTATGGCTGACCTGAAGGCTTACTGGGATAAGCTCCTCGGCATCCTGAATGTCGACACGCCCGACGACAAGGTCAACAGAATGGTCAATATCTGGAACCAGTATCAGTGCATGGTTACCTTCAACCTCTCCCGCTCCGCTTCCTACTTCGAGTCCGGAATCGGCCGCGGCATGGGCTTTAGAGATTCCAACCAGGATATCCTCGGTTTCGTACACCAGATTCCGGACAGAGCAAAGGAGCGTATCATCGATATCGCTTCCACGCAGTTCCCGGACGGCGGCTGCTATCATCAGTATCAGCCCCTCACCAAGAAGGGCAACTCGGATATCGGCGGCGACTTCTCCGACGATCCTCTGTGGCTGATCCTTTCTGTTTCCGCATACATCAAGGAAACAGGCGACTGGGGAATTCTCGACGAGATGGTACCTTACGACAACGATATGGCCCTCGCACAGCCTATGCTGGATCACCTGAAGGTTTCCTTCTATCATATCGTAAACAACCTGGGGCCTCACGGTCTGCCTCTTGCCATGAGAGCTGACTGGAATGACTGTATCAACCTTTCCTGCTACTCCGATACCCCCGGTGAGTCCTTCCAGACCTACACCAATCCGAAGTTCGCAGCAGAGGGAGGCTACTCCAAGGTTGCAGAATCCGTATTCGTGGCAACGCTCTTTACCTATGCAGGTCCTAATTATGTTGCTATCTTAAAGCATCTGGGCATGGACGACGAAGCAGCTGCTGCCCAGGCCGAGATCGACAAGATGAAGAAGGTTATCATGGAGTCCGCATGGGACGGCGACTGGTTCCTGCGCGCATATGATGCAAACGGCGAGAAGATGGGTTCCAAGGAATGCGAGGAAGGCCAGATCTTCATCGAGCCTCAGGGCTTCGCAATCATGTCCGACATCGACGAAGAGGCAACCAGGAAGACCCTTGCCGCTATCGATGAAAGATTGAATACCCAGTTTGGTCTGGTATTGAACAATCCCGCTTACTCCAAGTACTATATCCAGTACGGTGAGATTTCCACCTACCCCGGCGGCTACAAGGAGAACGCAGGTATCTTCACCCATAACAACGCATGGATCATCTGTGCAGCTGCTTATGCAGGCGAAGGCGACCAGGCATTCAAATACTATTCCGAAATCGCTCCCGCATTCACAGAGGAGACTTCCGACATTCACAAGACCGAGCCATATGTATACGGTCAGATGATCGGCGGCAAGGATGCAGGTTCCGATATCGGCAGACCCGGCAATCACTTCGGACAGGGCAAGAACTCCTGGTTAACCGGTACCGCTGCATGGAACATGGTAGCAATCTCCCAGTACATCCTCGGCATCCAGGCTGACTTCGACGGACTGAAGCTGGATCCTTCCATTCCCGCTGCATGGGATGGACTGACAGCCACCAGAAAGTTCAGAGGAGCTACCTACCACATCACTGTGAAGAACCCCGATCACATCTGCAAGGGCATCAAGAGCATGGTAGTTGACGGAGTCGCTGTAGAAGGCAAGGTGATCCCTGTTGTGGAAGGCAAGACCGATTACAATGTTGAAATCGTAATGGGCTGATCGATTCCGCAATCCCAATAATATGTTACAACAAAGGAGAGGCGAAAGCCTCTCCTCTTCTTTTGCAGCCGGACCTCCCAGTTGCCCCTTACTCCCCGGGACATCTGCCGTACATGATTCCGGCTCAGGAAGGCATTCCCACCAAGCCCTGCATGTTCGGTTGCAGGCCCCCTATAGAAAGGCGTCCCCGCCAAGCCCTGCATGTTCGGTTGCAGACTCATCCACTCCGGCCATCGAGAGGCGTCCCCCGCAAGCCCTGCATGTTCGGTTGCAGGCCCCCCATAGAAAGGCGTCCCCACCAAGCCCTGCATGTCTGTTGCAGACTCATCCACTCCGGCTATCGAGAGGCGTCCCCGGCAAGCCCTGCATGTCTATTGCAGACTCATCCACTCCGGCTATCGAAAGGCGTCCCCGGCAAGCCCTGCATGTCTGTTGCAGACTCATCCACTCCGGCTATCGAGAGGCGTCCCCACCAAGCCCTGCATGTCTGTTGCAGACTGTATCGGTACTTAGGTCCTGTACTTTAGGACCTTATGTACCGCTACGACGAACTCCAAGCGAGAGCGTGTCTGCAATCGGACATGCCGGGCTTAGGTGCAGGGACGCCTTCTCTGAGCCTCCGTGTCTGCAATCAGACATGCAGGGCTTAGGCGCAGGGACGCCTTCCCTGAGCCTCCGTGCCGGTAACTGGACGCAGGGCTTAGGCGCAGGGACACAATCCCTGAGCCGGTGCCAATCAAAAACGCCCCCGGAATTTTCGGGGGCGTTGATGCTTCTTTGTTACCGACTGTCCGATTAGCCCTTTACGGAACCAAGTGCTACACCAGCAATGATGTACTTGGACAACAGGAAGTAAACGATGAACAGAGGCAATACAGTAAGTGTCAGACCCAGATAAATGGAGCCGTACTCGGTTCTGTAGATATCGCCTCTCAACAGGCTGACCATGATAGGCATGGTGTACATTTCTTTCTTCGTCAGCAATACCATGGGCATGAACAATGCATTCCAGGTATTTACAAAACAGAAGATACCCTGTGTTGCGATTGCAGGCTTCATGATAGGAAGCGCAATGCGGTTGAAGGTATAAAACTCACCTGCTCCGTCGATACGAGCGGACTGAATGATTTCCTTCGAAAGAGCCGGTTCCATATACTGCTTCATAAAGAATACAGTGGAGGATGCCGCAATGGAAGGAAGGATCAGAGGCAGGAAGTTGTTGGTCAGACCAACCTTGTAAATCATCTGATAGAAACCGATGGTTACAACGGTCTGAGGAATCATCATAACTGCCATGATGAAGGTAAAGAACGCTCTCTTCAGCTTCCAGTCGTAAATCACGATTGCATATGCTGTCAGTGTGGAGAAATAAACTGCAAGCAGGGTTGCACATGTGGATACGATCATGGAGTTCATGAAACCACGCACGGGGTTGAATGCCTTACCAAGCAGGATGCTCAGATTGTTCATCAGATACTTGGAAGGAAGCAGCGCAACTGCGTGTCCCTGAATTTCATACGTGGAACGGGTTGCATTCATCAACATTACCCAGAAAGGGAAAATACTCAGAAGAGTGAGGAGAATGCAAAGTACATAAATCAAAGCAACTCCGATCGGAGATTGACCGGTTCTACCCTTTTTCATTTATTTGCCCTCCTTCTGTGCTTTTAATTTCGCCTTGTAAGCCTTTTCCTGCTGTCTGATCTGCTTGTGCATCGCAGCCTCATCCTTATCGCGAAGCATGAAGAAGATAACTCCCGCGAAGACTGCGATAATCAGGAACATGATCATGCTGGCTGCCGCTGCGGAATTGTACATATACGCGCCGGAGAATGCCTTCTTGTAAATGTAGATCTGCGCGGTACGGGTCGCATCGTTGGGACCGCCGTCCAGATACAGCTTAGGAATATCGAACATCTGCAGACCACCGATCATACTGGTTACCAGGGTAAACAGCATAATGGTCTTCAGGTTCGGCAGGGTTACATAGATGAACTTCTGGAATCCGTTCGCACCGTCGATATCTGCCGCCTCGAAGATGTCGGGGCTGATACCCAGAATACCGGAAATCAGAACGATCATGGTATATCCGTACCACATCCAGAACTGGATGAAGGCAACGGTAAGTCTTGCCGCGTTAGCATCTACTGCAAAGTTGTAAGGTGTATCAATCACTCCAAGCGACAACAGAATGTCGTTGAAAGGTCCCTTCGGATAGCTGAACAGGGAGTAGAACAGCATAGCTACGGTAGCTGCGGTAATGATGTTGGGCATATAGAATACTACTTTGAAGAAGCCTTTGCCCCTAAGCTTCATACGCTCATTGGTAAACCACGCTGCCAGAACCAGTGCCAGGACAATCTGCGGAATAAAGTTCAGCATCCACATGATAAAGGTATTGGCAAGAGACTTTTTAAACAACGGGTCACTTAATACATCCTTAAAGTTGCCAAACAAATCATCCAAAATATGAACCGAGCTGGGAGACATACCCTTCATATCCGTAAAGCCAATGATTAAGGTGTAGATAACCGGATAGAGCATAAACAATGCAAATGCAATGATGAAAGGAGCCGCGAAAATATAACCCCATTTTGCATAACTGAATCCTTTTTTCTTCAAGATTCCACCTCCATAAAAATGGGGCAGACGGAGAAACCCGTCCGCCCCAAATATTGGTTTTTTTAAATCCAGCTGTTAAGATTCTGATTACTCGATACCAAGATCAGCCTTAACCTTTGCTCTGAAGTTTGCGATAGCCTCGTCACGAGTACAGTTGCCTGCTGCGTAGTTACGAACAGCATCTCTCCATGCGGAGTTGATGGTCTCGTCGTACTGGGTCAGGTTTCTACCGTTTGCATACTGGTTAGCAGGTACGAAGTACTCGAACATGTTCTGTCCGCCGAGGAAGTCAAGTTCGCCGTTGGACTTGCTCATTACGGTACCGGAACATACAAATACAATTGATTTTTAAAAACTATTCCTTTTCGCCCTCTGTTGATGCTAAATACGCTTGAACGGACCGCCCTTCTCGCTTCAGCGGTGCGGGCGGTTC
>JAEDDX010000031.1 GCA_016293615.1 Acetatifactor sp.
CAGATCACGGACCAGATGTATGAGAAGATTTCCGGCAACGAAGCGCTGAGTGAGGAAGAAGCGAAGAAGACTGCCGCGCAGGTTGCGCTGGCTGCCTTAAAGTACGGAGACCTGTCGAACCAGGCGAGCAAGGACTATGTCTTCGACATCGACAAGTTCATTTCCTTCGAGGGAGACACCGGCCCGTATATCCTTTATACCATCGTGCGTATCAAATCTATTCTGAATAAGTACAGGGAGCAGGGCGGAGAAATCTCCAAGGCAGCGCTTTCTGCGCCGCACAACGATTCCGAGAAGGCTCTGATGATGCAGCTGACCCAGTTTATTTCCATGATGGAAGCTGCCTGCGAGGAGCTCGCGCCTCACAAGGTCTGTGCGTATATCTACGACCTGGCGAATGCATTCAACCGCTTCTATCATGAGACCAGAATCCTCACGGAAGAGGATGCCGCAAAACAGGCAGGCTGGATCGCGCTTCTGGATCTGACGAGAGAGGTTTTGGAGTGCTGTATCGATGTGCTTGGTTTTGATGCACCCGAAAGAATGTAATAAATGCGATACCGAAGTATTCTGCTTATGATAAGCAGTCCTGCGGCAACTGCCCTGACCCGGGCAGTTGCCGCTTTTTGTAGTATAGGGAACTTCGTTCCCTATACTACAAAAACGCTCCGCGAGGATGCGCACTCGCGCGAGTTGAAATTTGTCGCATGTGCGACCGCGCTCGGCGCGAGAGTTTCGCAAGCGAAACTCTTTGTTTCCGCATGCTGTAAGACGATGCGGATCGGAATCCGCACGATTCATTGTGATAAAGTGCTAAAATCGTGATTGACAAATCTGTATCAATATATTATTGTATTATTTGAACAATACAAGAAACAAAGAATCGAGGGAGTAAGAATGGAAGCAACTCTGAACAGAGAGCGAATGACCGGGCAGGAGCCCGGTGCTAAGAAAAAAGGGATTTGCGGAAGCACATTGAAGCTGATTGCCATAGCGGCGATGCTCATCGACCATATCAGCGCGATGGTTTTGACCAGAATGCTGATCGTCAACGGGCTGGGCAATGTTACATCACAGGCACAACAGGAGCAGTGGCTGCGGGAGAATGCCGGGCTGTACGGTTGTATGGTTGTCATGAGATTGATCGGCAGACTGGGATTTCCGATTTTCTGTTTTCTTCTGGTAGAGGGTTTCCAAAAGACCGGAAATGTGAAAAAGTATGCGCTTCGACTGGGACTGTTTGCTTTGCTTTCCGAGATCCCGTTCGACCTTGCCTGCCACGGTAAGGTATTGGAATTTGACTATCAGAATGTTTTCTTTACTTTGTTTTTGGGCTTCCTTTTGATGTGGGCTGCGGATACCATAGAAAAGGGGGAGTTTCCCAAATGGTTCAGGAACTGTCTCGCGGTGGGCGGTGTTGTGATGCTTACTGTCGAACTGACCGGTGTTATTTATTCGATCCTCTGTAGTGTGATGCAGTATCAGTCCGGGACGTTGCCCGAAACCTATGTGATTGTCATGATTGGCGCAATTTGTGCGGCTGTGATCTCTCTGATCGTTTCTTTCGTCAGAAGGCGTAAGGGCGAGGGGAGTGTGTGGAAAACACTGGGGTATATCGCGGCTGTATTGCTTGCAATGTACGCGGCGAATCTGTTACGAACTGACTATTCCGGCATGGGAGTGCTGACCATCGCCGTGATGTATTTCTTAAGGAAGCACAAGGTAAGGAGTATGCTCGGCGGATGTATTGTGCTGTCATTGATGAGTCTGATCGAACTTCCGGCCTTCCTGACCCTGATACCCGTGAAGCTGTACAACGGGGAGCGGGGACTGAAGCTGAAATATTTCTTTTATGCCTTCTATCCGGTGCATCTCTTCCTGTTGTGGGTAATATGCGCGTTGATGGGAATGGGCGGGATTTCCGTTGTTTAAACAATCGGGTTACGACCTTCACCGGAATGGTATTCCGGGCGTGCGCCGGATGCTCGTGATCGGTCCGCAAGACGCCGGACCCGGCTGTGTGAAGGAACCGGGAAAGATAAGAAAAGGGGACAAGAAAATGTTAGAGGTAATTAAGGTATCAAAAAAGTATGGCAAGACATTGGCAGCCGATGAAGTCGGTTTCACGGTGCCGGACGGCAAAGTAGGCATTCTGCTCGGACCCAACGGCGCGGGTAAATCCACGGTCATCAAGAGCATTGCGGGACTGCTCCGCTTTCAGGGAGAAGTCAGGATTCAGGGGATGAATTCCAAGACAATGGAGGCTAAGAAGGTGTTTGCCTATGTGCCGGAGCTTCCGTTTATGTATGATTCGCTGACGGTGCGGGAGCATATCGATTTTATCACCAGAGCCTATGGCGTGCAGGCGACCGAGGAGGAGATCGGGGAGCTGTTTGAACGCTTTGAACTCACCGACAAACAGCAGAAGCTGGGCAATGAGCTTTCCAAGGGTATGATGCAGAAGGTCAGCATTTGCTGCGCACTGATCATCAAACCCAAGGTGATCCTGTTGGATGAGCCCATGGTCGGTCTGGATCCTGCAGCGATCAAGGAACTGAAAAAGGTGATCCTCGAACTTCGTGACGGAGGCTGTACCATTCTGATCTCCACGCATATGCTGGATATGGTGAAGGATCTGTGGGATGTTACCTTTGTGATGAATAAGGGCAAGATCCTCGGAACCTATGTGAAGGAAAATCTCGAGGACAAGGATCTGGAGGAACTGTTCTTCCAGGTAACCGGTCAGGCGGAGCATTCCGGTGAGGAAAGTCTGCACACAGAGGAGGAATAAGTGATGAGGGCGTTATTGTTTCTCTGGAAAAGACTGTGGATCAATTATTTGAAAAAGGCTTTGCGAAAGCCGACATTTTATATCTATGTGGTATTTATCGCGTTCTATGTGATTATGATATCGATATCGCTGCAGAGCATGTTCGTGGCGCCGGATAGCAGCATGCTTGCCATGATTCTGATCGGCTTTTCGCTTCTTACGATACCCGGCAATCTGAATTCCTTTGCGAAGAGGAAAGGACTGCTGTTTCGAAACAGTGATATTCATTTTGTCTTCCCGTCCCCGATCGGCCCGAAGACGATTCTGGTGTCTACCTTCCTGCGGACCCTGGTTTCCAGATTGCTGATGTGCCTGATTCTGGTGGCAGTGGGAATCTTCGCATTTCGGATCGAGGTCTGGAGAATGCTGCTGTACGGATTGTTCTCCATTGGGTTCCAGTTCACCTATGAAGGGTGTCTGGCTGTGATCCTGTTTGCCTCCGAGAAGCTCGGAGAGCGCGGCCGAAAATGGATCGTGGGACTGTCCTACGGCGTCTATGCATTGCTCGCGGTGATTGTCGCCGTAGAGTATTTCCGGGTGGGGCTCGGCTTTCAGCTGGCGACTGCCTTTCTGGAAAGTGAAGCGCTTCGTCTGGTGCCGATCCTCGGATGGTATATCAGTGTGATCATGATGATTTTCGTCGGTCCTTCTGTCGTCACTGTCATCGGCTGCATCTGCTATGTGGTTTCCTTCGTCCTTCTCCTGATGACAGCGCTTCGGATGCAGTGTACGGGAGAGTATTACGAGGATGCGCTGAAGTTTGCGGATGACTACGAGGAGGCGCTTCAGAAACAGAAGAAGGGCAAGACAGTAGTCGCCGTCGGCAAGAAAGAAAAGTACGGAACCGCCAAGATCACCTGGAAGGGAAGCGGTGCCAGAGCGTTGTTCTACAGACAGCTGCTGGAGTATAAGAAGACCAGATTCTTTATCTTCGACCTGATGATGCTGCTTCATCTGGCAGCCGGTATTATCATCGGCCTGGTATCCATCTTTGATGCAGAAGGATTCGGTGAGGTGACTCCGTTCATTCTGCCTCTGGTGGGCTGTTATATCATTTTTATTTTCACATCCATCAACGGTAAGTGGGCGAATGAGTTGAGTTCCCCTTACACCTACCTGATTCCGGACAATACGCTGCAAAAGCTCCTGTGCGTGACGGGCATTCAGAATATCAAGAACCTGATAAGCGCCTTGCTTTTGATGGTACCGGGCGGTATATTGATTGGGCTGTCGCCCGTAATCATTGTGCTCGGAACTGTCGCCTACACTCTGTTTGCGGCGACGAAGCTCTACGGCCATACCATGACGGAGGTTGTGGTCGGGGATACTCTCGGCAGATTCGGCCAACAGATGCTGGAGATGCTGCTCATCGGGCTTGGGCTCGGAGCCGCCTGCCTGAGCGCACTGCTCGGTATGATGGTGAGCGGTCTGACACTTGCCTATGTATTAATGTGTCTGATGCTGTTTTTGTATGACTCGATCTTGATTACCGTGTCTACCCTGAACTTCTATCATATGGAAAAAGAGTAAGATATCATAAACTCCTGATTTGAAAGCGTGTTCCCTCATGTTAAGTCCTGCGGTCTGCAGCAGGCATGCAGGACCTGTCGGGCACGCAGCTTTGAAACAGGAGGCATCCAAAAAGACTCCGGGCGATTCTTTGCTCGGAGTCTTTTTGGTTGGTTATGTGGTTCCTTATGCAAGCAGATGCTCTGCCAGAATCTTGGCGCCCATTACAATCAGGATGATGCCGCCGAAGATCTCTGCCTTGGACTTGTATCTCAGACCAAAGACATTGCCGATTTTGACTCCCACGACGGAGAGCACAAAGGTGGTTACGCCGATAAAGGCGACGGCCGGAATGATGCGGACCTGCAGAAAGGCATAGGTGACGCCGACTGCAAGGGCATCGATGCTGGTTGCCACCGCAAGCAGGAACATGGTTTTGAGATCCACGGAATCGTTGGCCTCGTCCTCATCGCCGGACAGGGCTTCTTTTATCATGTTGATGCCGATGAATGCCAGCAGAACGAAAGCGATCCAGTGGTCGATGGAGGTCACATATTTTTCAAAGCGGGTGCCGAGCAGGTAGCCGATGGCAGGCATGAGCGCCTGAAAGCCACCGAACCACAGTCCGATGAGGACGGCTTTCTTGACGGAAAGCTTTTTCATGGCAAGCCCCTTGCAGACGGAGACCGCAAACGCATCCATGGAAAGTCCGACAGCCGTGATAAAGAGTGTCAGTAAGCTCATAGTTTCTCCTTGGTGTATTTCCGGAACAAAGAGTTTCGCTTGCGAAACTCTCGCGCCGAGCGCGGTCGCACATGCGACAAATTTCAACTCGCGCGAGTGCGCATCCTCGCGGAGCGTTTTTGTAGTATAGGGAACGAAGTTTCCTATACTATGAAAAAGGGTATCTACTATGAAAAAGGGCATCGGTATACCGATGCCCTCATGGTTGTCATATTGTCACAGGTGATTAAGCTACTACAGTAACGTTGGTAGCGCGAATCTTGCTGCTGTTCTGAGGATCGCACTCTGTATCGAAAGTAACCTTCTGGCCTTCCTCAAGAGACTTGAAGCCCTCAGCGTTGATAGCGGAGAAGTGTACGAAAACTTCCTCTCCGGTAGCATCGTTGGTGATGAAACCGTAACCCTTCTGTGCGTTAAACCATTTAACTGTACCGTTGTTCATTGTGGTACCTCCTTAAAAAATAAAATAAGTGATTCGTAAACTAGGACAAAAAAATCACATATTTGTGTAAACCATCATCAAAGTAACAATGACTTACAAAAATATGTGAGATCAATGACTTTCATTTAGAATACCTTTAAAGTATAGCATTATTATTTACGGAATGTCAACAATTTTTTTATGCGCTGTATAACTGTGTTGTGCAGTGGAAAAATGACTAAAACAGGGAGAACCGGAAGGTTTACGGAGGTATGGATATGCAGTTGGCATGGATGGTCACGGGAGTTTTGGCGGCACTGATGATGGGGTATTCCTACGGGAGATTGAGCGGCAGAAGAAACTTAGTCAGGACGGGAAGGTCTGCGGACGGGTCGGATGCGGAGGTGTTTGAAGGCGCGGGCGAACTGACAGCGCAGGTACAAGGCTTTGGGAGAGCGGCGGGAAGAACCCCGTCTGCCGGAAACGACAGCCGGGGCGTCGTATTCGGCGTCTTCAGCCCGGTCACGGGAATGGTCACCAAGGTGTCGCAGGAGGGGGAGGTGTCTGTTGCAATTCACCCGGAGGAGGACAGACTCTACGCCCCGATAAACGGCCGGATCATGAAGATTTATCCGATGGGAAACAGGCTCCTGCTAAGGACTTCCTCCGGGACGGAAGTCACAATACAGGTAGGAGAGACACAGGATGATATGCTTGCCAGGTGCTTCCGACCGCGCGTCGTGCAAAATGAAGTGGTCGGGAAGGGCAAACTGCTGCTGGAGTTCGACAGAAGGGCTCTGGAGGCAGGCGGGGAGAACACGGATGTCTGTCTCGAGCTTGACAGCAGGGGCAATTCTGAAAAAAGGGTCTTTGCCGCGGAGGGAAGGGAGGTCAAGAGAGGAGAACAACTTGTCGGACTTCGGATCGGAGAAAGTGAAAAGGGGATCGCATCACTTTTTTCTTGACAAAAATACCGGCAGGGGGTATATTAAACACATCGAAGAATACCCCATAGGGGTATAAGAATGATCATGAAATGAGTGTGCCTTGGCCTGAAACGAGCCGAGGAAGGAACAATACGGAGGAAGACAAGATGGAAGAGAATACCTGCCGTTGTCATCAGAAGGCAAATCCCAGAGAGGAAGAGACATTGAAACTGCTGAAAAACAGACTCAACCGCATGACGGGACAGTTAACCGGAATCAGCCGTATGTTGGATGAAAACCGGTATTGCGGTGATATTCTGACACAGATCGCCGCGGTGGAGAGCGCTCTGCAGTCCTTCGGATACCTGATTTTGCAGGAGCATATGGAGACTTGTATGGCGGAGGAGTTGAAGAAAGGGAATACGGAAATCGTTTCGGAAGCGGTGGAATTGATTAAGAAGCTGAAGTAGGAAGGCTGCGATGATGAAGAAGGAAAGATATCATATCACGGGAATGACCTGTGCGTCCTGCAGCGCGCATGTGGAGCGTGCCGTGAGCAGACAAAAGGGTGTTTTTAGGGTCTCTGTGAATCTTTTGGCAGAGACGATGGAAATTGAATATGATGAGAGTATTCTTGGGCAGAAGGACATTTCGGACGCTGTGGAGCATGCCGGTTACGGCGCCGTGCCACTGGAGGAGCGGAATGGGAAGGATGCAAAGAGCGAGCGGGAGAAAATCCGGGAGGAAGCCAAGAGGCAGAGCGACTCCATGCGCCTGCGGCTCGGAGTTTCCGTCGGTTTTTTGCTGGTATTAATGTATGTGGCGATGTTTCCGATGTACCATGAGTGGTTCGGACTGCCGATTCCGGACTTTTTTCACAGATATTTTCACGGACCCGAAAATGTGTTGGTCAATGCGCTGACGCAGTTTCTGTTGGTGCTTCCGATTCTGTATCTGAACCGAAGCTATTTTTCGTCCGGTCTGAAGGCGCTTAAGAGCTTAAGCCCCAACATGGACAGTCTGATTGCAATCGGCGTATCGGCTTCCGTCGGCTACGGGCTGTTTGTGATCTATCAGGTCGCTTACGGTACGGGACATGGTGATTTTTCTGCGGCAGAGCGATATGTCCACGATTTGTATTTTGAATCGGCGGGGATGATCCTGACATTGATCACGGTGGGAAAATACCTGGAGAACCGTTCCAGGCGAAAGACCGGGGAAGCGATCGAGAAGCTGATAGACCTTTCCCCGAAGCTGGCTGTCGTCGTTGGAGAGGACGGCACGGAAAGCGTCATCCCTGCGGGTGAGGTCAGAGAAGGAGATATCTGTCTGATCAAGCCGGGCGGCATGATTCCCGTGGATGCAACGATTGTCGCGGGTGCTGCGAGCATAGATGAGGCTGCCATCACTGGCGAGAGTGTCCCGGCGGAGAAGCAGGCCGGCGATAAGGTGATCTCAGGCACCCTGAATCGGAACGGTTTTCTGAAGATTCGTGCGGACAGAGTCGGAGAAGATACGACTCTCGCGCAGATGATCCGGCTGGTGGAGGAAGCCCAGGCCGGCAAGGTTCCGCTGGCAAAGCTTGCGGACAGGGTGGCGGGAGTGTTTGTGCCGGTGGTGATGGGAATCGCACTGTTGACCCTGTTTGCATGGCTCTGCGCGGGCGCGGAGACGGAGTTTGCGATCTCCTGCGCCATCGCGGTGCTGGTCATTTCCTGCCCCTGTGCCCTGGGCCTTGCGACGCCGGTGGCAGTCATGGTCGGAACCGGTGTGGGAGCCGGTCAGGGTATCCTGATAAAGTCGGGAGAGGCATTGCAGCGTGCGAAGGAGATCGATACGGTCGTCCTGGACAAGACGGGGACCATCACCTCCGGCAAGCTGAGTGTGGAAGGAGTCTTCGGATATGCCGCCACGCCGGAAACCCTGCTTGCCCTGGCGGCGGCGCCGGAGCGAAAAAGCGAGCATCCGCTTGCGGAGGCAGTCGTGAACGAGGCACAGAGTTTCGGCGTCAGAATTCCTGAGATAAGGGAATTTCATGCGGTGTTCGGCAGAGGCGTGAAAGGCCGTCTGGCAGCGGATTTCCGATGTGAGGCAGGAGCGCCTGACGGATCGTCGGCAACCATTTCGCGCGGCAGCCGGGGAGAGGACCAAAAAGGACATAAACAGGGGATGTTTGCGGCAGGGACGCAGATCCTGGTTGGCAATCAGGCTTTCTTGGAGGAATATAAAGTTGAGATCCCTAAGCTTTCCCTGCAGGGAATCGCGCAGGCTGCAGAGGAAGGAATGACACCGCTTCTGGTCGCCGCAGGGCAGGAGTTTCTGGGCTTTGTCGGATTGACGGACCGGGCGAAAGAAAGCTCTGTGAAAGCAATCAAACGACTGCAGGACATGCACATCTGTGTGGTCATGCTGACCGGAGACAACAAACGGACGGCAGAGGCAGTCAGAAAAAAACTGCAGATTGGTGAGGCTATCGCAGAAGTGCTTCCGCAGGAGAAAGAAAGAGTGGTGCGCAGACTGAAGGAGGAAGGACATGTCGTAGCCATGGTCGGCGACGGCATCAACGACGCCCCTGCGCTTGCGGCGGCTGATGTCGGCATGGCGATCGGCGCCGGTACCGATGTCGCCATGGAGAGTGCGGACATCGTTTTGATGAAAAGCGACCTGCGGGATGCGGTGACAGCCATCCGCTTGAGCCGTGCGGTGATACGCAATATCAGGCAAAATCTGTTCTGGGCGTTCTTTTACAATGCAATCGGGATCCCTCTGGCAGCAGGCCTGTGGTATCCGTCTCTCGGAATCAAGCTAAGCCCCATGTTCGGTGCGGCAGCGATGAGCATGAGCAGCATTTTCGTCGTGGGAAATGCGCTGAGACTGCGCAGATTCCGGGCAGAGAAGAAAGCAGCCCAAAAGACCGGGGTGGTAGAACCTCAACAGGAACAAAACCATGAAAAGGAGGACGAAGTGATGAATCAGGTAGTGGTGAAGGTATTAGTAATAGAGGGAATGATGTGCGGACACTGCACGGGAAGGGTACAGAAGGCGCTGGAAGGCATAGACGGTGTGATTTCCGTTCAGATGAGTCTGGAAGAAAAGTCCGCAACCGTCGAAATGAGCGCCGAAGTCAGTGACGAGACCCTGACCGGCGCCGTGACGGACGCCGGCTACGAGGTGAAAGAGATCCGGGCGTAAGAAGGATGCCGCATGCGTGTCTGATCGCAGACACAGGAACTCCGCTTTGGGGAATGCTCCCGCCAGGCCCTGTATGTCTGTTGCAGACTGTAGTGAGTCGTCGGTACTTAGGACTCGTACTTTGAGTCCTTATGTACCGCTACGACGAACTCCAAGCGAGAGCGTGTCTGCAATCGGACATACAGGGCTTAGACATAGGATGCATTCCCCTGCCCCCACTCGTGTCTGCAGCCCGGATAGGCAGGTCTTAGTCAGGGGGCGTTCCGGGCAGAGAGAAAAAGAATATACTTTTTTTATACTTTTTTAATTGATTTCGTGCGCAGCCGTGTTATATTGGTTATAGAACAAACAGACAAGGAGGCGTTGCATATGAATATCAGCAAATTTACACAAAAATCTATGCAGGCAGTCAATGGATGTGAGAGACTATGCTTGGAGTACGGCAATCAGGAAATCGAGCAGGAGCACCTGTTGGTGAGCCTGCTGCAGCTGGAAGACAGCCTGATTCTGAAATTGATAGAGAAGATGGAGATCCAGACCGATCATTTCGTGAAGCGCGCGGAGGATGCTCTGGCGAAGCGCACCAAGGTGCAGGGCGGTCAGATCTACATCGGGGCTGATCTGAACAAGGTGTTGATCCGGGCGGAAGACGAGGCGAAGGCGCTGGGCGACGAATACGTTTCGGTCGAGCATCTGTTCCTTGCCATGCTGAAGAATCCCAACCGTGAGATTGCACAGATATTTAAGGAGTACGGTATCACTGTCGAACGATTTCTGCGGGCGCTTTCGGGCGTGCGCGGCAACCAGCGTGTGACCAGTGACAATCCGGAGGCAACCTATGATACCCTCGAGAAGTACGGTACCGAGCTTGTCGCAAGAGCCGGGAGCCAGAAGCTGGATCCCGTCATCGGAAGAGATGCGGAGATTCGAAATGTGGTCCGCATTCTTTCCCGTAAGACCAAGAACAATCCCGTACTGATCGGTGAACCCGGCGTCGGCAAGACGGCCGTCGTGGAAGGTCTGGCGCAGAGAATCGTCAGGGGCGATGTTCCGCAGGCTCTGAAGGATAAGAAGATCTTCGCGCTGGATATGGGAGCTTTGCTGGCGGGAGCAAAATACAGGGGCGAGTTTGAGGAGAGACTGAAGGCGGTTCTGGATGATGTGAAGAACAGTGACGGACAGGTGATTTTATTCATCGATGAGCTGCACACCATCGTCGGCGCAGGCAAGGGAGACGGCGCGATGGATGCCGGAAATATGCTCAAACCCATGCTGGCACGGGGCGAGCTGCATTGTATCGGTGCGACTACCCTGGATGAGTATCGCAAATATATTGAAAAGGATCCTGCGCTGGCCCGCCGTTTCCAGCCTGTGATGGTGGAGGAACCGACCGTCGAGGATACGATTTCGATTCTTCGAGGCTTAAAGGAGCGGTTTGAAGTGTTCCACGGCGTCAAGATCATGGACAATGCCCTGGTGAGTGCCGCGACGCTTTCCCACAGATATATCACGGACAGATTCCTGCCCGATAAGGCGATCGATCTGATCGACGAAGCCTGTGCGCTGATCAAGACGGAACTGGATTCCATGCCGACAGAGCTGGATGAGATGCAGCGTAAGATCATGCAGATGGAGATAGAGGAGGCGGCCCTGAAGAAGGAAGATGACCACATGAGTCAGGAGAGGCTGGAGGTCCTGCAGAAGGAACTGGCAGAACAAAAGGCGACCTTCCTGGAGCTGAAGGCACAGTGGGATAACGAGAAGTCATCCGTCGAAAGACTTTCTAAGCTGCGCGAGGAGCTCGATTCCATCAACAATGAGATTCAGATCGCACAGCGGGAGGGTAACCTCGAAAAGGCGGCAGAGCTTTGCTATGGCAGGAAGCCGCAGCTGCAAAAACAGCTCGAACAGGAAGAGAAGGCGAGCGCCGGGTCTCTGTCCCTCGTGCGCGAGATGGTCTCTGACGAGGAGATTGCCAGAATCGTGTCCCGATGGACCGGTATCCCTGTCTCGAAGCTCACCGAGAGTGAGAGAAATAAGACCCTGCATCTGGATGATATCCTGCACCGGAGAGTGATCGGACAGGACGAGGGTGTTACCAAGGTGGCAGAGGCAATCATCCGTTCAAAGGCCGGTATCAAGGATCCTTCCAAACCGATCGGTTCTTTCCTGTTTCTGGGACCTACCGGCGTCGGTAAGACGGAGCTTGCAAAATCACTGGCGGAAGCCCTGTTTGACGATGAGGCGAACATGGTCCGTATCGATATGAGTGAATACATGGAGAAGTACTCCGTGTCGAGGCTGATCGGAGCGCCTCCCGGATATGTCGGATATGAGGAGGGCGGACAGTTGACCGAAGCGGTCAGAAGAAAGCCTTACAGCGTTGTCCTGTTTGATGAGATCGAGAAGGCACATCCCGATGTGTTCAATGTACTGCTGCAGGTGCTCGACGACGGCCGTGTGACCGATTCCCAGGGCAGAACCGTTGACTTTAAAAATACGATACTGATCATGACTTCCAACATCGGTGCGCAATACCTGTTGGACGGTATTGATGCGGACGGCGAGATCAGACCGGAGGCGGAAGCGGCTGTCATGGCTGATCTGCGCGGACATTTCAGGCCGGAGTTCTTAAACCGACTGGACGAGACAGTTCTGTTCAAACCGTTGACGAAGGAGAACATCAGTGGTATCGTTACATTGATCGTTGCTGAATTGAACGGCAGGCTTGCCGACCGTGACATGCAGCTGGAGTTGACCGATGCGGCGATGAATTATGTGGTGGAGCATGCGTACGACCCTGTGTTCGGCGCCCGTCCCATCAGGCGTTTCATACAAAAGTATGTGGAGACGATGGCAGCGAAGATGATTCTGGAAGACAGAGTGCACATGAATGATGTGATCGTCATTGATGTGCAGAATGAGGAGCTGGTCGGAACGGTCAAAGAAGGGAAGAATTAATGTATGATACCGAATGATCCTGTGATGCTGCTTAGCTTTGTGAATCTGAAGCTGAGGGATTATTACAAGAGCCTTGAGGCACTGTGCGACGACCTGGATGTCGATCAGGCGGAGCTTGTTTCCAGACTGGAAACGATTGATTATCATTATAACGCAGAGCAGAACCGCTTTGTGTGAGATGACAAGGATGGACGGATGTGTAAGGCATGTGTTACACATCCGTTCTTAGAATGCGGATGTGATATCGGAGAGGAGGGACGGCAGTTTGACGAAAGCAAAAAAGGGACTTCGCTGTCAGGTCTGTACCGGCTGCGGACTGTGCCCGGGCGTGGGCAGCACGGGGCAGGCTTTGAACAGAGTACATGTACTGACGGATGAATTTCAGAACACACAGACAAAACAGACAGCCTGCGCGCCCCCGAATACTTTCCTGGCTGCGATCGATATCGGCACAACGACGGTCGCCATGCTGCTGTATGACGGCGTGGGAAAGGTTTTGGACCGCTATGTGACGGTGAATCCGCAGACAGAGTACGGGGCGGATGTACTCTCCAGAATCACTGCGGCAAACAAGGGGGCAGCAGACCGGATGCAGAGCCTGATCCGGGATGTGACGGAAAAAGGTCTGGTACGCTTCCGGGAAAAACTGCCGGCCGGAGCAAGCCTGTTTGCAGTCGTTGCAGCCAACACGACCATGAGCCATCTTTTTATGGGCTGGGATGTGAGCGGACTGGGGCAGGCACCGTTTACGGTCAGCCATCGGGAGACCGCAAGGACCGTGATAGCCGGCGTTCCCTGTCTGCTGTTTCCTCCGGTTTCCGCCTTTGTGGGAGGTGACATCACCGCAGGTATCTATGCGCTGGACCTGGTGCAGAAGGAGGAAATCACCCTTTTGGTGGACCTTGGCACAAACGGAGAGATCGTGCTGGGCAATTGCAGGAAATGTCTTGCCTGTGCGACGGCAGCCGGACCGGCTTTTGAAGGCGGTGCGAGCAAGGGAATCTGGGGCGCAGACATGGTGTCCTTTCTTGCTTCGCTCAGAAGGGAGAACCTGCTGGATGAGACGGGGCTATTGGCTGAACCCTGGTTTGAGACGGGGATCCGCGTCGGAAACGTGCGCGTCACGAAGGAGGCAGTGCGTGCCGTACAGATGGCGAAGGCTGCCATCGCAGCCGGAATCGATATTCTGCTGGAGCGGTACGGGATTACCGCAGACCGGGTGGACCGCGTGATCCTGGCCGGAGGCTTCGGGTATTATCTGAATCCTTCAGATGCGGCAGAGATCGGACTGATTCCCGGCAAACTGGCCAAGAAGGCTTTTGCGGGAGGCAATACCGCTTTGGCAGGAGCCCGGAAAGCAGGCAGACAGATGACCGTACCGGACAGTGCGTGCGCGCAGGGGCAGGCATCTTGCGCAAGTCTTTGCGAGGAAGAAGGGCAGGAAGCATTTGCGGCATGTGCGCAGGCTTTGGAGCGCATCGCGGCGACGGTGGAATGTATCAATCTGGCGGAGGATACGCATTTTAATGACTGCTATTTGAAGCATTTTTCCCTGACGCATACCTGACGAACCCCCGGCATATAGTGTTGCAAGAGACAAAAAAGCGGGTAGAAAGATCGATATGAGAATGATAACGGCAGCAATCCTGACCTTTGATCTGGTGGTGGGATTGCTGCTTTTTGGTTTGTGGGAGGACAGGGGAACGCAGACGAAAAAGGCGGTGGTGGTGACGGCACCGGCGGACGCCGACCCGGCACGGTGGCAGGAAAGCCCTTCGGATGTCGAGCCTAAGAAGATTGCGCTGACCTTTGACGACGGCCCCCACCCGCTGTACACGGAGCAGCTTCTGGACGGTCTGCAGGAACGGGACGTGAGAGTGACCTTCTTCGTGACAGGCGAACATGCGCAGATGTATCCTGATTTGATTCGGCGGATGCAGGAGGAAGGGCACCTGATCGGCAATCATACCTACAGTCATATGCAGTTGACCCGGTCAAACCGCTCCGCATTCAGGGAGGAGCTGATCCGGACGAACGATATCATCGAGGAGATTACCGGAGAAGAGGTAGAATTCGTGCGCCCGCCGTACGGCTCCTGGGACAAAGCGTTTGAAAAGGAGCTGAATATGTTTCCGGTGCTCTGGACCGTGGATCCGGTGGATTGGAACACGAAAAGCGCGGAGCGCATTGTGAGAAAGGTGCTTCGGGCAGCCGGCGAGAATGATGTCATCCTGATGCACGACTATTACAGTACATCCGTGGACGCAGCCCTGCAGATTGTGGATGCCCTGACACAGAAGGGATACACCTTCGTCACGGTGGAAGAGCTGATGTTTGAATAAACGCCGTGACAAAAGACACATTTAAACATGCGGAACCCAATCCTGAAAAGAGAGAAAAAAATGAAGATTGCATGGAAAAAAAAGCCTTTGTATGGTATAATGTGCGCAGCGACAGATACGGGTCAAAGGACGGGAAGTCCGTTTTTTTTAACCGAAGGAATTGTAAGAAACCAGACGGCCCGAAGGTGACGAAGAAAGAGAGAGATTATGAGCGAAATAAAGGACATGATATCCGGCGAGAGAATGCAGTTTGCGGTGCTGATCGATGCGGACAACATCAGCTCCAAATATGCGGCAACCATTTTTGAGGAGTTGGACAAATTTGGGTCTTCGACATATCGCAGAATCTACGGAAACTGGTCGAAGGGAAACGGCTGGAGCGAGGGAGTGCTGTTAGAGTATTCCATCATGCCCGTACAGCAGTTTTCCTATACCTCCGGCAAGAATGCGACCGACATGGCGATGGTGATCGACGCGATGGACATCCTGTATAAGAACAAGGTGCAGGGCTTCTGCCTGGTGACCAGTGACAGCGATTTCACGAGACTGGCCATGCGCCTGCGCGAGGAGAGCATGTTTGTGCTGGGGATGGGAGAGTCCAAGACGCCGCAGGCGCTCACCAGAGCCTGCAACAGATTTGTGCACCTGAATCTTGTCGCGGAGCAGAATAAGGCAAACGAGGAAAGCGGGCATCTTACGATCGAGACGGAGGAGCAGAATGTGACTTCCGTCAAGGAGATCCATGCCGCGATTCTGGCGCTCATCAACGAAAATGCCGGACGCATCGACCTCGCCGTCATCGGAAGTCGTCTCTGTGACAGATTCCCCGATTTTGATGTCAGAAACTATGGCTACGCGAAGCTCAGTACGATGGTAACACAGGAGTTTGTCGACCTGGAGATCAAGAAGATCAACAAGCAGAATTATGTGGAACGCAAATCGATTCTGACCAAGGACGAGCTGGAATGCGAGATCTGCGATATGATTCGGGAAAACGGCGGAGTGATCGATAATCTTTCTACCCTGAACGACGAGCTTCACAAGAAATACAAGCAGCTGGATTTCAGACAGTTCGGCTTCAGCCGGATTTCCAGTTTCTTAAGAAGCCTGCCCACGGTGACGGTACACGAGAACCAGGTGTCATTGAAATAATTCTTTCAAAACCGTGTGCCCGAGCGGAGAGTTCACATCACGGAAACAAAACAGATAGGAATATCACATATGGATTTATTTGATTATATGCGTTCCTCCAATATGGAGAAGGAATCCCCTCTGGCGGCAAGAATGCGTCCCAGAAAGCTGGATGAGGTTGTCGGACAGGAGCATATTCTGGGAAAAGATAAGTTATTATATCGCGCCATTCTGGCGGACAAGGTCAGCTCCGTTATTTTCTACGGACCGCCCGGAACGGGCAAGACGACCCTTGCCAAGGTGATCGCCAATACGACCAGTGCGGAGTTTACCCAGATCAATGCAACCGTGGCCGGCAAGAAGGACATGGAAGAAGTGGTCGCAAAGGCCAAGGATCTGCAGGGAATGTACGGAAAACGGACCATATTGTTCATCGATGAGATACACCGCTTTAACAAGAGTCAGCAGGATTACCTGCTTCCTTTCGTGGAGGACGGCACCCTGATACTGATCGGAGCGACCACCGAGAATCCCTACTTTGAGGTAAACGGAGCTCTGATCTCCAGATCCATCATTTTTGAACTGAAGCCCATTCCCATAGAGGGCATCAAGGATCTGATCCGCAAGGCTGTGTATGACACGGAGCGCGGTATGGGCTCCTACAATGCGGTGATAGAGGAGGATGCCTTAGAGTTTCTGGCGGATCTGTCGGGCGGTGATGCAAGACACGCCCTGAATGCGGTGGAGCTTGGCATCATGACGACGAACAGAAGTGAGGACGGAAGGATTCATCTGACCCTCGATGTGGCGCAGGAATGCATCCAGAAGCGCGTGATTCGCTATGACAAGACCGGGGACAATCATTACGACACCATCTCCGCGTTTATTAAGAGTATGAGAGGATCAGACCCGGATGCGGCAGTTTATTATCTGGCAAGAATGCTGTATGCGGGAGAACAGGTGGCGTTTATCGCAAGAAGAATCATGATCTGTGCAGCCGAGGATGTGGGAAATGCAGACCCGCAGGCTCTTGTGGTGGCAACCAATGCCTCCCTCGCGGTAGAGCGGATCGGTATGCCGGAGGCGCAGATCATCCTTTCACAGGCGGCGGCCTATGTGGCGAGTGCACCCAAGAGCAACGCCAGCTGCGTTGCAATCGAACAGGCAATGCAGACGGTCGAGAGAACCGGCAATCTTCCGATTCCCACCCATTTGCAGGATGCACATTACAAGGGGGCGGCAAAGCTGGGGCACGGTACGGGATATCTCTATGCCCATGCCTATCCCAACAATTATGTAGAGCAGCAGTATCTGCCCTATGAGCTGAACGGAACGGAGTTCTATAAGCCCTCCGGAAACGGGTATGAGGCGAAAATCAGAGAACACATGAAGAGAATCAAGGAAGAAGAGAGAAAAAGAAAAGAATCCGAGGGCTAAAACAGCTCTCGGATCAATAATTGGTAGATCGATTGGTTTTTCTTCTGCCAGTTGTCGCAGATGGCAGCGGCAGTTTCCTCCGTCGGGACGGACAGGGTGATGTCGACTAAGACAATGCCTCTGTCCTTTGCAACCAGATGCGCCTCGTATTCCCCTGAGGTGGATTTGTAGTAATCTCCGAGTACGGAGACTTCGTTTCTAAGGCTGTATTCATTCTCGGAAAAGTAGGTGTTGATCTCCTGCTTGATGGTATCGCTGATGCGGTTCTCGAAGTACTGCAGCGTCTCCCGGCCCTCGTCTGTGAGGGAAAGATGCGTCCTGTTGCGGATGGTTTCCGAGGAGATGAGCCCGGCCTCGTTGAGTTCATTGATCACCTGCTGCAGAGTCAGGAAATTTGTATAATCCTTGCCCAGAATAAAGTCGCTGACCTGCGCTGTGGTCATCGGGAAGTTGACGCGGTTTAGCATATATAAGACGATTAATTTATAGAGTGTCAATGGATCCTGTAACATGGTTATCCTCACTATACTGTGGACTCGGTTCCTGGTAGGAAAGTCCCTGATGGGTGTGCCGCTCCTTCATCAAAGCGTGAAGAGAGTTCAGCACATCTTTTTTATTGCGACTCCAGTCCGGCGCGATCAGAATGTCCTTCGGCCCGTCGCCCGTCACCCGGTGTACGGTAATCTCGGGAGAGAGAAGCTCCAGACAGCGGATCACGATGTCCAGATAGGCTTCCTTCGTCAGCGTTTGAAACTGCCCGGCGGCATAATCAGCCGCAAGATCCGTCCCTGCCAAAACATGCAGAAGCTGGAATTTGACGCCGAACGGACGGATAGCGTTTACGTAGCGGACGGTTTCATACATCTGTTCCCTTGTCTCATTCGGAAGCCCCAGGATGACATGGACGATCGTGGGGATCCGTGCGAGGGAAAGCGCTCTGCAGGCTGTCTCGAAGCAGGAGAGGGGATACCCTCTTCTGATATATGCGGCAGTCTGCCCGTGTATGGTCTGAAGGCCCAGCTCGATCCAGATAAACTTCTCCGGAAAAGCTTCCTTCAGCGCGGATAACAGTCCGATGACTTCCCCGGGAAGGCAGTCCGGTCTGGTCGCGACGGAGATTCCTAAGACCATAGGACAGGAGAGCGCTTCCGTAAAAACCTCCTTGAGGTAGGGCAGGGGAGCATAGGTGTTCGTATACGCCTGAAAATAAGCAATGATGCAAGGCTTCTCAAACGATGTGTCAGGCAGCTTGCCGGCAATGCGGCGGATCCCTTCATTCAGCTGCTTCTGAATATCCAGACCGCGGATGTCCACGGCAAACTCGCCGCTTCCGCCCTCGCTGCAGAAGATACAGCCCCGAGTGCCGATGGACCCGTCCCGGTTGGGGCAGTTCATATGGGCATTCAGGGCTACTTTGTAACATTTGTAGTGAAACTGATTTTTGCACCAGGCGTCCAGCGTGTAGTAGGGCCTGTTATGCCAGTCGGTATTCGTCATGCTCATCGGATGTGAGATTTCACGGCCTCAGCGACAAGATCTGCAACGGCAGGATTGAAAGCTTCGGGCATGATGTTGTCTTCGTTCAGTTCTTCCTCGGGAACGAGGCCGGCGATGGCAATCGCAGCCGCAAGCTTCATCTCCTCGGTGATCTGAGTTGCCCTGCCTTCCAGCGCGCCCTTGAAGATGCCGGGGAAGGCCACCACATTGTTGACCTGATTCGGGAAATCGCTGCGTCCGGTTCCTACCACGCGGGCGCCGGCAGCCTTGGCAACATCAGGCATGATCTCGGGAACAGGGTTCGCCATTGCGAAGAGAATTGCATCATGGTTCATGGATGCGACCATCTCGGGAGTGACAATATTGGGGGCGGATACACCGACGAAGATATCAGCACCCTTCAGCGCATCAGCCAGAGTACCGGTCTCTCCTGCAAGGTTGGTAACCTCGGTCATTTTCTGTTGCATCCAGTTCAGCCCCTCGGTTTTTTTGGAGACGATGCCAACCTTGTCGCACATGATGATATTGGGGAAACCATAGGTCAGAAGAAGCTTGGTGATGGCAACGCCTGCGCTTCCCGCACCGTTGACAACAACACGGCAGTCTTCCTTTTTCTTGCCCACTACCTTCAAGGCGTTGATGATACCTGCCAGAACGACAATGGCAGTACCGTGCTGGTCGTCATGAAATACCGGAATATCCAGTGTGGCTTTCAGACGCTCTTCGATCTCAAAGCATCTGGGAGCGCTGATGTCCTCCAAATTGATGCCGCCGAATCCCGGCGCAAGCCAGGTAACGGCCTTGATGATTTCCTCCGTATCCTGTGTGTCAAGGCAGATGGGAACAGCGTTGACGCCTCCGAATTCCTTGAACAGAACAGCCTTTCCCTCCATGACAGGCATGGCGGCGTGAGGACCGATATTGCCGAGCCCCAGAACGGCGCTTCCGTCGGAAACGACGGCAACGGTGTTGGCTTTCATGGTATATTTGTAAGCGGCCTCCGGATCCTTGGCGATTACCTTGCAGGGCTCTGCCACACCGGGAGTGTAGGCGATAGCCAGGTCTTCGCGGGATTTCACGGGAGTCTTGGAAACGGTTTCAAGTTTGCCGTTCCACTGTTCGTGCATCATCAATGCTTTTTCACTGGTTGTCATTCGAATACCTCTTTTCTGTCATACATTCAATAACGTTATCATCATATAATAATTCGCCGGGGTTCGCAATAGCAAGATTTACGCAAGTTTTGATTTTTGCTCTTCCTATTTTGGGGAAAATATAGTATACTTAGTGTCGCATGGGACATTCCGGTCCCGATAAGAACACATTTCGTACTATCTATCATGTTTTCCCACGTAAGACAATGTTATCGAGATCGTCAGTCGAATGAATGTCTGACACTGAATCAGCGGATGCCCGGTCAGATTCCGACAGATACCTGCCCGGAGGAAAGAGGTCTGTATAGTTATGAGAGAAAAATATGAATCCCTTGCGGTGGCACAGCTCAGAGAACTTGCAAAAGTGCGCGGTTTGCAGGGAATTTCCGGCATGAAGAAGGCAGAACTGGTGGAGGCAATGCTCGCCGAAGATGAGAGAGTGAAGCAGGCGGAGAACACAAGACCCCAGACGGAGAACACAAGACCCCAGACAGAGAGCGCAAGACCGCAGACGGAGAGCGCAAGACCGCAGACGGAGAACACAAGACCCCAGACAGAGAGCGCAAGACCGCAGACAGAGAGCGCAAGACCACAGGCAGAGGGCACAAGACCCCAGGCAGAGAGCGCAAGACCGCAGGCGGGAAATACCAGACCCCAGGCGGAGGGTGTGCCTGCACCGAGACCTGTGCGCGCCAACGACGTATATGATGAGAAATCCTATCCCAGAGAGCTTGACAGCGGGGAAGAGGCAGGCGGTATTCTGGAGGTCATGCCGGATGGTTATGGCTTTATTCGGTGTGCGAATTTCCTGCCCGGCGAGAATGATGTCTATGTGGCACCCAGCCAGATCCGGCGCTTCGGCCTGAAGACGGGCGATATTTTAAGAGGAAACAAGAGAGTCAAGACGCAGCAGGAGAAGTTCAGCGCCTTATTGTTTATCCGCTCCATCAACGGCTACTCCACAGAGGAGGCGGTCAAGAGACCTTCCTTCGAGGATATGACCCCGATTTTCCCCAATGAGCGGATCAAACTCGAGATGCCGGGGTGCAGCATTGCCATGCGTGCCATGGATTTGCTCAGCCCTGTCGGCAAGGGACAGAGAGGTATGATCGTGTCTCCTCCCAAGGCCGGTAAGACGACCCTGCTGAAAGAAGTGGCGAAGTCCATTCTGCGCTCCAATCCCAAGATGCATATGCTGATTCTTCTGATCGATGAGCGCCCGGAGGAAGTCACCGATATTATGGAAGCCATTCACGGTGAAAATGTGGAGGTCATCCATTCCACCTTCGATGAACTGCCCGAGCATCACAAACGGGTGTCCGAGATGGCAATCGAGCGGGCAAAGCGACTCGTGGAGCACAAAAACGATGTCGTCATTCTGCTCGACAGCATCACCAGACTGACCAGAGCGTACAATCTTGTGGTTACCCCCAGCGGCAGAACCCTTTCCGGCGGACTGGATCCCGCGGCGCTTCATATGCCGAAGAGATTCTTCGGTGCAGCCCGCAACATGCGTGAGGGCGGCAGCCTGACCATTCTTGCGACAGCGCTGGTAGAGACCGGCAGCAAGATGGATGATGTGGTTTACGAGGAATTCAAGGGCACCGGCAACATGGAACTGGTGCTGGACAGAAAGCTCTCCGAAAAGCGTATTTTCCCTGCGATCGACCTGGCAAAATCCGGAACCAGACGGGAGGATCTGCTGCTTAGCACCGATGAGCTTGAGGCTATCAATATCATGCGAAAGGCACTCAACGGACTGAAACCGGACGAGGCTACAGACAGAATCCTAGACCTCTTCTCCAAAACCCGAAACAACAATGAATTTGTCCAGACAGTCAAAAAGAACAAATTTATCTAGAAAAATATCTCTTTTTTACGAAAATAAGACTTGCAAGCTTCAAATGCTTATGTTACAATAACCTCGCTGTTTGTGGTTCCATAAGCAGTGCGGATGAGAACAAAACAATAACACAATGATTATAGAGAGGTGAAAGAGATGAAAGAAGGAATCCATCCTAACTACTATCAGGCAACTGTAACCTGCAACTGCGGCAACACTTTTGTAACCGGTTCTACCAAGCCTGAAATCCATGTTGAAGTTTGCTCCAAGTGCCACTCATTCTACACCGGCCAGCAGAAGACCGCGAGAGCCGATGGACGTATTGAGAAGTTCAACAGAAAATACGGCGTTAAATAAGAGTTGTAAGACAAAGGTTGAGGTGCTTGTATCTCAACCTTTTTTTCAGTTCAGTCAAAAATCGGGGAGGTAACCCTATGGCAACGAAACAGAGCAAGTGCTATTCCGGCATCGGCGGACAGGCCGTTCTGGAAGGCATCATGATGAAAAATAAAGATAAATATGCGGTGGCAGTGCGCAAGCCGGACGGTGAGATTGCCGTCGATGTCGAGGAGTATCAGGACGGCAGGAACATGGCCGGGGCCAGAACGATACCTTTTATACGGGGTATTTTCAATTTTGTCGATTCCCTCGTGCTTGGCATGAAGTGCCTGAACTATTCCGCTTCCTTCTATGAAGAGGAAGCAAACGAACCCACCGATCCGAAGAAGGAGAAGCTTCTGTCCGGCTTCGTGACAATGCTGTCCGTTGCGCTGGCTGTCGGCCTGTTTATTGTGCTGCCTTACTATCTGTCTTCCCTGTGCCGGGAATCTGTCAGAAACACATCCCTGCTTGCAATCATCGAAGGTGTGATCCGGCTGGGAATTTTCCTCTTATATGTAGTCGGTATCAGCCTGATGAAGGATATCAGAAGACTGTACCGTTATCACGGCGCTGAGCACAAGTGTATCAACTGTATCGAAAGAGGCAGACCGCTCACCGTGGACAATGTCATGAGAAGCTCCAGACTGCACAAAAGATGCGGTACCAGCTTTATCTTCTTTGTCCTGATTGTGAGCATTATTCTGTTTTTCTTCATCCGCGTGGAGAACCCTGTGGAGAGAGTTGTGCTGCGGATTCTCCTGATGCCTGTGGTAGCCGGCATCTCCTATGAGATCATCCGACTGGCAGGAAAGAGCGACAATATTCTGATACGCATCATTTCCGCTCCCGGAATGCTCATCCAGAGACTGACGACCAAGGAACCCGACGAGGACATGGTAAAGGTTGCCATCGTTGCGGTTGAAGCAGTGTTTGACTGGAAGGCTTTTCTGCAGGAACACTACGGATATGAGGACACAGCTTTGAAGGAGAACCGGGCGGACGACGCCGTGCAGGCTGAGGAGGAAACAGAGCCTGTCGACGGACAACCCAAAGAAGAAGCATGAATTACAAAGAACTTTACGAGCAGGGAAAAAATACCTTAGCGGATGCCCGGATCGAAGAGGCGGCGCTGGATGCGAGGCTTTTGCTGGAGGCAGTCTGCGGAACCGACCGGAATACGCTGCTGGTTCATGCGGACAGACCCGTTTCCGCAGAAGAAGAAAAAGCGTATCTGGAACGGATCGCCAGACGGGCAGAGAGAATTCCGCTCCAGTACATCACCGGCGTACAGGATTTCATGGGACTGGAGTTTACGGTCAATGAATCCGTGCTGATTCCCAGACAGGATACGGAGATCCTGGTGGAGGAAGTGCTGGGCAATCTCCACGACGGTATGACCGTTTGCGATATGTGTACCGGGTCCGGCTGTATTCTGATCAGTCTGCTGCAGTATTCCAATGACTGCGAAGGGACGGGCGCGGACCTTTCCGAGAAAGCGCTTGCGGTTGCAAGGAGCAACGCCGGGAGACTGCTTCGAAATCCCGGGGCAGCGCAGTTTGTACACAGCGACCTATTTGAGAGCGTGGACGGGAGATTCGACATTGTGGTCTCCAATCCGCCCTATATCGCGACGAAGGAGATTGAAACCCTGATGCCGGAGGTGCGCGACCACGAGCCGAGAATGGCGCTGGACGGTACGGAGGACGGTCTGTTTTTTTACAGAAGGATCGTGAATGACTGCAAACGGAATCTGAAAAAGGGCGGTATGCTCTTTTTTGAAATCGGTTATGATCAGGGTGAGGCTGTGAAGACCCTGATGGAGCAGGCAGGTTTCCTTGCGGTCGAAGTGAAGAAAGATTACGGGGGACTGGACAGAGTGGTGTTCGGAACCCTTGGATTTGAAGCCTGACAGGCAGAAAGAGTGATAGATATGTTTGATAAACTGGAGGATTTGCTGATCCGATACGAGGAGATCATGGGAGAACTTCATGAGCCGACGGTCACCAACAATCAGGAGCGCTTCCGCAAGCTGATGAAGGAACAAAGCGACCTGACCCCTATCGTGGAGGCATATACAGAGTATAAAAAGTGTAAGCAGGACATCGAGGACTCTCTGGCAATGCTGGAGGAGGAAAAGGACGATGAAATGCGTGAAATGATCAAGGAGACCCTGAATGAGAGCAAGGACCGCGCGGAGGAGCTGGAGCAGGAGATGAAGATCCTTCTCCTTCCCAAGGACCCCAACGATGAGAAGAATGTCATCGTGGAGATCCGTGCAGGTGCCGGCGGAGACGAGGCTGCATTGTTCGCTGCGGAAATCTACCGTATGTATGTACATTATGCGGAAGGACGCCGCTGGAAGGTGGAAACCATGAATGTGGATGAGATCGGCATCGGCGGTATGAAGGAAGTACAGTTCATGATCAACGGTCAGGGTGCCTATTCCGTGATGAAGTACGAGAGCGGTGTGCACCGTGTACAGCGTGTCCCCGAGACCGAGAGCGGCGGGCGTATCCACACCTCCACCATCAGCGTGGCGGTCATGCCCGAGGTGGACGAGGACATTGATATCGTCATTGAAGATAAGGATATCCGCATCGATGTCATGCGTGCATCCGGCAACGGCGGACAGTGTGTCAATACCACAGACTCCGCAGTCCGACTGACCCATTATCCCACCGGTATCGTGGTGTACAGCCAGACCGAGAAGTCCCAGCTGCAGAACAAGGCAAAAGCATTTGCCCTTCTGAAGGCAAAGCTCTATGATATCGAGCAGCAGCAGAGACACGACGCGGAGGCGGAGATGAGACGAAGCCAGATCGGTACGGGTGACCGTTCCGAGAAGATCCGTACCTACAACTTCCCGCAGGGCCGCGTGACCGACCATCGTATCGGCCTGACCCTTTACAAGCTTGACAAGATCATGAACGGCGACATCCAGGAGATATTGGATGCGTGCATCGCAGCCGACCAGGCCGCAAAGCTAAGCCGCATGCAGAACGAGGACTGATCGGCCAAAGACCGTCGGGTGTGCCGGAACTGTTTGAAGGACTGTTGTCCGAAGACCGCTGCAAAGGAGGCACAGGTTTCCGGGACGTTTTTTCTGAAAAAAGTACTTTACTTTCACGATAAAAAGAGCTATGATAGGAAATCATAAGTCTCAGGCAATTGATATTCCAAAGCGTTGATGAGAAGAGTAGGATCGTACCCCGGTCCCAGAGAGAACCGCCCGAAAGGTGCTGAAAGCGGTTTGTCAGGGGAGATTTCGAAGACCATCTCGGAGCGGCCTTAATACGGCACGGAGGCTCCCGTTACGAGCAAATGAAGCGGCAGATGATTTCTGCAACGAGGGTGGAACCGCGTATCTTACGTCCCTTGCAATAGTGAATATTGCAGGGGACTTTTTGTATTGTTTTTATAAGAAAGCAAAGAAAGAGAGGAAGAAGAGACATGAAGATCACATTGAAAGATGGCTCCGTAAAAGAGTATTCCGAGAGCAAACGTATCATTGACATTGCATATGACATCAGCGAAGGCCTTGCCCGCGCGGCCTGCTGTGCCAAGGTAAACGGCGAGGTTGTTGATTTGAGAACCGAAGTCAGCAAAGACTGCGAGCTGCAGATCTGCACCGCAGCCGATCCGGAGGGCCTTGCTACCATTCGCCACACCGCTTCCCATGTGCTGGCTGAGGCTGTCAAAAATCTGTTCCCCGATGCGAAGCTTACCATCGGACCCAGTATTGACACCGGTTTTTACTATGACTTTGACCATGCGCCTTTCTCCAGAGAGGATCTGGATGCATTGGAGGCAGAGATGAAGAAGATCATCAAGAAGGGTGCCAAGCTTGAGAAGTTTACCCTTTCCCGCGATGAGGCAGTCCGTTTCATGGAAGAGAAGGGCGAGCCCTACAAGGTTGAGCTGATTCAGGATCTTCCTGCGGACGCAGAGATCTCCTTCTACAGCCAGGGCGAATTCACCGATCTGTGCGCAGGCCCTCACCTGATGAGCACCAAGGGAATCAAGGCATTTAAGCTGACTTCTTCCTCCATGGCTTACTGGCATGGCGATTCCGACAAGGCCCAGCTGCAGCGTATCTACGGAACGGCCTTCAATAAGAAAGAAGAGCTCGAGGAGTACCTGGCTTACTGGGAGAATGTTAAAAACCGCGACCATAATAAGCTCGGACGCGAGATGGAGCTGTTTACCACAGTGGATGTCATCGGTCAGGGACTGCCGCTTCTGATGCCTAAGGGTGCCAAGATCATCCAGACCATGCAGAGATGGATCGAAGACCTTGAGGATAATGAGTGGGGCTATATGCGCACGAAGACTCCTTTGATAGCAAAGAGCGACCTCTACAAGATTTCCGGACACTGGGATCACTATAAGGAAGGAATGTTCGTATTCGGCGACGAGGAGAAGGACAAGGAAGTATTTGCGCTGCGTCCCATGACCTGTCCTTTCCAGTACTATATCTATAAGGCCAGCCAGAAGTCCTACCGTGATCTGCCCTGCAGATACAGTGAGACCTCCACACTGTTTCGAAACGAGGATTCCGGCGAAATGCACGGCCTTACCCGCGTGCGCCAGTTTACCATTTCCGAGGGTCATCTGATTGTCAGACCCGACCAGATGGTGGATGAATTCAAGGGCTGTCTGGCATTGGCGAAGCATTGTCTGGAGACACTGGGCGTGATGGAGGATGTGACTTTCCGTCTGTCCAAGTGGGATCCCAACAACCGTGAGAAGTACATCGGAGAACCCGAAGTATGGGAGGAGACCCAGGGCCATATCAGAAGTATTCTGACCGAGTTGAACATTCCGTTCTACGAGGCGGAGGGAGAAGCTGCATTCTACGGCCCCAAGGTCGATATCAATGCGAAAAATGTATATGGCAAAGAGGATACCATGATCACCGTTCAGTGGGATGCTCTCCTTGCCGAGCAGTTTGATATGTATTATATTGACCAGAACGGCGACAAGGTTCGTCCTTATATTATTCACAGAACCTCCATGGGCTGCTATGAGAGAACCCTTGCATGGCTGACCGAAAAGTATGAAGGCAAATTCCCTACCTGGCTGTGCCCCGAGCAGGTTCGTGTTCTCCCTATTTCCGAGAAGTTCGCAGAGTATGCTGACAAGGTTGCGGCACAACTCAAGAAGAACGGCGTCCGCGCAACCGTTGACGGCCGCTCCGAGAAGATCGGCTACAAGATCAGAGAGGCGAGACTTGACAAGCTTCCTTATATGCTGGTGGTAGGACAGAAGGAAGAGGAGGAAGGCGTTGTTTCCGTGAGAAGCCGTTTCCTCGGCGATGAGGGACAGAAGCCCCTGTCTGAGTTCATCAGCCAGATCTGCGAAGAGATCCGTACCAAGGAGATTCGCAGGGAAGTACCTCAGGAATAAAAAAAGTTCGATTCAGAAATCAATCAAAAATCGAAGAGACTCTGAATCGCTGCATAAAAACTCCGATTTGCGCCCATACTGAAAACAGGTCTGTGAGTCGCTGCGAATACAGACTGTTTTCAGGGCAGCGGATTGGAGGAAAATATGGCAGATTTAAAATGTACGGTGGAAAATTGCACCTATAACAAGGACAAGCTTTGCAGCAAGGGAGATATCATGGTCGGAGGCAAGAATGCATGCTCCTGCCAGGAGACCTGTTGTGAGAGCTTCGCGCGGGCGAAGGAGGATTCCTTCAAGAGTGCGCTTGACCATCCCAGCAAACAAATCAGTATCGACTGCGAGGCAGGACACTGTGTCTACAATTCCAACTACAAGTGTCTGGCCGAGCATGTAGATATCAACGGCTGCGGTGCATGTGACTGTCACGAGACATCCTGCGCCACATTCACGGAAAAATAGGAATGTGCAACGATAGCGGTGCGGTGGTCTTCGGACCGCCGCATACATAAAAGCGGGAAAAGTGAAAAACTCCTGTTGACAAGGCGGGTTTGGTGTGCTATTATGTCTTAGGTGTCATAGGGACACCGGTAGCAAGCAGAGTATCCGCTCTCACCTTACGACAATCGGGTCGGTAAGCGTTCAGATGTTTCCCGTATTCTAAGAGAATACTGCTTTGATTTCAGGGAAAGTGAGTTTGTGGATAGTTATGCTATCCACTTTTTTTATGGAGGGTACGGCCATTAGCGATTTAATGATTAATGAGCAGATCAAGGACAAAGAGATTCGTTTGATCGGTGAGAACGGTGAGCAGTTGGGTATCATGTCTGCGAGAGAAGCAATGAAGCTTGCGGAGGAAGCAGAGCTTGACCTTGTTAAGATTGCTCCCACAGCGAAGCCTCCTGTTTGTAAGATTGTCGATTACGGCAAATACAAGTACGAACAGCTGCGCAGAGAAAAAGAAGCAAAGAAGAAGCAGAAGATCGTAGAGATTAAGGAGATTCGTCTGACTCCCAACATCGATACCAACGACCTCAACACCAAGGTGAACGCAGCGAAGAAGTTCATCGCCAAGGGCGACAGAGTGAAAGTGACCCTGCGCTTCCGCGGCCGTGAGATGGCGCATATGAATACCAGCAAGCACATCTTAGATGAGTTCGCCGAGAGCCTGGCCGATGTGGCCGTAGTTGAGAAAGCCCCCAAGGTTGAGGGCAGAAGCATGACCATGTTTTTAACTGTGAAGCGTTAGTGCTTGAAGTTAAAATAGATTAATCAAAGTTTAGGAGGAATAAAGTTATGCCCAAGATGAAGACAAGCAGAGCTGCTGCAAAGCGTTTTAAACTGACAGGAACCGGAAAGCTTAAGAGAAGTAAGGCTTACAAGCGCCATATCTTAACCAAGAAGACTACGAAGAATAAACGTAATCTCAGAAAACCTGCAATGACAGATGCAACAAATGTAAAGAACATGAAGAAGATTTTACCCTATTTATAAG
>JAEDDX010000004.1 GCA_016293615.1 Acetatifactor sp.
GGAAAAACTCTTATGCCGTGGTGCTTCCGAACCCACCGTTTCGGATACCGTCCGCCTCATCATCAACGGTGATGCCGTACTCTAAAAAGATGCCCTGTGCAAATCCCGTACCCTGGGCGACCTCTACCGTCTTGCCCTCGTTGGAGCAGTTGGTCATCTTGATAAAGATATGCCCTTCATTGTCGGACTCAAAATAGTCACTGTCAATGATTCCGACGGTATTGTTCATCTGAAGACGATACTTGAAGCCAAGCCCGCTTCTGGGATAAATCTTCAGCACCCAGCCGTCGTCGATCCGACATCGGATGCCGGTCGGGATCTTAATCGTCGCTGCCGGAGGCAGAGAGAAGGAAAACGGTGCGTAAAAATCATATCCGGCACTGCCCTTCGTTGCTCTCGCAGGAAGGAGAAGCGACTCATACATATCCCGGATATCCTCCTCCGTATACTGAGGGAACTCCTCTTTCATCGCCTCGATAAATCTATCGATGCTCACCTTGTAAAACTGTGCTATTCTCTTCATCTGGTTTCCTTTTTTGCATTCCCCAAAAGGGAATTGGTTTAATCGCAACATCCGCAGATGTTGGAAGGTTTCTCGCTGATCTTATAAGCGTCGGCATAGTCTGCGCAATGCAGCACGGGAATGAGCGGGTCAGGCTGGACCAGGGTCTTTTGGACATCGATGACACGCTGGTTTGCACTTCCCTTCCAGAGAAGCTTGGCATCCTTGAGCTCGTCCTTGAACTCGCCGTCGACTACCACATCAATATATTTCATCACGGGATAGTACAGAATGTTCTCCCAGGAATCTCCGGTGTAGAGCCAGATGGTCTTGTTCGGATACTTTTCTTTGATCTCTAGAATGAGTTCTCGCACGCCGAGTCTGTTCGCAGGATGCAGAGGGTCTCCTCCGGAGAAAGTGATACCGGAGATGTAATTTTTATCGAGCTGTGCAAAAATCTCCTGCTTTGCGGCATCATCAAAAGGCAGACCTCCGTCCGGATCCCAGGTGATGGGATTCTGACAATTTCTGCAGCAGTGATTGCAGCCTGCGACCCACAGCACAACGCGAAGGCCGTCACCGTTGAGCATGTCGTCCTTTGTTATATTATGATATCTCATAGCTTACATTGACTTCCTTTCAGCAATCTCTGCCATCTTGGCATCGTTGAGTCTGGTATCACCATGTACTCTGGAGTAGGAAAGATAGCCGTTCATGCGGTCGATCTTGGTCAGGTTACGGCTGCCGCACTTCGGGCAGACATCCATCTCCAGCTCCTGATGTCCGCAGTCATCACAATAGGCAAGAGAAAGGTTTACACCCTCGTAGAAGCCCATCTCCATCGCACGATGGATCAGCGTCTTGATTGCCTCAATATTGTAATCGATCGGATACTTGACATACTGAATCTTACCGCCGTTGCTCAGGTTCCAGAATCTGTCCTCCAGATCCTGCTTCTGAATCGGGGTGATGTCCTCTGTCACATGACAGTGGAAGCTGTTGCTGACATATTCTCTGTCGGATACGCCCTCAATGATTCCGTAAAGCTCACGGAACTGCTTCACCTGAAGGCCGCAGAGGTTTTCGGCGGGAGTGCCGTAGATGGCATAGAGATTGCCGTCCTCCTCCTTGAACTTCGCCACCTGTTCATTGATATACTCGAGTACTTCAAGGGCAAATTTGCCGTCCTCCACAAGGGACTTGCCGTTGTAGAGCTCCTGAAGCTCGTTGAGTGCCGTGATGCCGAAGCTTGCGGTTGCTGACTTCAACAGCGGCTTGATCTTATCGGAAAGCTTCAGATGTCCGCCGAGGAAACCGCCCTCACAGTAAGCCAGAGGGTTCGTGGAAGCGCGCATTTCACCGAGGTACGCATAGGTACGAATGTGAAGCTGACGAATCAGGTTGAGATAATAATCAAGCACCTCATAGAAATCCCTGCCCTCTTTTCTCGCTTTTGCGAGAATCATGGGAAGATGCAGGGATACTGCGCCGATGTTGAAACGGCCGACGAATACCGGCACATCCTTGTCATCTGCGGGATGCATGCCGCCTCTCTCATACCAGGGAGAGAGGAACGCACGGCAGCCCATCGGGGAAACGATCTTGCCGTACTGCTTGTACATGCTCGCAACATAACCCTTGCCGGTCAGGCTCAGCCAGTCGGGATACATGGTCTTCGCGGAGCATTTTACGCCCGCCTCGAACACATCCTCAAGAGGCTTGCCGGGTCCGTGGAGATTCTCGTCATACAAAAAGACGATCTTCGGGAAGAGAACGGGCTTCTTGCAGTCCTTCTTGCCCTGTCCGCGTCTTCTGACATTCAACATCGTGATGGTAGCCAGCTTCGCGAATTTGCCGGTACCGGTTCCTGCGGTCACGGTGATGAAGGGATAGTCTCCGCGGCTGCTTCCAACGGTATTGAATTTATACTCCCAGCCCTGGAAGCCCTGTTCGAACTCTCTCACGACATCCGCGTAACTCTCTGCTTCCGCAGTCGCGCTGTCGATGCCGAGGCGCGTGTATTTCTCAATATATTTTTTATAGGATTTCTCTGCGTAAGGCTCGAGGATCAGATCGACGCTGGGGACGGTAAATCCGCCGTACTGCTGGCTGGCAGCGCTCAAAACGATATCGCCGATGACATCGAAGGCAACATCCAGAGATTTGGGCTCATTGTACCAGACATTACCCATCTCAAAGCCGCCGGAAAGGACATTCTGTACATCAAACAGACAGCAGTTCATGGTATCTCTTCTGGCGGACATGTCGTGCACATAGATATAGCCGTCACGGCAGGCCTGGATCTCCTCGGTCGTCATGAAGAATTTCTGATACAGCTCCTTATTGAGCTGATTGAAAATCAGACTTCTCTTGGTTGCGACCAGAGCGGAGTCGGTGTTGGCATTCTCTTTATCGCCGATGTACATGATGGACTGGCTCTTCTTATACACATCATCCAGCATGCGGACAAAGTCCTGCTTATAGTTGCGGTAATCCCGGTAGCTCTTCGCAACCAAAGGCTTAACCTGCTCCAGAGCGCTCTCCACGATGTTGTGCATGATGGGAATCGGAATCTCATCCGTATCCAGCTCATCCACCTTGTCGACCACATACTTACAGATATGTCTTTCGTCTTCCTCGGTAAATTTCGTCAGGGCTCTGTATGCACTTTTCCCGACAGCGTTGATCACCTTCTGTACATTGAACGCTTCCTTGCTGCCGTCCTTCTTGATCACATACACATGGCGTTTCGGTACATATTCCTCGCTGTAAGAGCCCGCATGTTCTGTTAAAACCTGGTCAAAATTACTGCTCATAGTTCCTCCCCTTTTCGTAACCGTAAAATACTGATATAAACGAGGCTTTCCTTCCCCGTCGGAAAAGTCCGCCACTAGATATTGTGTCTCTCAGCCACAAAATATAGTATGATTTGATTGGTTTGAACCATATATTGTGCCAATGTAAATCTATACTATCTCAAATTCACCATCCGTGTCAACGCACTCACAGCAAAAATAATAACCAAAAAATCACCCCAAAATTCATTCAAAATTTTAGGGTGACATTTTATTTAAGATATTGACAAGCCAGTTTCTGTACTCATCGCTCACTGTCCCGGGGGAGACGATCCTGATATCCGGCCCGATTCCGCACAGCCATCCGAAAAACTGTCCGCTGACGGCGACCTTAGCCCTCACACGGCACTGTTCCTCCGAGACGCTTCTGATATCGCAGTCCCGTCCGAACCGGTCAATGACCACGCCGAGCAGATTTTTTGAGAACTCAAGCGACACGGTTTCCTCTCTGCCCGCAAACATCCCGAAGGTCCGGTTCGTATACAGAGCCGGATCGACCCTGTCATAAAATTCCCGTCCGATTCTGTCCTCATCCAGCACCTTCACGCGGCCCATCTTATCGACTCTGTAATGCTTGATCTTCTCATCGGCGGCGTCAAATGCCGCCAGATAATAGTTTTCTTCCTTCCAGATCAGGGCCCAGGGACTGACCTTTCTGTGCTGCGCATCCCTGGAGACGAGCTCCTTTTTCAGGTTCCAGTTCATATACTGAAAGGAAATCTGTCTGTTTTCCTGAATCGCCCTGTGGATCGTGTCAATATTATAGTAAATGCTCTCGTTCTCTGTCTTTATGCGCCCCGAGACATAGACCTGACGCTGCAGCTGCCCTGCGTCATGTTTGCCGGCAAGCTTCTCGAGCTTGCGGATCAGCTCCCTGGACTTTCTGGTCGTGATAAACCTCGAGCTTTGCACCGCATCTACCAGCAGCTTCAGCTCAGCCAGCTCAAACTCTCTGGCTGCAAGATAATAACCGCCTCCGCTACGGCTCTGTACCTGGATGATGTCGTAGCCAAACTCCGTCAGCTTCGCAATATCATCATAAATACTCTTTCGCTCCGAGCTGATGCCCTGCGAATCCAGATAAGAGATCAGCGCTGCCGTGCTTGCAGGATGATTCTCATCGGTATTTTCGGTCAGATATTTGACAAGATACAGCAATTTCAGTTTTTGTCCTGCACTTTTTGGCATTTCCCGCTCCTCAAGTATCCGAAATGGTTTCGTGTGACCCGTTATGCATCCTCACCGGGAGCAGGCGCCCCGGTTTCTTCGGCTGACTCCTGCAGCGCCTTCGCGCTGCGTCTCCCTGCCATCCTGATTCCGATGAACAATCCCAGTGCCATCAGCACCACAATGATGATCATCAAAAGCCCATAGGACAAAACCATTCTTCCAAACTCAATTAAGTTGCTCATATCCGTTACCTCTGTCTCGTCTTTCCTTCTGAATTTATTGAATTTACAGTCTCAAAACATCTGACTTCAAGTATATCAATCCGTACTTTTTCCGTCAAGTTCCCACAGGCTGATTCCAGGCACCCGTGCGCAGGAAGGTCTCCGCCATCGCGGACGCCTCCTCGATAATCTCCCGGGAATAGCCCATCAGTTCAAGGAGCTTGATGGCGTTCCTGGTCGTCGCCTTTCCGTTCTTTAAACGGTAGTTAAAGTGAATATCGCCCTCATTGATCTCCTCTTCAAAATGATAATTGTCAAACTTATCGTCCAGAAGAGAGGTCAGCTCAATGTCATGTGTTGCCGCAAAGCAGAGCACATTTTCGCCAAGCGAACGAAGAATCTGTGCGGACGCCGCGATTCTCTCAATGGTATTGGTCCCGCGAAGCACCTCATCCACAAAACACAGCACCCTGCAGCCTTCCTCTGAGGCAGCATCCAGTATGCGCTTCAAAGCCTTGATCTCCACAATATAATAACTGTCTCCCCCGCTGATGTCATCCCGAAGCGCCATGGAGGAATACACTCTGAAAAACTCCCCGCGGTAGTCCTTCGCGGCACAGGTATTGATTGACTGGGCCAGTATCGCATTGATGGCAACCATCTTCAGGAAGGTGGACTTGCCGGAGGCATTTGAGCCGGTGAGCAGGACGCCCCGCCCGGCACTGATGCTATTGTTGACCGGTTTGGTTAACAGCGGATGATATCCTTCCGTGACGGAAATTCCCGCATCGTCTTCAAACCGGGGCACGCACCAGCCGTGCTCCAGCGACTGTCTGAAAATCCAGACAGACAATACGCTTTCCAGATAACCGGTATCCGTAATCAGTCCGTCCAGCTCCTGCAAGTGTGCCCGCACGGTCTTTAACATGGAGAAGAACTTGATAATATCCAGGTGAAAAATCATGCGCAGATAATCACAGAGCACGGACACAATATCGGAGGCATTGCCTCTGGTGCCCGACATAATCCAGAACGAATTGCGGCGCATCCCATCCAATGCTTTTCTGTTTCTATGGATTCTTGCCAATACTTCCTCCGCAGCCGGCAGTTCGTGCTGTGCAAGATCCTTCTCAATATCCTCGCACAACACAAGCAGTCTGATGATATAGGCAAAGCTGGTGATATAGGGGTCAATCTCACCCTTATACCGGAAGTATGTCACGATCTTGTATATGACAAACGCCACCAGCAGAATCACGGACAGGGAAAAATTGAAAAACCCTATCGCTGCCAAAGGCAGGAACAGCAGATTCATCAGGTAAAGCTTCGTCGCGGGAGTGTTTTCCAGATAATCCAGGTTCTCGATATAATCATACAGAGAATACTTGCCGGTATACCCAAGCTGACTGAAGCGAAACTGCAGCGAAGTCCGAAGCTCTGTATCTGCTCCGAGCGACTGTATCAGCTGTTCATACCGCTCCAGCTCTCCCCGATCCTGCTTCAGGTCATGCAGCAGGTAGTACAGGTACTCCTCCCCGGAGGCGGACAGCGTATAGTTCATCCGTTTGAACAGCTCGTCCATCCCGAGATCGTTCCAGGTGATCTCGTCTGTCAGGATACCGTCCCGATGTCTGTCATAATAGCTTTTGAGTCTCTCAAAACGATCCGGAGAATACTTCTTGTCATTCAAAGTCAGATAATCGTTCCGGATTTTATCGATAAATTCTCTGCGCTGCCTGCGCGCTCTGACGGCCTCCGCCAGCACCAGTCCGGCCAAAAATAACGCAATGGCGCCAAACGCCAGTAAATATTCCATTTAGTCACCCATAATGCGCTGCACGATTGCGTTGCACCGTTTGTAAATCGTTTCCACGCTCTCGCCGACATTATATTCGCCCTTTCGATACAGAATTCTGCCTCCGACCATCGTCATCAGCACATCAGAAGTATTCGCGCTGTAGACCAGACTCTTCTCAATGTGATTGAGCGGCTGCATATTCGGCTGATGCAGGTCAATCAAAACCAGATCGGCCAACTTCCCCTTTGCGAGGACATCAGCTTTGTTCAGCCGCATCGCCTTCGCTCCGTGAACGGTCGCCATGCGAAGCACTCTGAGCGCATCCAGACCTGCCGCATCATTTTCCCTGATTTTGCTCAGGGTCGCCGCAAGGAACATCTCGCGGAACATGTTCAGGCTGTTATTGCTTGCCGGCCCGTCGGTTCCGATTGCAACCGAAATCCTGCGCTCATCCATCCGGGCAACCGGGGCTATGCCGCTTGCCAGTTTACAGTTCGATGCGGGATTGGTGATCGCAAACATTCTGTTTTTGACCAGTACATCCATATCTTCCCTGGTCATATGCACACAGTGGAATCCGCCGCCGCCAAAGTCGAAGACTCCCATGGTATCCAGGTAAACTGCAGGCGTCATGCCATGTCTCGCCTTGCACTCCTCCACCTCACGCCTTGTCTCAGCCAGATGGGTATAGACCGGTGCATGGTATTTATGCGCCAGCTGGGCGACGCGGTAGATCTGCTCCTCCGAGCAGGTATACTCTGCATGAAATCCCAACTGATAACTGATCAGTGAGCTCTTTTTGTTCCACTTTAAATACTCTTCTTCCATCTGTTCGATCGAAGAATTGTATTTATTCAGGCCGCTGGTCAGCACGCAGCGCATCCCCATATCCATGCAGGCCTCCGCGACAGCGTCCGGAATCAGATACATATCAAAAATCGCAGTGATACCCGAGCGCAGGTATTCCAGAATGGCCAGCCTGGTCAGCTGATAAATATCATCATATTGAAGCTTCGCCTCATTGGGGAACACCTTTTTCTCCAGCCAGTCCTGCAGGGGCAGATCATCCGCATAGGAGCGTAAGAAGGTCATGGCAGAGTGTGTGTGCGCATTCTTAAAGCCGGGCATCAGCAGGTTTTCCTCACAGTCAAGCTCAATGTCCCAGTGAATCTTCGGTATGTCCTTTGCCCAGTCACTCTCCAGCTCCTCATTCTTTGCAACATAGGCAATTTTATCATTCTTCACCCAGACTTCCCCGGTAAAAATGCTTCTATTCTTCTCCATGGTCAGGATCTTCGCATTGTACAGTCTGATATTCATCTGATTGATTCTCCTCCGAAGCCAAACGGCAGTAATTCTTCAAAGCCGTATTCTTTATAATCCTCCGTGCTCTTTGCAACGATCACTCTCAGTTCCTTCGTTCCAAACTCCTGCAGCACCTGTCTGCAGATACCGCAGGGATACGCATAGTCGGTCGGTTCCTCACCTTCCATACCGCCCGCGATCGCTATCATGGCAACCTGTCTGTGACCGTCGAACACGGCGCGGAAAATGGCCGTCCTCTCGGCACAGTTCGTCGCGCCGTAGGAAGCGTTCTCGATATTACAGCCCTGATAGACGCTGCCGTCAGCCGTCACCAGCGCCGCCCCGACCGCATAGTGGGAATAAGGCGCATAAGCCTTCGCGCGTGCCTCCAGTGCGAGCGTTATCAGTTTCTCTTTATTGATTGCAAGCTCTTCCAAATCGTTCATCCGCCAAAGTCTCCCGCCTGTCTATTCCAATTCTTCCAAATCTTCCCGCATATGGCGTATGGATTCATACACAAGTTTCTTAAAATCAGCGGAAGCCTTTTTCGCAGCCTCCTGCACTTCCTCATGGCTCAAGGGACTTCGCGTCATCCCGGCTGCCAGATTGCAGACACAGGAGATGCCGCCGATCTTCATTCCGCAGTGATTGGCGGCGATTGCCTCCACGACCGTACTCATGCCGACTGCATCGCAGCCCAGCGTGCGAAGCATGCGGATCTCTGCAGGCGACTCAAAGGAAGGGCCGGTCAGCTGTGCATAGACGCCCTCCTGCAGACCGATACCCTGTTCATATGCAGTCTTACGAATGATATTCTGTATCTCCTGATCATAGACGATGCTCATGTCAGGGAACCGGACCCCCAGCTCGTCAATATTCGCACCGATCAGAGGATTGGGCGCAAACAGAGAAATATGGTCCTTGATGAGCATCAGATCTCCTGCGTGGAAGGAGGAATTGACGCCGCCGGAAGCGTTGGTCAGAAGCAGGATATTCGCACCCATCAGCTTCATCAGTCTGACCGGGAGCACCACATCGCTGATCGGGTATCCCTCATAAAAATGTACTCTTCCCTTCATGCACACGACGGGAATATCTTCCACATATCCGAAAATGAATTTACCGGCATGTCCCGGAACAGTTGAAACAGGGAAGCCGTCTATCTCGGAATACGCAATCTCACACTCTATCCTGATCAGATCTGCAAAATCTCCGAGTCCGGAGCCCAGCACGATCGCTATCTTCGGCACAAACGAAGTCTTCTTCCTCACACACTCCAAGCAATGTAACAATTTCTCATAAATCTCACTCATTTTGTCAGCCTCCGGTCTGTGTTTTATGAATTGATTATACAAAACCCTGCGATGAATTGCAATTGCTTTGTATCGCCATGAAAGTCCGGTTGCAGTCGGGAAGATACACCGGGAGGCGTCCCCTTGTCTTTCGCGGTATGTTCCATTGCAGACACGCTCTCGATTGGAGTTCGTCGTAGCGGTACATAAGTTCCTACAGTATAGGAACTAAGTACCGACGACTCACTACAGTCTGCAGCAGAACACACCGCGCCCGGGAGAACGCCTCTCTACAATGTTCCGGTATGTCTGCAACCGGACATGCCGGGCGTACGCCACGCCAAAAGCCCTGCGCGCTAGTTTGTCAGCTCTGCAGGGCTCTTCATGAGGGTGCTTATAAGATGATGCAGACCATACCGCCGTTGCTGTCGTTCACGATTTTCTGCATGGTGTCCTGAAGCTTCAGCTGGCTTTCCTCCCCGATCACAGCCACCTTCGCCGTGATTCCGTCGTTCACCAGCTGTTCTACGGTCTTGCCGAAAATATTGGTGTTCCAGATATCACTCTGCGCGGAATTGGCGTCAATATAAGCGATCAGGTCCTCCGCCTGTTGTTGCGTCCCGACGATTGGAGCAATCTCGGTCTCTATGTTGGCGCGGATCATGTGAATGGAGGGGCTGGACGCTTTGATCTTGACACCGTACTTGTTGCCGTGGCGGATCAGTTCCGGCTTTTCTAAGGTGATCTCTTCCTTGCACGGCGTCACGACGCCATACCCTTTGATCCGCACCATATTGACGGCATCTGAGAACTTGCTGTACTCATGCTTCATCGCGGACAGCTCCCGAAGCGTTGCGATCAACTGCGATTCATCACGGATCTCCTCACCGACTGTTTCGGTCAACATATCGTAGTAATAGCTTTCCACCGGATCGACAGTCACTCTCACGGTGCCGTCAGACAAATCTACCTGGTCTGTCTGGCATCCCTTCAGATACATGCTTTCCATGCGAATGGGTTTTTCGCGCACATCCCGGATGGTCGAGTATTCACGCATCAGTTCCCTGACCTGCCCCACCAGTTCCTGTCTCATCGGATTATCTGCAGGAAGCATATTGACCCACCTGGGCAGATAGAACTCCATGGCGGACAGCGGGAACTCATACAGGACCTTCTCCAGAATCAGGTGAATATCATCCCTCTTCAGCTGCTCGCAATTGACCGTCATAGTCGCAACCCGGTATTTTTCGGCCAATTCTGCCGCCACCTGTTTTGCCTCGTCAGAGTACGGTTTCTTACTGTTTACAAGCACCAGAAATGGTTTGCGAAGTCTCTTCAGGGCATTGATCGTCCTCTCCTCCGCTTCGAGATAGTTGGCTCTGGGGATCTCGGTAAAGCTGGCATCCGTCGTGACTACAATTCCGATGGTGGAATGGTCTGTCATTACCTTATCCGTGCCGACCTCCGCCGCTTTGGTAAATGGTATCTCCTCCTCAAACCACGGAGTCTTTACAAGCCTCTCCGTGTCCTCCTCCATATGCCCTGCTGCGCCCTCCACCATATATCCCACACAGTCCACGAGCCTGACCGACACGGTAAGATCACCGTTTAAGGTAATCTTCGCCGCCTCATTGGGTACAAACTTGGGCTCTGTCGTGGTAATGGTTTTGCCGCCTGCACTCTGGGGCATCTCATCCTGCGCTCTGGTCTTCGCCGGGCTCTCCTCCATATTCGGCAGAACCATTTCCTCCATGAAGCGTTTGATAAAGGTGGACTTACCGGTTCTGACCGGTCCTAAGACACCGATATAGATCTCACCGCCGGTGCGCTCCCTGATATCCCGGTATAGGTCGTATGTATTTGCAGTCTGGTCCATAAAAAATCCTCCCATCATATCCTATAGTTAAGATATGACGGGAGGCTTGAAAAAATCACCGCAAAGTTGGTTTTCTGCGCGATTACGCCTGTTTATTCAAACTGTGCCGCATAGAGCTTATAATAAAATCCTTTTTTGCCCATCAGACTCTCATGATCCCCCTGCTCGACCACATCCCCGTGATTCAGCACCAGGATACGGTCGGCATGCTGGATCGTGGACAGGCGGTGTGCGATGACAAAACAGGTTTTGTCCTTCATCAGCTCGCGCATTGCCTTCTGAATCTCCCGTTCCGTGCCTGTATCCACATTGGATGTCGCTTCGTCCAGGATCAGCATTCTCGCATCGTACAGCATCGCCCGGGCAATGGTAAGCAGCTGCTTCTGTCCCTTCGAAATGTTGCCGCCGTCTTCCGTGATCACCGTATCATAACCTCTCGGAAGTCTCATGATAAACGGATGGATTCTGGCCGCCTTCGCCGCGGCAACCACCTCCTCCATGGTCGCATTCTCCCTGCCGTATGCTATGTTCTCGAAAATCGTGCCGCAAAATACCCAGGTATCCTGCAGTACCATGGCGTAAGCACCGCGCAGGGATTCTCTCGTGTAATTCCGGATATCCTTTTCATCAACCAGTATCATACCGTCGTTCACATCATAAAAACGCATCAGCAGGTTAATGATCGTCGTTTTGCCGGCACCGGTGGGACCGACAATCGCCACAAGCTTTCCGCCGTCCACATTTAGACTTAAGTCATGTATGATACGTTTTCCCTCCTCATAGCCAAAGGATACATGCTCGAACGCTACATTGCCCTTCACCTCGGACAGTACGGCGGCATTTCCGGCATCCGGAAGCTCTTCTTCCTCATCCAGCAGCAGAAAGACTCTTTCCGCCGCGGAGAGCGCAGAATACAGCTCATTGACGATATTGGCGATCTCATTGATCGGGCCTGAAAACTTTCTGGAATAAAGCACGAAAGAAGAAATCTGTCCCAGCGAGATCAGCCCCGGCATATACAGCAGGGCGCCGAACACAGCCACCATACAGAGGCTTAAGTTATTGATGACATTGACCGTCGGTCCCATGGCGCAGCCATAGTATTCCGCATCATAGTAGGAATCCGCCACCTCGGTGTTGATTCTCTCAAACTTCTCCTCCACCTGATCTTCATAGGCATAGGCCAGAATCGTTTTCTGTCCGGAGAGCATCTCCTCCACGAAACCGTTCATTTTACCGTAATTTCTGGAACGTTTGGAGAATCTGGGCTGGGTCACCTTGCGGATCCGGGTCGAATAAACCACGGCCAGCGGAATGGTCACGAACACTGTCAGAGACAGCATCGGCGATATCACCATCATCATGACAAAGGAGCCCGCCACCGTGACGATACTGGTCAGTATCTGCACCACATCCGTAGCAAGGCAGGTTCCGATCACATCGACATCATAGGAAACTCTGCTGATGACATCCCCGGCCTGATGCGTATCAAAGAAGCCCACCGGGAGACGCATCAGCTTCTCAAAGATATCCTTTCTCATCTTCCCGGCGATCCATTTGCTGACATAAACCATGATGACATTGATCAACACAGTCAATATGGAAGAACACAGAAAACACAGCAGCATCCTTAGCACATAATAGGTGACCTTGTCAAAGTTGACCTGTCCCTTGCCGGCAGCGGCCTCATTGATCGCCTTTCCGGCAAGCCCCGGGCCCAGCAGGGACAATACATTGCTGGCAAAGCAAAGAAGGAATACGCCGAAGATCACCTTGCGGTACTGCCCCAGATAGGACATCATGCGCAGGAAGGTTCCCCTGGTATCTTTCGGTTTTTTTCGAACGGAGTCAAACTGTGCCATGTTACACTCCCCCCATCTGCGTCTGATAGATTTCCTGATACATTCTGCAGTTTGCGAGCAGCTCCTCATGTGTGCCGTGTCCGATGACACGCCCTTCTTCCAGCACCAGAATATCGTCCAGGCTCATAATGGAACTGATCCGCTGCGCCACGATAATGGTCGTTGTATCCTCAAAATGCTCCCGGATCGCCTTCCTGAGGTCAGCGTCCGTCTTATAGTCCAGCGCACTCGAAGAGTCGTCCAGAATCAGGATCTGCGGTTTCGCAGCCAGAGCTCTGGCAATCAATACTCTCTGCTTCTGACCGCCGCTTAGGTTTGCGCCGTGAATCACCGCCTCATGGTCAAGACCTTCCTCATACTGCTTCAAAAACTCCTTCGCTCGGGCGTCTTGTGCGGCCTCCCACAGCTCCTCCTCGGACACATCCCTGCCAAAGGAAATATTCTCTCGCAGCGTATCCGCAAAAATACAGTCGTTCTGGAACACAACGCCGAACATTCTGTGCAGGGTATCTTTATCGTATGTACGGACATCCTTGCCATCCACAAACACATGTCCCCGGATCGGGTCATAAAAGCGCATGAGAAGGTTGACGATCGTTGTCTTGCCGGAGCCGGTTGCCCCGATGATGCCCAGCGTTTTTCCCTTTTTCATCGTAAAATCGATATCGATCAGGCAGTTTTGTCTCTCATGACCGGCCATAGGATCGTCGCTTCCATAGTTGAAGGTAACATGGTCGAACACAATGAACCCGTCTTGGTCCGTGTGCGCCGCCTCACTCTCCGGAATCGGCAGCAGCTCCTCCTGCATGTAAATGACCTGTGCAATACGCTTTGCGGAAGCATTTGCCTTGGACATCATGGTAATGATTCTGGACAGTCCCATGACGCCCATCATCATCATATTAAAATAAGTCAAAAACGCCAGGATGACGCCCGGCTTCGTGTAGCCCTCATTCACCAGATAAGCGCCCAGATACACGACCGAAGTCAGTCCGACCACATTTAAAAGCATCGTGACCAAAGGAACCGGAAGAGACATGATCACGCCGGCCCTGACATCGCGGGCCGTCATTTCCTCATTGGTATCGGCATAACGCTTTTTCTCATATTCTTCCTTGGAAAGCGCCTTGACCACGCGGATTCCCGTGATATTCTCGCGCATGATACGCACGATATCGTCCACGCTCTTTTGCACCTTCTCATAGAGAGGGATTCCTTTAAACGAGATGAAAACCATAATCGAGATCATCACCGGAGCCAGGATACAGAGTATCAGGGCCAGTCTCCTGTCCATCAAAAGTGTGACGATGATTCCTCCCAACAGCATAATCGGCGCGCGAATGCCCAGGGTTTGAGCCGCACGGATAAAGTTCTGCAGATTGTAGGAATCCGAAGTCATTCTGGATGTCAAAGAAGGCAGTCCGATTTCATCTACCTGACTGCCTGACAAGCGAATCGACCGGTGAAACAAGTCTCTTCGAATATCATAATTACTTTTCTGTGCCACGCGAACCGCCATGCGGTTCGCTGTGACATTTAATTGTCTGACCAGCACGGCCAGAGCCATCATGATGACACCCCAGAGCAGGACCTTACTGATCTGCTTTTCCAATACGACCTCATCGATAATGTATTCCATGCAATAGGGAATCAATAATTCCAGCATGCTTCCCGTGATTTTGATGGCAGTGCCGATCACCATCACGGAAAGATACTTTTTCAGATAAGAACCGATCAATTTCATATTATTTCATTACAACTCTCATAAAGTTCTTCTTACCGCGTTTCACGATCAGACCTTCCCCCGCAAAACTCTCGGGCGTGTATACGGTCTTTAAGTCGGTCACTTTCTCGTCCGCAACGGTAACACCACCCTGTTCTACCGCGCGTCTTGCCTCATTTCTGGAGCCTGTCAGACCGGCAGCTACCAGCACGCCGCAGATATCGATGGTGCCGTCCCTGAAGTTGTCCGCAGTCAGTTCACAGCAGGGCATATCGGCCGCATTTCCGCCGCCTGAAAACAGCGCTCTGGCGCTCTCCTGCGCCTTATTGGCCTCCTCGGTACCGTGAACCATCTGAGTCAATTCGTAAGCCAGGATTTCCTTTGCCTTGTTCAGTTCACTGCCTTCCCATTTGTCCATTTCGTCGATCTGCTCCAGAGGAAGGAAGGTCAGCATTCGGATACATTTCATAACATCCGCATCGGAAACATTTCTCCAGTACTGATAGAAGTCGAAGGGAGAGGTTTTGTTGGGGTCAAGCCATACAGCGTTGCCTGCGGTCTTACCCATCTTCTTGCCCTGAGAGTCTGTCAGCAAGGTAATAGTCATGCAGTGTGCATCCTTGCCGAGCTTCTTACGAATCAGTTCAGTTCCGCCGAGCATGTTGCTCCACTGGTCGTCCCCGCCGAACTGCAAGTTACAGTTGTAGTTCTGGAACATGTGATAGAAATCGTAGGACTGCATGATCATGTAGTTGAACTCAAGGAAGCTTAAGCCCTTCTCCATACGCTGCTTGTAGCACTCCGCACGCAGCATATTGTTGACGGAGAAGCATGCACCGACCTCGCGGAGCAGCTCCACATAGTTCAGCTGAAGCAGCCAGTCGGCGTTATTTACCATCAGGGCCTTGCCCTCTGAGAAATCAATAAAGTTCTCCATCTGACGCTTAAAGCAGTCTGCATTGTGCTGGATGTCTTCGATCGTGAGCATCTTTCTCATGTCGGTTCTTCCGCTGGGGTCACCGATCATTGTGGTACCTCCGCCGATCAGGGCGATCGGCTTGTTCCCTGCCATCTGCAGTCTCTTCATCAGGGTCAGAGCCATGAAATGGCCAGCCGTCAGACTGTCTGCGGTACAATCGAACCCGATGTAAAAGGTCGCCTTACCGTTGTTGATCAGCTCCCTGATCTCCTCTTCGTTGGTTACCTGTGCAAGAAGTCCTCTTGCAATCAATTCTTCATAAATCTGCATCTCTTTCTCTCCTTTTATGTGAATCATAGAACAAAGAGTTTCGCTTGCGAAACTCTCGCGCCGAGCGCGGTCGCACATGCGACATATTTCAGTTCGCGCGAGTGCGCATCCTCGCAGAGCGTTTCTCATTGTATAGGGAACAAAGTTTCCTATACAATGAAAAAGGCCCGTCCTCTCAAAAGGACGAGCCTAAAACCCGTGTTACCACCTAATGTTCCCGTAAAGCTTACACTTTACGGCTTGGAAAGTATCTGTCAATACCTTCAGCCGATATCGGGGCCCACCGTCAAAGCCTACTCTGCAACACATTTCGGTTTGCTGCTCCAAGATGTATTCCCATTAAGCTTTTCGCGCCTCTCACCTGCCGGCAACTCTCTGTGAAAAGTAGATTAACGGTACTCTTTCTCTTCATTGCATTACACTATGATTTACTTTACAAACATTATAGTCAACCATTTTTTATCTGTCAACCTATTTATTTTGCATCAGCTTGACCATCGCCCTGTTGAGTCCGTCCACGGTCAGCTTATACATCGGAAAGAGGTTCTTGATGGCGGTCTCCGCCTCTCTCCAGGGTGCATTGCCCGGAGCCATCTTCGGATTCAGCCAAACCACCTTCTTATATTTTTTCTTCACCAGATTGAGCCACTCCCAGCCCGACAAGCCTCCGTTCGGGCCTCTGTAATTGCCCGTATCGGAATACAGCTCCTCCGGAGCCATGGCAGCATCCCCGACGATAATGACCTTATAGTCGCTGTCAAGGTTACGAAACATCCATTCGGTATCCACCCAGTCACCGTTCTCACACTCGGGAGTCTTGTACAGCTTCGAGTAGATGCAGTTGTGAAAATAATAGGTCTTCACATCCTTATAGTGATTGGACTTATGAACCGCCTGGAACAAATCATTCAGAAGTGTGCTGTAAGGGATCATGGTGCCGCCGGAATCCATTAACAGCAGCAGTTTGACTGCATTCTTTCTGGGCTTCTGCATCACAATCTGCAGGCAGCCGCCGTTGTTGCAGGTTTTATCCACCGTTCCGTCGATGTCAAGCTCCGTCTCAGGGATATCCAACCGGCTGGAAAACTGGCGCAGCTTCCGGAAGGCGAGCTGGAACTGTCTGTTATCAAGTACCCTGTCATCCCGGAAATCACGGTATTTCCTTGCGCCGACAACGGAAAAGGCGGACTGGTAGCCGGTCTGGCCGCCGACACGCACGCCTCCGACATTACCTCCCATATTGCCGAAGGAAGTCTTGCCCATGGTACCGATCCAGAAGCTTCCGCCGTTGTGTTCCTCGTTCTGATCCTTTAACCTCTGCTTAAATGTCTCCTCCACCTGCTCCTTGTCAACCTGAATGTCCTCCATCTGGTTCAGATGGGCTCTGGCTTCCTCATGCGCAAGTTCCAGCATTTCGGACTTGTCCAGCCAGCGAAGCATCTCCCTGCCGACCTCCGTCTCCTTTTGGGAAGGCTTGAAGCATTCCTCGAAGGCCATATCAAATTTATCAAAATCAGTCTCGCTTTTGACCAGTATCATGCGTGACACATAGTAAAACTGTGTCAGTGAACTTCCGCACAAGCCCTGATTCAAAGCATCCTGCAGAGTCAGCCACTCACCGAGGGTGACCCGCAGCCCCTTCGCCCGAAGGGTCTCAAAAAAAGTTATGAACATACCTGTATCCTTTTCATCAAGATATCACTTCATGATCCGTCCCGCTTTTTCGTGTGTCAGAATACCATGATACCCAATTGGCACCTTACAAACACACCGTCTGAGCGGTATGTCAGTTCAAAGGATTCTGTCTGACCAGCTCCAGATCCTCATCCTTCTTCACGACCACGCCGACAAAGGGAAGCTCTCTGCGGATACGGTCTGCCGAGATACCGCCGATCTGAAGTGCATTGACCCAGTCGATCAATTCTGAAGTACTGGGCTTCTTGCGGATATCACGGATGCTTCTGATATTATAGAAGACCTCCATGGCATTCTTTAACAGGTTCTCCTCCACATCAGGGAAATGCACCTTTACGATTTCTTCCATCAGGTCTCTCTCCGGGAAGTCGATGTAGTGGAAAATACAGCGGCGCAGGAATGCATCGGGAAGCTCCTTCTCCGCATTGGAGGTAATGATGACGATCGGGCGATGTTTCGCCTTGACCGTTCTCTTGGTTTCGTTGATATAGAATTCCATCTGATCGAGTTCCCAGAGAAGGTCGTTGGGGAACTCCAGGTCCGCCTTATCGATTTCGTCGATCAAAAGGATGACCTGCTCATCGCTGTCAAAGGCCTCACCCAGCTTTCCGAGCTTGATATATCTCGCGATATCATTGACTCCTTCCTCGCCGAACTGTCCGTCATAGAGACGCTGAATGGTATCATAGACATACAGACCCTCCTGCGCCTTGGTGGTAGATTTGATATTCCAGATAATCAATCTCTTGCCCAGAGCCTTCGCCACTGCTTCGGCCAGCATGGTTTTGCCCGTTCCGGGCTCTCCCTTGATCAACAGAGGCTTCTTAAGTGCAATTGCTATATTTACACTGGCCATAAGCTGTTCGCTTGCCACATATTCCTGTGTTCCCTGAAATGACTGCTGTTCCATTGTATTTATCCATACCTTTCTTGTTTTTTTCCTGACTTTATGTTACGATAGATTCGTTGTAAAATCAAGAAAAACATAGGAACCGATGAACCTTTGTATCGTCGGTTTGATTTGAAAGGAATCGATATGTCAGACAAACTCTTTACCAAAGCCAAAACGCTCTCCTTCGAGGTATTCCCTCCCAAGAAGGACGGAGAATTTGATGCTGCGTTTGAAATCATGGATGCACTCGGCGAACTGTCACCCGATTTCATCAGTGTGACCTACGGTGCAGGCGGAAGCAGAGCCGGGAAAAGCGTGGAGATCGCCTCATATATTCAGAACAAATTAAATATTGACGCCGTGATGCACATGACTTGTGTCGGCAACAAAAGCGCCGAACTGCTTGCCATCGCCGAGGAGCTTAAAAAACACAGCGTCTCTCATATTCTTGCACTGCGCGGTGACAGGCCGAAGGACATGACGGATGAGCAGTATCATTCCCGTGAATTCGCGCACGCCAACGAGATGATTGCTTTCTTAAAGGGTCATACCGGGCTTCATATCGCAGCTGCCTGCTATCCCGAGAAACATTTTGAATCCTTCAGCATGGAGTCCGATTTGAAGAACCTCAAGGCGAAGCAGGACGCCGGCGCAGAGTATCTCATCAGCCAGCTCTTCTTCGACAATGACTATTACTACAGTTTCCTGGAACGCGCGGATAAGAAGGGAATCTCCATCCCCATCAGCGCCGGCATCATGCCCATCACTTCGGCAAAGCAGCTGGGCACCACCGTCACACTCGCAGGCTCCAGCATTCCGAAGGCACTTGCGGATCTCTTTGCCACCTACGGAGACGATCCCGCCGAAATGCGAAAGGCCGGTATCGACTATGCGATCCGCCAGATTCGTGACCTGCAGGAAAACGGCGTCAGCCACATCCACATCTACACCATGAACAAGCCCCTGATTGCAAAGGAAATCTGCGAGGCAATCTACCGATAACATAAGACAATCCCCTCTCCTGCCGTGAGGTAAGAAAGGGGATTGTTTTTGCGTTCTTTATTGTATATCTTCCGGGAACGGGAAGGCCGGAACCTCGATCTTCTTGTCTCGAAGCATCAGTTCCTTCACTGCCTGATCCGGACTCTTGCCCTCAAATAATACTGCATTGACCTGCTCAATGATCGGAAGCTGTACATGATACTTCGCCGCAAGCTCCATGGCTGCCTTGGCGGAGTAAACGCCCTCGACTACCATCTGAACTTCCTCCATCGCCTCTTTGTAGGTTTTGCCCTGACCGATCAGAATACCGGCGCGTCTGTTTCTGGAATGCATGCTTGCACAGGTTACGATCAGATCTCCGATGCCGGTCAGTCCGCAGAAGGTCTCAAACTTCCCGCCCATCGCGGTACCAAGTCTTGCGATCTCCGTAATGCCTCTGGTAATCAGTGCAGCCTTGCTGTTATCGCCGTATCCGAGGCCGTCTGCAATTCCGGCTGCAAGTGCGACCACATTCTTCAGGGAACCGCCCAATTCGATGCCTAAGACATCCGGACTGATATAGACACGGAACACTTCGTTCATGAAGAGATTCTGGATGTATTCCGCAGTCGCCTTGCTTTTCGCGCCGACCACTATGGTTGTCGGCAGTCCGCGGCTTACCTCTTCCGCATGGGAAGGACCGGACAAAACAGCCACATCAGCCTGCGGAATCTCCTGTTCAATGATCTCGGAAAGCGTCATCAGAGTATGCTCCTCGATGCCCTTTGCAACATTGACGATCTTCTGGCCCGGAGCGACCAGACGGCTCAACTGATGTGCCGTTTTTCTGGTATAGGAGCTTGCTACCGCCATCACCAGAAGGTCTTTTCCCTCCACTGCCTCTTTCTCATCGAGCGTAAACTTCATATCCTCCGGCAGAATCACGCCGGGAAGCATCTTATGTTCATGCTTTTCCTGAAGCATGGTGATCTCAGCTTCCAACGCCGACCAAACGGTTACTTCATTGCCGTTTTTATGTAATACAACCGCCAGGGCGATTCCCCAGCTTCCGCCGCCTAACACACTGACCTTTGCCATATCTACCTCTCCTGAATCTGATTTGAATGATTGTTACACCTTGTTCTTCTTTGTCAGATAAGTCTTGCTCTCCGTCCCATGAATCAGACGCCCGATATTTGCCCTGTGTTTCCAGAAAGCCATCGCCGTCATACATCCGAAGACAAGATACATCTCTATCAGCTGCGCCTGTGTCATTCCCGGGAAAACTCCCAGCTGTCCGGAAATCACCAGCTGTATATACAAAATGGTATATACCAGCAGAGATCCCAGGGAAACATAATGTGTGGAAAAGAAAATTCCGAAGAATGTCAGTACGCCTGTTATCACAAAGTAGGGATGGAAGGACAAAACCATACCGGCCGTAGCTGCAATGCCCTTTCCGCCCTTAAATCCCATGTAGAAAGGGAAATTGTGCCCAAGAATCGCCCCTGCGCCGGTGTAGAGACAGAGCAGGTAGATGATATCGGTGTGGGTGGAGCCGAACAAAAGCCTGACGATCCAGACTGCGATCATACATTTCAGGCAATCGCCCGCAAATACGATCAGTCCGGCCTTGGTGCCGAGTACACGCAGCGCGTTGGTCGTTCCCGAATTACCGCTGCCGTGCTGTCTGATATCGATTCCGTGTGCCTTTCCGTAAAAATAGGCCGTCTGAAACAAACCGAAGATATTTCCGATCAGAATGCATATTAATCTGGTAATCATGACTGCTCCTTTTCCCCGCGCTCCCTGATGATAAACCGTAAGGGGGTTCCCTTGAATCCGAATGTCTCACGGATCTGGTTCTCGATATATCTGGTGTATGAGAAATGCATCAGTTCTTTGTCATTGACAAAAATGACAAAGGTAGGGGGCTTTACGGACACCTGCGTAATATAGTAAAGCTTTAATCTCTTACCCTTATCGGCCGGAGGCTGCTGCATCGCAACCGCTTCCGCCATGATCTCGTTCAGGACGCCCGTTGCAACGCGCATTGCATGGTTTTCACTCACCATGTCTATGGTTTCATACAGCTTGTTCAGTCTCTGACCGGTCAGCGCGGAGATAAAGAGAATCTCTGCATAGGGCATATAGGATAAGGTATTGCGGATCCTTTCCGTCACCTGATAGATGGTCTTATCATTCTTCTCGACAGCATCCCACTTATTGACGGCAATAATGACAGCCTTGCCTCTCTCATGGGCAATGCCGGCTATTTTGGCGTCCTGCTCGGTCACGCCCTCCACCGCATCGATCAGGAGTACTACAATGTCAGCCCGTTCCACGGCGCTGACGGTACGCACGATCATATACTTCTCGAGGTCTTCCTTGATCTTGTTCTTTCTGCGAAGACCCGCGGTATCAATAAAGACATACTCTTTCCCGTGATAGGTCACCTCGGTATCCACGGCGTCTCTGGTCGTGCCGGCGATATCGGACACGATCAGACGGTTCTCTCCCAGCAGCTTATTGATCAGGGAGGACTTTCCCACATTGGGCTTACCGACGATAGCGATTCTGGGACGCTCGTCCTCTTCCTCATCTCCCTCCAGTTCGGGGAAATGTGCCATCACCTCATCAAGCATATCCCCCAGACCCAGTCTGTTGATTGCGGAGATCGGATGAGGATCCCCGATTCCCAGATTATAAAACTCATAGACATCCGCCATGTACTTATTGATGCTGTCGACCTTATTGACCACCAGCACGACCGGCTTATGAGAACGGCGCAGCATATCCGCAACCTTTGCATCGGAATCCACAAGTCCCTGCTTTACATCCACCAAAAAGATGATCACATCCGCCGTCTCCATGGCGATCTCTGCCTGCGTGCGCATCTGGGAAAGGATGATATCATTGCTGTCCGGCTCGATTCCTCCGGTGTCGATCAAGGTAAAGGATTTGTCCAGCCAGGTCACATCGGTATAAATACGGTCTCTGGTGATGCCGGGGGTATCTTTGACGATCGCTATATTTTCACCGGCCAGGGCGTTGAACAGTGTGGACTTCCCCACATTGGGGCGCCCTACCACCGCAACGATCGGCTTTCTCTTCTTCTTTGCCATATTTCCTCCTTACAAAACGGGAAGCGGACCTATCTTCCCAAAACACAATTCACAAAATCATATCCGCTTGATTTTACAATATCTATGGGCACTTGTAAAGCCTTTTCCACATCGGGCACATGATAGTCATCGAGGAATACATCCTCGCCGCTTCGGACGATATTCTCCGGCAAAATGAGTCTTTCGCCGAGTTTCCTTCCTTTCAGCTGTGCCATCAGGTCCTGCCCGGTGATGAGCCCGGAAACCGTAATGCGCTCTCCGAAGAAGTGATTGGTGATATCATATACATGGATGCGGATGTTCGGATATGCCTCCATCATTCTCTCCGCCATCCTCTTAATATAAGGAAACGCAAGCTTGCCTGTCGCCATGGACATTTCGCCCGTTTTCGTAAGGCAGGGGAAGCCGTCACGCTGTGCGGATTCCTTCATGGCTTCCTCAAACTCGTTTAACAGCAGTCGCAGCATACCCACGCCGTTCTCGAGCTGCAGATATCCGTCATAGCGCTCCTCCTCCGGTACTTCTCTGTCCGCAAGGATGTACCACTCGTCACTGGCATGCACAAAATGTGTCCCATACTGCTCCATGCACTGTTTTTGAAACGCTTCGATCATGTCGATGACCCCGCAGGCATCCTCCTTCTCAAACGGCTCAAGCGGGTAGAGTCCGTCACGGTACTTGGAGAGGCCGACCGGAACAACCGAAACACTCTCCAGGTTTGGCAGATACTTCATCAGCTCCCTGATACTGAATTCCAGCTCTTTTCCGTCATTTAGGCCCTTGCAGAGCACAATCTGTCCGTTCATATGAATTCCGGCTTCCTGCAGCCTGTCCACCTTTTTCAGGGCTTCTCCCGCGAATCGGTTGTTCAGCATTTTACAGCGAAGCTCCGGATTCATCGTCTGAAACGAAATGTTGATTGGGGAAAGATGATACCTGCAGATTCTGTCGATATCATGGTCCGACATATTCGTCAGGGTCACATAATTGCCCTGCAGGAAGGAAAGCCGCGAATCATCATCCTTAAAATACAGAGTCTCCCGCATGCCGGGCGGCATCTGGTCGATGAAGCAGAACACACACTTATTATGGCAGCGTCTGTACTCATCCATCAGCCCATTCTCAAACTCGATTCCCAGGTCCTCGTCATACTCCTTATCGACCTCCAGAATCCACTGTTCACCGTTTGGCTTCTCCACCAATATCTCCAGATAGGTATCCTGTACCAGAAACTGATAATCAAAAATATCCTCTATCTCCGTGCCGTCTATCGCGAGAATACAGTCGCCGGGCTGTATCTCAAGTTCCTCCGCAATGCTGCCGGGAAGAACCGTCTTAACCACATGTTTTTTTTGCATTAATAAATCCTTTCACAAACACTTTGTCGAAGGCAGTGACACTCCGTGTATGATCGCTGTCTCCATGCTTATATCATACTAGATAAATCTTGACATGTCACTAGCATAATGATATAAAATAGTTGTTCAAAAGTAGATTGATACGAATGATCGGAGGTTGTCATGCCCAACTTAGAAAAAATCGAAAACGCTATGCCTGTCGCTCCCCTGAAGCTGGTAGCCCTTCCTTCTGCCAAGAAGATGGGACAGCAGATCAACGAATACCTGGTTGATTTTCGCAAGACCGCACCCAACGGCAGGGTAAAGCAGGATCCGGCCTTTCACGGCTATATCGAGAGCAATTACCTGATGGATGTCAGCACGCCCCGGTTTGGCAGCGGCGAAGCGAAGGCCGTATTCAATGAAAGCGTCAGAGGCAAAGACCTCTTTATCCTTGTAGATGTCTGCAACCACAGTATTACATACAATATGAACGGTTATACCAACCACATGTCTCCCGACGATCATTATCAGGATCTGAAGCGTGTGATTGCCGCCTGCAACGGCAAAGCACACAGAATCAATGTCATTATGCCCTTCCTCTACGAAGGCAGACAGCATAAGAGAAACGGCCGCGAATCTCTGGATTGTGCCTATGCACTGACAGAGCTCAGAGATATGGGGATCGCGAACTTTATCACCTTTGATGCACATGATCCCAGAGTGCAGAATGCAATTCCTCTAAACGGATTCGACAACTTCACACCGCCCTATCAGTTTATCAAGGCTTTGCTTTCTTCCGAGGAAGACCTGAAGGTCGACAAGGAGCACCTGATCGTCATCAGCCCCGACGAGGGAGCACTCGACCGTGCCATCTATTTTGCAAGTGTACTCGGTGTAGATACCGGCATGTTCTATAAGAGAAGAGACTACTCTACGATCATAAACGGCAAGAACCCTATCGTTGCGCATGAGTTCTTGGGCGATAACGTCGAAGGCAAGGATATCATCATCATTGACGATATGATTTCCTCCGGCGGAAGTATGATCGACACAGCGAAGCAGCTAAAGAAAATGAACGCCCGCCGCGTATTCATCTGCTGTACCTTCGGACTCTTTACCGAAGGGCTCAAGGCGTTTGACGAAGCTTACGCGAACGGCTATTTTGATAAGGTGGTAACCACCAACCTGACCTACCTTCCTCCGGAACTGTATTCCCGTCCGTACTTTATTGAAGCCGACATGAGTAAGTTCATCGCTTCCCTGATCGACTTCATGAACCACGATGCGTCACTGTCCAATGTCATGGCGACGACGGAAAAGATTCACAGTATTCTGGATGACTACAATTCCTCCAGACAGTAATATAAAAAGAGTTACGCCTTGAAACATACCAGAACAAAGAATTTCGCTTGCGAAACATAAAAGCCCCGGCCGTCACGGCCCGGGGCTTTCTTTGAAGCTTTGTTCTTTGTATCTTTTTTCTCTCAATCATCCTTCTTCCGGGTCAGTCTCTCCGGCAGGGAGCTCCTTTGGTATCTCCTGATCCTGATACTCCGCAAAGTCCAGTGTCACCTTAAACAGGTCACCGTCGAGATAGATCGTAAACTCTCCGCCCTGCACCTGCGTCAGGCTCTTGGCGATGGAAAGTCCCAGTCCGCTTCCCTCCGTGCTTCTCGCCGAGTCTCCCCGGATAAAACGCTCTGTCAGCTCATCCGGGCGAATGTTCATCTGCTGTTTCGATATATTTTTCACGGAAGCGATGACCCTTCCGTTCTGCTTCTCCAGGTCGAAGTACACCCTGGTATTTTCCATGGCATATTTGCTGATATTATTGAGAAGATTCTCCAGCACTCTCCACATTCTTCTGCTGTCCGCGTAAATATACGCAGGCAGATCTCCCGATTCAAAGATCACCTGCAGTCCGCGCTCTTCGAGCTTCTCCGAAAACTCACCGATGCCCTGGTTGATCAGTTCGGTCAAATTCAGTTTTTCCAGATTCAGGGTGATATTGCCGGAGGATATCTTGGACGCCTCCACCAGATCGTCCGTCAGCTGCTTCAGTCTCTGCGCCTTCGTATCCAGGATCTCGATATAGCTCTTGGCAGGCTCTTCCTGGATCTTCAGGCGTTTCAGCAGATCCACATAGTTTATGATGGAGGTCAGGGGCGTCTTGATGTCATGAGACACATTGGTGATCAGGTCTGTCTTCATCTGCTCATCCTTCATGCTGGTCTTGACCGCCTTTCGGATGCCCTCTCCGATGTTGTTGACTGCATCAGCCAACTCTCTGTTATTTCCGTGAAGATTCTCACTGTCCAGAACCAGTTCCACTTCTCCGTCCCTGATTCGATTGATTCCGTCGATGATCATATTCTGCTCAGCGTGCTGCTTAAACAGATAGCTTCCGATGATGCCGTTAAATACCACCAGTCCGACAGCAATCAGCAGACAGATCCATTTCTGGGTTCTGAACTGATAAATCATGAACACTCCAAACAGGTTGCTGAACAAATACAGGTTATACGGCACAAGGCTGCTGACGGCTGAATTTTTGTGTGTCAGGATAAAACGGATAAACTTCGCGAAAATCCTTCCGATTCCGTGGAGCAGGCTGCCCTCCCAGAGCCGGTCTGCTTTCGCACGCCTGACAAAGCTGAAAAACACCAGCCCCGTCGCCATGCTCAGATACAGTCCAAACAGAGCGAAGGAACCATACTGATACAGCTTCGGATAAGCAAACGTAACGACCTGTCCCTGCGACGTGTCCGACAGCTGCGCAATACTCTGGAGCTTTCCGAAGGCTCTGTACGCGCCATAGCCAAAGCCTGCCGCAATCAGTGCCAAAACCTCGGTCCAGACATAGTCGAATCTCTTTAATTTAAGCTGCCTGTTGTGGTTCTCATCATAGACCACTCCGGCTGTTACGCTTAAATAAATACCGATTGAAAGCCAGAGTAGAATGAATACTCCCAGAACCACAAGACTTCTCCATGCCTTCGGCATCGTTTTTTCATACAAATCATACGCCTTGCTGAAGGCATCTCCCTTGACCGGATAGGTCGTATCCACGCCGAGCCAGATGTGCGTCGTATCGGGATAGGCGTAGGCATAGTTATTGATATAGGAGAATATCTCCTCTTCGCTCAGTATTGTGTTGCCCATAAACACCAGATTGTCCGGATAATAGATCAGATATCTGCGATACTCCGAAATCATCTCCGTCACTTCACCGTCCGAAACCTCAGCCAGATCCGGCATGTTGGTATAGGTATGGATGCCGTCGCCGGCCATCATTCGGACAACATACTTGACATTGCTGTTCTCTGCCGAATACGCCTTGTTGCACAGCAGATAACGCTGATAGTTGGTTTTGACCGTCTCGATGGTTACCGCCAGATTGTTCTGCAGTCTGAGATAATCCACCCAGTTATTCGCAAGCCCCATAAGCGTTGTGGCTCCGTCTGTGGTCGCATACCGGCAGTTTATGATAGGCACACGGATCTTGAGATTGTTATTGTCCTCTCTGGACACCTCGATATCATGCAGATTCTGCCCCATAATATAGGCAAACGCCATATCCTCGAGCTGTTCCTGACCAAGAGCTGCCTCCTGCATATTGGACCAGACAGCGGAGACCTCCTCCGCACTTTTGCCGTAATAGGCCGGCTCCGTTCCTTCGACCGGTTCCCCGTTTTCCCCAAGGAGCAGTTCTCCCGTAGCCAGGGTATTCTCTCCGACACGATAAAAGCCGTCAAAGCACAGCTGTCCGTATTCGTCAAAGTGAAAATTCTCCGGATAGATCGCATAGCCGAAATAATTGACAAACTGTGACATGGACATATAGAAGTTCTGGTATTCCACTCCTGCCCTGCCCCATTTGATCAGGTCATCCAGGTCGTAAACCGCACTGACAGCGCAGCCATCATCTTTTCCGATGTTGCCTGCGAACTCAGTGATATTTATTTTTTTCGTGGGATCGAATCTCCCGTCTGTCTCTAACTGCCCTCTGATCACCACCAGCTGGGTGATGTCCGAAACTGCATTTCGAAAGAGATCCCGATAAATCTCAGACTCTTCAAACTCCCCCTGCTTATCAAACGGAATGAGTTTATAGGTCTTGGTTCCGTCGATGGAATCCACTTTGATAAACGAATTGATCAACAATCCCGCGACAGCAATGAGAGCACAGACCGCCAGGAAATGCTGTATGAGTTCCAGGCATAGTCTTTTCAAGTTAGTTTTTCCCATGATTCCTCACTTACTGCTTGTCGACCTTGTAGCCGACGCCCCAGACTACCTTCAGATACCTGGGCTCCTTCGGGTTAATTTCAATTTTTTCACGGATGTGGCGGATATGCACCGCAACCGTGTTGTCCGCTCCGATTGCATCCTCATTCCAGATATTCTCGTAAATCTGGTCGATGGAGAACACTCTGCCCTGATTCTTCACCAGAAGCAGAAGGATATTATACTCGATCGGCGTCAGCTTCACAGGTTCATCATCCACAGTCACCTGCTTCGTATCATCATTGATGACCAGTCCGCCGACCTGATAGAGAGACTTATTGTCCACATTCATACTGCCCAGAGAAGTGTATCTGCGGAGATTGGATTTGACTCTGGCTGCGAGCTCCAGCGGATTGAAGGGCTTCGTGATATAGTCATCCGCACCGATATTTAAGCCCAGAATCTTATCCGTATCCTCCGATTTTGCGGAGAGCATGATAATGGGGATACTGCTGCTTTCCCGTATCTTTAAGGTAGCCCTGATGCCATCGAGCTTTGGCATCATGATATCCATAATCAGAAGATGCACTTCCTCTTTCTTCATGATCTCGATGGCCTGTTCGCCGTCATAAGCCTTCAGAATATGGTAGCCGTCCTGATTCAAATAGATTTCTATCGCGTCCACGATTTCCTTATCGTCGTCACATACCAGTATATTGAACATCTTTTTCCCCCGTTTCTATAAGGTTTACCATGTCAGGCAACAGTTTTCTTCCACACATAATGTATCTAATCATATTTTCTTTAAAGCTTCCTTAGCAAAAAACATAAGAATTCCTTAAAATTCCTTCAGTTTTAAGAACGCCGCCAGATTTCCCCTCTTTCCGGCGGTTGCGCGGTGTGAAAACAGGTAGGAAGCGTTGCAGCAGGTACAGAGATCCGGCACCTGAATATGGTCGTCCGGAATCCCCGCACGAACCAGAATCTGACGGTTAGCCTCCCAGAGATCCAGCTGATACTTGCCGGGCTCTCTTCCCGGAAACACCACATCTTCATACTGCATAAACTGCTTCGCCACATCCTCGCTCACCTCGTAACAGTCCACACAGATAGAAGGACCGATTGCGGCGTACAGATCCTCGGGTTCGGTCTGAAAGGATTCCTGCATGGCGCGCACCGTACACTGCCCCATTCCCGCGGCCGTTCCCTTCCAGCCGGAGTGTGACAGCCCGATCGCCCTGTGGACCGGGTCCACAAAATAGAGCGGAACGCAGTCGGCGTAATAAGTCACAAGCACAATCCCAGGTTCGTCGGTAATCAGACCGTCGATATCGGTATAATCCTTCGGACGGACAATTCCTTTTCCCTTATCTTTGCTGCTCACCCTTCTGATATTGGTGGTATGTGTCTGGTCAGACCCCACCATATCCTCCGGACTGCAGTGCAGGATCTTACTGATTCTTTGATAATTCTCCAGTACCTTTTCAGGGTCGTCCCCCCGGTTAAAATGTAAATTCATTGCAGAGAAGATTCCCTCACTCACACCTCCGGTTCTGGTGCTGAACAGATGCTCCACGATACCGGTTTGCTCCAAGACAGGAAAGGTCAGATACTCCAGGGAGACACCCTGAACCGATGTCTCATTCTGCTTTATCTGTGCAGTTCGCCCTGCCCCTCTTCTTCTAATTTCAATCATTTATCTGTATCCTCCGGAATACACATGCGGAAAGGCATTCTGAATCCATCGAATCTGCTCTCCCTCTATGGCCAGCACATCATAGCGGACCGGAGTCGAGTCTGAGTAACCGTTTCTGAGGCGGTAATAATCTGCGACTCTGCAGATCTGCTTCTGTTTGCGGAAATCGACCGCCTCCGCCGCATGTCCCATGAAGGGGCTGCTCCGGTACTTCACCTCCGCAAACACCAGATATCCGTCATGTGTTCCAATAATATCGATCTCTCCCTGCCGATTCCTGAAATTGCGCTCTCTGATACACATTCCGTTGCGCGCAAGATAGTCGGCAGCCTTCTGCTCCCACTCCGAGCCGGTCTGTCTTTTGTTCATATTCCTCCCCGGATAAACGCCTGCCTGCTGTCACCGTCTATGACAGGCCAAAGTTCTTGATAAAGCTTCTTCTGTGAATCGCAGTCGGTCCGTACTTCTTCAAGGCCTCGATATGGCTCTGGCTTCCGTATCCCTTGTTATCCGCAAAACCATATTCGGGATACAGCTTGTCATATTCCACCATGAGACGGTCTCTGGTTACCTTGGCGATAATACTTGCCGCGCCGATGGAGATACTCTTGGCGTCTCCCTTGATGATCGGCACCTGTCTGATGTGGACATTCGGAATCGTCACGGCATCATTCAACAGGATATCCGGCTGCGGAGTCAGTTTGGAGATCGCCTCCCTCATGGCCTGATAGGTAGCCTGCAGAATGTTGATCTCATCAATGGTTTCCGGTGTCGCATAACCTACGCAGCAGCAGACAGCCTGTTCCATAATGATATCGTACAGCTCCTCCCTCTTCTTCTCGGACAGCTGCTTGGAATCATTGATATACAGAATTCTGCAGTCCTTCGGCAGAATCACCGCTCCGGCTACGACCGGTCCTGCAAGGGGGCCTCTGCCCACCTCATCAATACCGCAGATATAGTCACAGTCCGAATACTGCTCCTCATACATCCGCAGCGTTTCGATTCGTTGCTTTTCCTTCTCGAGCGCCGTCATCCTCTTGCGGGCCGACTCAATCAGCCTGCGGACGCCGGTTCTTTCATCCTCCTCGTTTTGCGCGATCCACTCTGCCAGTTCTTCCATTCCGGTACTTTGATATTCCGCCTTTATCTGTGCTAAACTTTTCATAGTTCCCCTCATCTTATGGTATCCAACGAAACAAACATCCAAACAGTGCTTCAGACAGGTCCGTCTCTACTGATGCCTCAGCTTTCCAAAACCCGAGAGCGGCCATACTCTGACCCACGCGCGGCCAATGATCTCGTCGCGCTTCACATTGCCCACAAAGCTCATGCGGCTGTCAGAGCTGTTGTTTCGATTGTCTCCCAGGACAAAATACTCGTCTTCTCCCAGCACCACGGGTTCTGCGGCACGGCCCCTGGTATTCTCGGCAATGATCTCCTTGCCGTAGTTTTCTTCCAGTACCTCGCCGTTGATCAAAATGGTACCGTCCGGCTGAATCTGAACCGTCTCGCCCGGCATACCGATGATACGCTTGATCAGTAAGGAATCTCCCTCGCGTATGTATTCACAAGGGAATACGATAATGTCAAAGCGCTCCGGATCGTGCAGCCGATAGGAAATCTTATCCACAATCAGATTGTCATTGTTCTGCAGCGTGGGCTCCATCGAAACACCATCCACAATGGTTCTCTGTCCGATAAAATGAATGATGAGCCATGTCATGCAAAGCACAAAAGCAATATACAGAATGGTACTGATCATCTCCCAAAGTATTTTCTTCATTTTCTCCGTCATACGAATCCCCTTCTTTCCCTTTCTCTACTAGGGTGCCTGTTCCAGGCTGATCCTGCCCAGTCTGCCGCTTCTGAAATCGTCAACCAGGATATCCGCCGCCTTCTTCAGATCAGGCGCTTCCCCCTTCAGCAGACAGCCTCTGCTTCTTGCGATCTCCTCCAGCATCCCGGGTGCCGTATCCTTCCACTCTACCGCGTAGCGCTTTGTCACATGCTCCGGATAATGCTCACGCAGATAAGTTAAGAGATCGCAGGCAAGCTCTTCCATAATGATGATCTCATCATTGATGGAACCGATAAATGCCAGCCTCATTCCTACCTCGCGGTCCTCAAATTTCGGCCAGAGAATACCGGGGGTGTCCAGCAATTCCAGTTCCTTATTCAGGCGAATCCACTGTTTCCCTTTGGTAACGCCCGGTTTATTGCCCGTCCTGGCACAGGTTCTACCCACAAAGGCATTGATAAAGGTGGATTTTCCGACATTCGGAATTCCCACTACCATGCCTTTGACGGAACGATTGACGATGCCTCTCTTCCTGTCGCGTTCGATCCTTTCCCTGCAGACCTTCTGTACCAGCCCGCCAATGGATCTCATGCCGTTGCCGTTCCTTGCATTGATCTCCAACACGGCAAAGCCCTTTGCTTCATAGTATTTCACCCACTCGGCAGTGCGTACCGGGTCAGCCAGATCCGATTTATTCAGCAAAATGATGCGAAACTTATTCCCCGCCAACTCGTCAATGTCCGGGTTACGGCTGCTGTACGGTATTCTCGCATCCACCAGTTCGATCACAAGATCTATTAACTTCATATTCTCCTGCATCATACGCTTTGCTTTCGTCATATGACCGGGATACCACTGATATTCCATCTTATTTCACAAAGCCCCGGCTGCTGTCTTCATACTTCGACCGGAACCATACCTTTCCTATGATATCTTTATCACTGACCGGCCCGATGTTCGCGGAGCGGCTGTCTTCACTGTTATTCGGGTCGTCCCCGATGCAAAAATACTCCCCTGCGTCAAGATACATATCATTTGCCGCGATTCCGGGGTCTGTGATCTCCTCGCTCACCCAGGCACTTTCCAGCCCGTTCACATACAGGCACCCGTCCCGGATCACCAGATGATCCCCGGGGACGGCAACCACTCGTTTCACATAATAATGAGAATGCTCGTTACCGTTTGGCAAAAACACCACCACATCTCCGGTCTTGGGTTTGGAGAGAAGGTACACGAATTCATTTACATAAACCTTCTGCCCGTTGTAAAGGCCCGGTCTCATGGATTCTCCCACCACATTGATCGTCATACCGAAATACATCACAACCACTACCGCAAGAAAAACCGATGCAAAGATGCCGAATCCCCAGCTGACCACTTCCTGAAAGACCGAAGAACCGGCTCTCTTTCTCTTTCTATCGTAAAAGCTTAAACCTTTTCTTCTTGCCATCTGTATATCCCTACAAAACTTCCTGATACTGATTTCTGCCCGCTGATACTCATTATAACACAAGATATAAAAATAGAAAAGGACAACTACATCAGTAATTGTCCTCTCATTGCTCTTCTTAACAAGTAATTATCTAACGAGCTCTTTTACCTTAGCCTTCTTACCAACACGGTCTCTGAGGTAGTTCAGCTTAGCACGTCTTACTTTACCCTTTCTGACAACTTCGATCTTCTCTACATTAGGAGAGTGCAAAGGCCAGGTCTTCTCAACGCCGACACCACCGGTAGTCTTTCTCACGGTAAAGGTCTCTCTGTTGCTTCCGCCCTGTCTCTTCATAACAACGCCTTCGAATACCTGGATTCTCTCGCGGTTGCCTTCCTTGATCTTACCGTAAACTTTTACGGTATCACCAACTTCGAACTCGTCAACGGTTGCCTTGAGCTGTTCAGCTTCGATTTCTTTAATAATATTACTCATAGTGAGCCTCCTTATAAAAATGGATGTTCTTAATACATTTCCTGTAACAGAGGACCATCTTATTTACACAACGAATAGATTTTACCACAGTGTGAATCACTTTGCAAGTATTTTCTTACTTAAGTTGCAACCTTTGTTGCAGGGCTTTGTTCCCCGTCTGCTTTGAATACTCATAACATCATGGTGCGGTTGTTTTCAGCCAGATTCTTGTGCAGGACGCACCGGCATCCCGGCTGACTTCCCGCAGTGCATTTTCGAATAAGGTTTCGTTTACCGAAGCAAGCACCTTCTCTGTATCCAGACCGTTTCGTACGATCAGTAAGATATTGTCCTCCTGTGTATATACTTTGTCATCCTTCAGTGCAGCCAGATTCGATTCATACACTACGCCCACCCGGTCGCACTGTGCCAGCAGATTGGTTTCATCCGTGCTCTCATTCCAGTCATAATCGGGCAATACATAGATGCAGTCCGTGTTCTCCTTCATAGGATAGCTGTCCGTACCGCCGGGGAACAGGTAGCCCGGAGTATGCACGATTCCATTGTGAAAGAGCACAAACAACAGGCAGACCGCACAGGGAAGGATGGGCAATCTGATACGGATCTCCTTCCTCTTTCGAAGTTCTCTCTCCAGACCGGCCGCCGTCCACAGAAACAGAATGAACCATGCAGGAAACAGATTCATGATATATCTGTCTGAAAAGAAAGGAATCATCTGTGATACGAGGATGAAATATAACCCGCCCGGCACGACCAAAAGTGCTGCCTTCCCATAGGAAATCTTCCGGCCGCCGGCAAGAACCCAATAGCTGATGAGCATGATTAACAGCAGGAGCAAAAACAGCCATTCTCCCTTTCCGAATATCATCGGGACAAACTGGTTCCACATGATTTTGACTTTTTCAAAAAATATCTGGCCCATCGAGAGAGCCTGCAGGGATGCCTGTCCTCTGTAACCTAAGAATACATGCCTGATGGAAAAGGGCCACAGACAAATGCCGACCAGGGCAGAGGCCGCCATAGTGCACACATACTGCAGCAAAGGCTTCCATTTTCTGTGCCATACCGCCCAGACGCCGTACACGAGCGCAGTGCCTATCGCATAAATCACGAAATAATAGTGCGTATAATACCCAAGGAAGGTAATCAATCCCAGAAAAAGTCCTTCTCTTTTTGTCATCGCACCCTCGCGTCTGATGAGATTCATATGATTTCTCAAATGGCACAGGGACAGCAAAGTCAGCAGCATATACATTCGGATGAACAGAACGGATGAAACAAAGGCACAGGAAAATCCGTAGCTGATGACCAGCAAAAGACCGCAGGCTTCGTCCAGATTCTCTTTTCCGAATCGGTACAAGACCACCAGGCAGATGACCCCGATCATACTGTTCAAAGCGATTCCGAGCCATTTGCTGAAAAGGCCGGGAAACAGAGAACAGATCGTGTGCAGCAGCAGATAAAAGAAGGGCGGATGCACATCACCCCTTTGGTTATAGTATACGGAAGCATAATTGAAGCGATTGCTTTCCGAAACAGCGAGATAATCCCTGTATTCCTGTCCGTCGACCCAGGTAGTCGTATATGTGTCCGCACTGTTTGCCTGGGCTGTCAGATACTTTTGATAGAGGATGCTCTCCCGGAATCGGAAATCACATTCCTTAAGTATCCGGAAATCCCGAACCAGATTGCGAAACAGATCCGCCACAGACTCTCCGGGGCCGAATTCCAGCATCCAGTCCTTTACATCATATCCGCTCTCTCCCATATGCATAAAAGGAAGATATTCACTGTTTGACAGACCGTACGAATACAGTTCATCGACATGAAATCCTTCCTTTTTGGTTCCGCTCCAAATCAGCAGAAGGACAATACCGCAAAGCATCAGGCCCATAAGCAAACGCATGTATTTAGTTTCTTTGTTAAGATTCATGGCAGTATTCACTCCACAGTATTCCAAGTCTTTTGTATCTTTTCACTTCTGCCGTATCCTACGCTTCCTCTGCAGTCCCGAGCCAGTAGACATCGTTTGAAGCCTGATACAGACCCAGTTTGTCCTGCAGCCGTTTCGACTCTTCGTTGCCGTTTATCACATGTCCGTAAGCCGTCCAGCCACGCTCAATACAGCGGTTGATCAGATATGCTTCCAGGCTTGCAGCCAGACCCTGCCTGCGATATGCGGGGTCCACATAGAGCATACCGAGGCTTCCCTCTGCGTGGACTCCGATAAACCCGACCGGACGGTTTTCATGATAAGCTCCGTACATCATACCCGCCTGAAGTCGTTCGGTCAGATAGGCGCGGTCCTCATAGTCATAATGTTCTTCCACATAGTCCAGATCCTGCAGGGTCAGGGGTCGAATCTCCTTGTACTTCACGGGAAGCGGCTCCTTTGCGGTATAGAGGAACTGGCTGCAGCGGCAGATAAAGACATACCCGCGCTCCTCAAGCTGCCTTGCCATACCGGCTCCCGTGACAAGAAGCAGCTTTGCTTCCTTCGGAATGGAGTGATACATCGCCTCCGTCACACTGTCGTTCCCGGCATGTAGCATGACGGTCTCACCGCCCCGGTCATAGATGACCAGCGCATCGTTATCATAATAGAGTACTTCGCCCAGTCCTCTGGAAAGACTCTCTATCATATGGATGTGATTGCGCTTTGCTTTCGATAGCTTTTTGATGATTTCCTGCTTTAAGGCATACTTTGCATACAGGTCCGGGCGCACCCGCTTCGTCTTTTCAATGGATCTCTCGAGACGCCACTTCGTGATTTTCTTATGGTCGCCGGACAATAACACCTCAGGCACCTTCTTTTCATGCCAGGTCTCGGGTCTGGAATACTGGGGATACTCCAGCAGATCGTTAAAAAAGCTCTCCTCCTCGGCAGAGGTATCGTTTCCAAGCACACCGGGAACGAGTCTTGCGATGGCATCGATCATCACCATGGCAGGCAGTTCACCGCCCGTCAGCACATAATCACCGATGGAAACGGAATCGGTCACGACCTCCTCGAGAACTCTCTCATCGATTCCCTCATAATGTCCGCACAGGAAAATCAGCTCCGGCTCCTTCGCAAGCTCCGCCGCCAGCTTCTGGGTAAAGGGAGTCCCCTGCGGCGTCAGATAGACGGTCCTTACCTTCCTGTCTCCCGCAACAGACTTCCACGCGTCGAAGACCGGCTGTGCCTGCAGCAGCATCCCGGCGCCGCCGCCGTAGGTATAGTCATCCACCTTGCTGTGCTTCTCTTTTGAAAAGTCCCTGATATTGACTGCATTCAGAGACAAAATATTCTTCTCTACCGCCCGTCCGATGATACTGGGCGCCAGCCCCTGCTCGATCATCTCCGGGAACAATGTCAATACATGAAATTTCATGTTTTAGTCCAATAACCCTTCTAAAATATGCACCTGAATGAAGCCTGCCTCCACATCTACCGCAAGAACACACTGCTTGATTGCGGGCAGAAGCAGTTCCCTGCCGTCATTCAGATCGATGATATAGACATCATTTGCACCGGTTTCCATCACCTCGCGCAAAACTCCGATGGTTTGTCCGTCCTCATTCTGCACGGTCAATCCGCACAGGTCTGCGATAAAATATTCGTCCCGACTCAATCGGACCGCATTCTCCCTGGGGACAAACAAAGAAGCCTTGCGGTATTTTCCCACATCATTCAGTGTGTCGATTCCCTTGAATTTGAGAATGACAAACTGCTTAAAAAACTTCACGCCCTCAATCTCCAAAGTGATTCGCTCCTTACCGGTATCCAGAATCACTTCCTTAAGGCGTTTGAATCTTCTGCTGTCATCGGTGGTCGGAAACACCTTGACCTCACCTTTGACTCCGTGGGTCGAAGTTACGATACCCACCTGAAAAAACTGCTCCATACATCTTCTCCATAAGAAACATCAGGGAGGGACAAGACTCTCGCCTGTTCCTCCCTTTTCTTTACAGCTTAAACGATTTCAACATCCACTCTTGTATCATCTTTGGATGATGCTGCCTTCACAACAGCGCGGATTGCCTTTGCAATTCTGCCCTGCTTGCCGATAACTTTACCCATATCGGACGCAGCTACATGAAGTTCGATGACTGTGTTTCTGCCTTCGGTCTTCTCAGTTACAACAACCTCATCCGGATGGTCTACGAGTGCTTTCGCAACTACTTCAACTAATTCCTTCATAAGCCACCTCCAAAGAATCAAGCAATTATTTCATGATGCCGGCTACCTTGAAAAGCTTTCCAACCTGCTCGGTAGGCTGAGCGCCGTTAGCCAGCCACTTCTTAGCCAGCTCCTCGTTGATCTGGAATGTGCTGGGATCGGTGGAAGGATTGTATGTTCCGATTTCCTCTACAAATCTTCCGTCTCTGGGGGAACGAGAATCAGCTACGATAATTCTATAAAAAGGAGCCTTCTTCTGTCCCATTCTTCTCAATCTGATCTTTACTGCCATTGTTTTTTCCTCCATTGAAAAATTAACTTTGATGTATTATGAAATGCCTGTTTTCACAGTCACATTTTCACCGTTATTAAAAGGGGAATCCGCCCTTCATACCGGGGAATCCGCCGAAGCCCCTTCTTCGCTTTCCGCCGCCGCTAAACTGCTTCATCATCTTCTGGCTCTGCTCGAACTGTTTGATAAAGCGGTTGACAACCGCAATGTCCACGCCGGCGCCTTTCGCGATACGATGCTTTCTCTGCGGATTTAAGAGCTTGGGATTGCGGCGTTCTTCCTTCGTCATGGAAAGGACGATCGCCTCCATTCTCTTCATCTGCTTCTCATCAATCATGCCCTCGAGTTCGTCGCTCTTGACGCCGAAACCGGGCAGCATGCTCATGATGCTTGCCAGTCCGCCCATATTGCGCATCTGCTTCATGCTCTCCAAGTAGTCCTCAAAGTCGAACTTACCCTTCTTCATGCGGCCTGCCATCTCACGGCTCTTGTCCTCGTCGATATCGATGCTCTCCTGCGCCTTTTCAATCAGGGAAAGGACATCGCCCATGCCAAGGATTCTGTTGGCCATGCGATCGGGATGGAACTGGTCGATATCGGAAAGTTTCTCGCCCATGCTGACATACAGGATCGGTTTGCCAGTCACAGCCTTGATGGAAAGGGCTGCACCGCCCCTCGTATCACCGTCCATCTTGGAAAGGATGACGCCGTCGACTCCGACCTTCTCGTCAAATTCCTTCGCCACATTGACTGCATCCTGACCGGTCATCGCATCGACAACCAAAATGGTCTGATGCACGGTTACGGTTTCCTTGATCTTCTGCAGCTCGGCCATCATATCTTCATCGACATGAAGACGGCCCGCAGTATCGAGAATCACGATATTGTGGCCGTTCTTCTCGGCGTGAGCGTAAGCCTGTCTTGCAATCTCCTCAGGCCTCACATCGGTTCCGAGGGAGAAGACATCCACTTCCTGCTTTTTACCGTTGATGATCAACTGTTCCACTGCCGCAGGTCTGTATACATCACAGGCAACCAGCAGGGATTTCTTTCCTTTTTTCTTCAGTGCTCCGGCCAGCTTTGCGGTTGCGGTCGTCTTACCGGCACCCTGAAGTCCCGCCATCATAATGACGGTAATCGCCTTGCCGGGCTGCATGGCAATCTCGGTCGTCTCGCTTCCCATCAGGGCAATCATCTCTTCGTTTACGATTTTGATTACCATCTGTCCGGGATTTAAGCCGTTCATCACATCCTGACCGATTGCCCGTTCCTCAACTGCCTTGACGAACTGCTTTACAACCTTGAAGTTAACATCAGCCTCCAGAAGGGCCATCTTAACTTCCTTCAAAGCCGCCTTGACATCTTCCTCCGTCAGGCGTCCCTTGCTGCGCAGGTTCTTAAATACATTCTGTAGTTTATCTGTTAAACTTTCAAATGCCACCTGTTTCTCCTCCGGCTCTTCTATAGCTCAAGCAACAATTCCTTGGTCAGTATCTCGATCTCCTGCAGCCTTGCCTCAGGTCGTTTCGAAGAATCCGTCCCGTCTGCATCGACCTTCGCAAGTCTCTCAATCTCTTCCACGGTCTTCTTCGCTCTGGTAAACCGCTCCACCAGGTGCAGCTTTGCCTCATATTCCTGAAGAATCTTCGTACAGCGTTTGATCAGGTCATGTACGCCCTGTCTGCTGATACCCTGTTCCTCGGCGATCTCGCTTAAGGAAAGGTCGTTGTACACCGCATCCTCGTACACCTTCCTCTGGTGCTCGGTCAGCAGTTCTCCGTAGAAATCAAACAACATCGTCTGTTCGTATCGCTTATCCATTCTTTCGAACCCTCTAAAGCTTTCTACTTTACCAACCTTGAGTATCTTACTACACAAAAAAGACGGTGTCAAGTATTTTTTCTTTACACCGCCCTTTTATTTCTTATCTTTATTTCTTATCTCAGTTTTGATATTGTCAATATTGGTTTACATTTTTTTCAAGAATGTTCGACCTTATGCTGCCTCCTGCAACGAAGCATAGTATTGCTGTCGTATAACCATTGGAGGCAGCCCACCATTAGCAGAGCAGATCCTCCTGTTATTCCAATAGCTGATGAAAATGCCGTATTTGTTAATTGCTTTGCGATATAGCTCGCTGGTATACTGGGTATCCCTGTCGCTGTGAAGAATAGTTTCACTGAGCATAGGGTAAGCTTTGTAGGCATTATCCAAAGTCTGTTCACAAAGGGTCGCTTTCATATTGGTATCCATGGCAAGACCCAATACAGCCAAATCATAGCAGTCAAAGATAGCTGAAACATAAAGTTTTCCGTCGGAAGCCTTTATTTCAGTCATATCTGTAATACACTTTTCAAGAGGCTTTATAGCTGTGAAGTCACGCTTAATTAAATCGTCGGATTTGCGGGCTTCTTTATCAGCCTTAGTGATACCGTTAGGCTTACGCTTAGGTTTATGATTAAGACCAATTTCTTCCATGACACGATAAACATTCCCTCACCAGGGATATGTACTCCCACGGGCTGTTTGAGCTGTAATGCCTGTCTGGAAACCTGAAGCACTTTGCAATAGAAAGAAATCTTGCCTTTAATCCTGCCGTCATCCGTTTTAATTGCAATAAACATTAATCTCTGTTTTTTGCTGACTTCCGACGGCTGGCTGCGAAAAAAGCGCTTGCTTCCTCAAGGAATTCGTTTTCTTCCTTTAAACGACGATTTTCTTTATCCAACACCTTAACACGTTTTCTGAGTTCGATAAGCTCATCGTTAAGGGATAAAGCATTCTTCGGAGTATGCACTGCTTCATTAGCACTGAGACGTCCTTATTTGAAGGCTTTAATCCATGTGTACATAGTGCCCTTGGGAATTCCTAATTCTTGAGCAGCTTTATGCCCGCCGATTTTCTGGGAAAGCTTTACTGCTTGTGCTTTAAATTCATTGTCATAAGATTTTTGTTTCTGTGCCATAACTGTTTCTCCTGTTCTCGTATTGATTATGATTATATATCAAAATCCTTGAGAATAGGGTGTCAACTTTTATGATACAACATCACCCAGCAACGCAAAAATAACAGTTAACAATTTGGGAGTACGGTTCATAAGCAAAGCAACCGGTCTGTCTTTGCACATCGTATATTGATTTAGCCATAATTCCGCGCTTCTTACCTGTTGACGAAGTTCTTCTGCGGAATAGTGCTCTCTTTTATAAATAATTTCCCCGTTAATTACGAAAGACATGTTTTTTTCTCTTTTCTCTTTTTTCTCTATTCTATAAGCACTCTTCTATTGCAGATTTCCAGGGAGGACTCTCTGTGTGATACTACAATGATGGTTTTGTCTTTATTGATATTTGATATAGCGTTCTGAATCAAATTCTCCGTATGCTGATCCAGTGCACTGGTTGCCTCATCAAATACAAAGATATCTACATCCTTCAAAAATGCTCTCGCAAGAATGATTCTCTGTCGCTGACCGCCGGAAAGAAGTGTGCCTTTCTCACCAATTTCTGTATCGTATTTGTTGGGAAGTGATTCGATAAACTCCTTCACGCAAGCTCGTTCACAGGCTTTTTCAATTTCCTCCTGTGTTGCGTCTTCCTTTCCATAAAGAAGATTTTCCCGAATAGTCGTGTTAAACAGAACACCTTCCTGCAAAATAAATCCCACCTTCTGATGCAGAACCTTCTGATTTATCTCTCGCAAATCGTGTCCGTCTATCAGGATTCTGCCGTCGGTAGGTTCCAACACACCGACCAGTAGATTCAACAGAGTCGATTTTCCGGCTCCGCTCTGTCCCACAATGCCGACTCTATCTCCTTTGGGAATTGTCAGGGAGAAATCCTTTAGAATATCTACATTTCCCTCGGGATAACGGAATGTCACATTATCCACTTTAATGTCATAATTCTGAGGCTTGTAACCATTGTTCTTCGCCTCCTCATCTGTCCATTCCAGTTCCTTCAAAACCTTGTCATAATGAACAGAATTGATCTGAAGATCCGTATCTGTATTGATGACGGTCTGAAGTGAAGAGGTCAAAATGCTGTAATATTGAGAAAAAGCAAGCAAACTGCCGATAGTGATATTACCCTTGCAAATTAAAACTCCACCCACAAAAATCAAGAGGAATTGCATCAAAAACTCTTCCTTAATTTTCGGAATCGTAAAACGCCTCGTTACCCAAAATCGGGTATAAACACGAAACAGTTTTGAATACTTCTTACTGTATTCGTCAAAGTTTTCCTCGCATCTTTCTTCCAGCTGCATGGCACGGATTTCCTTCCATGCATTGATGCTGGTGAATATCCAGTCCCCCCAGGCTCTGTCATTATTCCAGGTTTGCTGGTTGTTCTCCTTTGCAGCCTTGCCATTCAAATGATTAATCCAAAAACTGATGGGAATGGAAATAATCATCAAAACAGCCAGGTGCCATTCCATCACAAGCAACATAAAGGTAAGGGTCACCACCTGAAGCACTAACAGGAAGTAATCTATCGTCTGAATGCCGCAGAAATCACACATTTTCCCCACAGCATCATCAAAAATCATCTTTTCGTTTCCTACATTTAAATTAGTATAGAACTGAAATTTCTGTTGGAAACGATTTCGCATAATCTTTGTACGCACAGCGACTGTTACCTTATTGTTTATGGTATAAGTACACTTGTTATTCAACAGGGCTAATACCGTACTAAGTAGTTGCGTACCGATATAAATACCGACAATCCAGACAAGACATTCCATATGCTTGCCCAGAATCGTACGCTGAATATACTGACCATACAAATAGGGCGCAATCAGTGCCATTCCAATTGACAGGGCACTAAGAAAAATTTTAATCAGAAAAAATCCTCGCACGCCCACAGCATATTTATTCAATTCTTTTAAAACCCGAAATCGATATTGAATCTTCTTAACCATTACTCTCCCTCCCCTATAGCAAACAATGTACGGAATTTTGCACTGTTTTTCGCCATATACTCAGGAGTACCAATCTCGACAATCCTGCCTTCTTCCATCAGAGCTATTTTCTGGCACATCATTACGGAACTTTTCCTATGTGCGATTACAATAGCGGTTCTCTCCGCAAGAATCTGCTCCCAATCACCCAGTATCTTCTCTTCCGTTGCCTGATCCAGTGATGCTGTTGCTTCATCGAAGATAATCAGTGAAGGATTTTTCAAATATACTCTGGCAATGGAAATACGTTGTTTCTGACCGCCTGACAACTGCCTTCCGTTCTTTCCCAGCATAGTATCAAATTTATCTTCCATCTCCATGATAAATTCATAAGCCCCTGCGGCTTTCACTGCATTTATCATCATTTCTTCGGTTGCATCGGGATTGCCTATCATAATATTGTCCCTGATGCTGCCGTCAAAAATGAATATTTCCTGTTGTACCACACCGATATTGCGTCTGAGATAGGAGAGCGAGTATTCTTCCAAAGCTCTGCCATTCAGAAGAACCGTTCCGCTGTTCGGGCGGTAGAATCCAATCAGCATATACGCCAACGTAGACTTTCCACAACCGGATTCACCGACAATGGCCAACTTTTCACCGGCGGAAATGTCCAAATTGAAATCACGAAGAACATCTTCCTTGCCACGATATGCGAAGGTTACATTCTTAAAGCTCACTGTTGCATTCTGTAGCTCCCCGGATATTGTTCCCGTATCGGTTTCGGTCTCTGCCTCCAGAATTTCACTGACACGCTGTAGGATGGACATTCTGCCCTGAATTGAAAAATAATCTCCTACAACAACCAGAATGCTCTTATTCAGTGTAGTATAATATCCAAGAACAACTGTCACTGTACCAATCGTCAGACCCTCTTTCACAGAAAGCCATGCGAGAATCACATACAGAATCATCTGCACCCATACGTTCACATTGTTGATAATATTCTGTGCCAGAATGGTTGCAATACTAGCCTTGACATCGGTTTTAATTAATTCCTGCTGATGCTCAATCAGTTTACTCTCTACTCTTGACTCTGCACTCAACAATCTTAACTCTTTATAATGACCAAATACCTCATACATCCAGTTAATATATCTTCCGTATTCCTGCTGGTTACGATTCTTCTCCTTACGAATGACCTTACCACCGGTCCAGGAAACGTAGCCTGAAATCGGCAACAGGACCACGGTAACAACCCCCAAAAGCACACTGATTCGGAAAATCAGAAAAATACAGACAAAAATCTGAAGAATGTTGTTCACGTTATGAATGACGTTTTTGACAACGAGCTGAACACACTCTGTCACCTTCCACTGAATTTGTTGTGACAAATCTCCGTAATTGGAATTGGACAGACCGGTAGCCGTCATATGTAATGCAATGGAATATGTCTTTTTACGGATTCGTTCTACGATTTTGTTCCAGAAATCAGAATAGATTTCATAAATCAAATAGTTCAGAACACAACAAAACACACAGACACAGAGCAAAATCATTCCCACCTGAAGAAAACGCTCAAAATCCTGGTAATATACAACCAGATTAATCATCAATCCGATTAATATCGGAACGATAACCGACTCCAGCATGGTAATTAATCTGCCGAAATAGAATAAGAAAAAGTTAAAATGCATTTTATCATAAAAAATGCTAAAGTATTTCAGTGCAGAAAGTACTGTAAAATTGTTCTTATCTACACCTACCCTTTTGGTAGATTCTTTTTTCCCCATAGTATGTCCCCCCGAAACCTTCTCAATTCACGTGTGTCAAAACAATTACTCTGCCTTCCCTTTCAGTATGTACCCCAGCAGGGAAAGCTCCGAAATCTGAACATCTGCAAACAACTTTGCATCGTTCTCAAAATATTCTCCATCCAAAACAATTGCGTCACACGTTTGCGAATACTTATACTCCTCGATACCGGTGACATTCTCGTCACGGGCAACGTAGAGATAAATTTTAGCATTGGTCACAGGGACCTTTTCATTGAAATAAATATATGTCTTTCCAGCTTCCTTTTCTACCGAAACATCAAAGGTTCGATACACCGGTATCTTCACACTCTGCGCAACCAGAACGAACAATATTAACCCCAAAGAAATAAAAGAAATATAAAAAGCAGGCATAATCATCCCTGTTTTCTTATCTTCTGACTGCATTTTCACCCTCCATTAGAAAAATCTACATAACCCAATTTTATGTATTTTATCATGCCACGTCAATCGTCGCATGGTCTATTATTGCTATTGACTTATCATTTATTGCCAAGCATTCTTTCAAAATTATTTATTATCTATTTGAAAAATATATTTTCCTACAAATTCTGCCACACAGAAATCTTCCTCGGTGTTAATATCCACCGCCTCAAATTTACTCACAAAATGCATGTACGGTTTTCTGCCGATACGACACCGGTATTTCTCCAGACTGTCATGAGATATCCCATACATGCCCGTTGTTTCCTCTACAACTGCGGTAATATCCTGGCTTCTGGGCAGTATTTCCGGACGATAATTAACAGGAGTATTTCCAAACCAATAGAACCCATTATTTTCAAGAGCTGTAAAGCAGGAGTCATATTCTTGCGAAGCAGTCAGTCTCTGATAACAGTCCCTGATGGTTTTCGGCTGCATATACGGTGCAGTAGCAAACAACTGGAAATAGAAAGCATAATCCGGATACTGCAGAAAATGAGACACAAGCAAATCATTTCCGTTAGCTGTATTGAGTGCCAGCTCCGGCTTTCTCTCAATCACATAAAACCCCATGCTTTTCGCATAAGAAGCCACTTCCTCACTATTCGTATCAACATAGACATCATCAAATACATCTGCTTCCTTCACATGCTCACAAATATACTGATATAATTTTTTACCGTTCAGTTCTCTCAAATTCTTTCCGGGAACCCTCTCCGAATTCGCCTTAATAGGAATAAAACATGCCGTTTTCATTTACTCTCAACCCCTTTTGTAACACACCTGTCTTGATGAATCCTCAAAAGAATTTCATCCAGATCAACTCGTTCAAATACATCCAGTTTACCTCCTCTGGTAGCATTAAAAATACGTACTCCATGTGTATCCGCATATTGTTTTGCTTCCATAAAGCCTCTGGTCAATTTGTCCACATTCACCGCACCCGTTACAACATCGTTGTAGCTCGCAAAGTGATCCGTTACGTTTTCGTTTACTATCTCTTTTCCGTTGACCTCAATTTTCGAAAAATTATGGTCAAAACCTAATAAGTATATTTCCTCAAACCCCATGTAAAAAGCAAATTGCAACATGGCGTAAGCTACAGAACCACTACTTGTCACATATCTACTTACATCCTCTGAAACGGCAATTTCCTTTTTAAGCGGATTTTTCCTGATGTAATACACATAATCCTCTCTTACATCCGCCTTGCGCAGGAACCTTTCGGTATTCTTATGCATTCCCCAGAACTTGGTAGTCTGCAACTTCTTTGCCTCGGCAAAATTTTCAGGCAACAGTACCGGATCATGCATAAAATAATAAGTCGGAACACAATTCTCCCCCAATGTAAATATCTTATTGCAGGCAAATGTAATCTCACCCTGCAATTTTTCCACATCCTCTTTTGTCAGACTGGGGCCGTTTCCAATCACAAAGCATCTATCTCCCCTATGCCTTCCCTTTAGTGCAGCAAGTTCCTTCTGTCTTTTTTTATCCATTCTCTTAATTAAATCCAATCTAATAAAGCGAAGATACTTGATACATCGCTCTAATGATATCCCCATTCGCAATTCTCTCTTATCTAATCGTATTGTTATTTTTCAATCAATATGATTCCTATTAGAACTCTATTTTATATTCTGTCGATTCCTTCAAAAACGTTGAATATGCTTTCTTTACGTTCTGATTAGCATGTATTGTACCAGCCGATTATTCGCACATTATATACTGTAGGAAAAATTACAGCTTTCTGCAAGTTTTTTCAATAAACTCGCAAAAAAACACAAAACTGCAGCAGGCTATATAGAAAACCGACCATTGGACTTACAGTCATCATTTTTTACAATAAGAGAGCGGAGAGTTCTGTATCCGTATCCTCGTGTGCATATTCCTCGAAACAGCAGACTTCTACATCCGGTTTCCGCAATGAATGAAATTATTCCTATATCGCAGTTCTTCCTTGGTACACTCTTGTTCATCCCCTATATCCAGAAGATAGTCAAACAAATGCCATGAATAGGTGGGACTTTCCGATAGAACTTTATCGGAAAGTCCTGATTACAAGCCGAAATGTCAACAAGAATGGATAACATTTCTTTCCTGTTCCCGCGCCACCGTACATGATGTCATTCTTCCTACGTTAAAAATCCAACTTCTTTTGATTCAGCATTGCATAACATCGTACATTCTCCTGACAATCCGGCTACCAGACTTAATTAAAACGTAATCGTATTATTTTCCTACAAAATAAAAATGACCCAACGTGGTCCGCATCGTTGAGAGGCGTGTTGGGTTCTGTTAGTTTTATTATATTCCATACTCCCAAGAGCAGGCCTGTTTTCTTCACCCATGCACTCAGCCGCATTTTGTTTCCTCCCGTCATTTGAATAAAGCAGTCAATCACCTTGTTTTACTTGAGCATACCAGGATGCGGGGGCCGGCAATATGGTTAACGCCATCTTAACAGCTCCCGAAAAAACATGTATCGTTCTTAAGGTGTTCTGAAACAACAGCGCATGGATCATGCGTGTTTTGTCAGGGCAGTTCTCTGACAAAGTTCTTGTTTACAGCACTTTCGCATGAATATTACGATATCCTTCCCCGATGATCTCCGAAGCATTCGTGACTATCAGAAACGCTTTCGAATCCTCTTCTTTGATGATTTCCTCCGCTTTCGGGAAGAGCTGTTTTCGCATCACACACATGACGATCTGCGTGGGATTACCGTAAAACGCCCCCCTGCCCTCCAGATAGGTCGCTCCGACATCCAGCTCCTGAAGGAGTCTGGCTGTGATCTCAGGCGAATGACGGCTGATGATATACACAAGCTTTGCGCCGTCCCGTCCATACAAAACCACATCCACGAGGAAGGAATGCACCAGCACAGTCAGTCCCGCATAGAGAGCCAGCTCGATATTATGAAACAACAGGGCAGAGAGCGCCACGACGAAAGAGTCCGCTATCAGGAAACAGGTTCCGGGTCTTAGATGCGGCAGGCGCAGGCGCAGCAGCTTCACCGCGATGTCCATACCGCCCGTCGTTGCGCCGGCCTTAAAAATCAGCCCGACTCCTACCGCCATCAGCCCGCCACCGGTCACCGCCGCAAGAAACAGATCCTGCGTCACGGCGCCAAAGGGCTCCAGAATCTGCATCGTAACAGACGATACCAGAATACAGTATATGGTCGACAGCAGGAATCTCAGGCCGAACTTCCATGCGCCGACTGCGAGGATCGGTAGATTGAGAATCAACACCCAGGCACCGGTTTCGACCGGCGTGAATCTGTTCAAAATGACCGAAACACCCGTCACTCCTCCGGGTGCCAGTGCATTCGGGTCCAGAAACAGACTGACTCCGAGGGCATAGATGACGGAAGCCGCCGTGATCGTAAGGTATTTTGTTCTTATCCTTTTTGTAATAATGCCTGTCCTTCTGCCGCTTTCCCGCTCCGTCCTCATCATGGATTCTCCCTCGTTTGCACATTCCTTTTGTATAGTATTCCCGGATATCGGCAGAATAACGCCGATGAATGACAGAAAGATGAAGATTTGTAAAACATGGCGAACAAAATCTGCATGATGGCAAGAATACTGAAAAAAGCGGTTGCCTCTTATGGCAGCCGCTTTTCAGACAGGCAGGGAAACACAAGTCCCTCTTATGATTTGATCACTGCTTAGATCACTGCGCGAACCTGCTTCGGGCGGAAGCCCTCGCGCTCCAGCGCATCCATGATCTGGTTTTTATGTTCGGTTCCGAAGGCTTCCAGCGTGATGCGAAGCTCCACGGCAGCATTTCTGTTGATGGATACAAACTGGTTGTGCTCCAGCTTGATGACATTTCCGTTCTCGGCGGCAATGACGCCTGCCACTCTCTGCAGCTCACCCGGCTTGTCGGGAAGCAGCACGGAAACCGTAAAGATACGGTCTCTCAGAATCAATCCCTGCTGCACCACGGAAGACATGGTGATGACATCCATGTTTCCTCCGCTTAAAATAGCAACGATCTTCTTGCCGGTTACATTCAGGCTCTTTAATGCCGCAACCGTCAAAAGGCCGGAGTTCTCAACCACCATCTTGTGGTTTTCCACCATATCCAGGAAGGCTCCGACCAGGTCTTTGTCCTCGACCGTAATGATATCGTCCAGATTCTGCTGAAGATAAGAAAACAGCTTCGTTCCGGGCGTTTTTACTGCGGTACCGTCAGCGATGGTGTTGACGCCGGGGAGCGTTACGACCTTGCCTGCTTTTAAGGATTCCTGCATGCAGTTTGCACCGGCAGGCTCCACGCCGATCACCTTAATCTTGGGATTTAGGAGTTTTGCCAGGGTCGAAACACCGGTAGCCAGTCCGCCGCCTCCGATCGGGACCAGAATATAGTCGACCAGGGGAAGCTCCTTGATGATCTCCATGGCGATGGTTCCCTGACCGGTCGCAACCGCCAGATCATCAAACGGATGAATAAAGGTATAGCCGAACTGTTCGGCAAGCTCATACGCTTTCGCACAGGCCTCGTCATATACATCTCCGTAGAGGACCACCTCGGCGCCGTAACTCTTGGTCCGATTGACCTTAATCAAAGGCGTGGTGGTGGGCATGACGATCGTCGCCTTCGCCCCGTAACACTTGGCGGCGTAGGCAACACCCTGGGCGTGATTGCCTGCGGACGCGGTGATCAGTCCCTTGCTTCTCTCTTCATCGGTCAGGGTGCTCATCTTGTAATAGGCACCTCTTACCTTATAAGCACCGGTAAACTGCATGTTCTCAGGCTTTAAAAAAACCTTGTTGCCGGTCTGCGCGCTCAGAAAGTCACTGTAGATGAGCTTAGTTTCCAGCGTGACCTTCTTCACGGTCTCAGAGGCTTCCTCAAACCGGTCCAATGTCAGCATCTCTGTTTCCATTATGCTTCCTCCTCTTGTGTATCATCTTTTTTTACATCAAACAAAGCGTTCACAAACTCATCGGAATCGAACTTCTGCAAGTCTTCGATGGTCTCGCCCACGCCGATATATTTTACGGGAATCTTCAGTTCGGACTGGATCGCAACAGCGATTCCGCCCTTGGCAGTGCCGTCCATCTTCGTCAGGATAATACCGGTCAGATCGGCAACTTCACCGAACTCTCTCGCCTGCACCAGGGCGTTCTGTCCTGTGGTGCCGTCCAGTACGATCAGGTTCTCGCGATGGGCGTCCGGATATTCCCTGTCAACGATTCGGTTCATCTTGCGCAGTTCTTCCATCAGATTCTTCTTATTGTGAAGCCGGCCGGCGGTATCGATCAGCAGCGTATCAACGCCCCTTGCCTTCGCCGCAGTGACCGCATCAAATACCACGCTCGCAGGATCAGCACCTTCATTGCCGCCCACCATGGGAACCTCGGCACGCTTCGCCCACTCGGCAAGCTGGTCGCCTGCTGCCGCGCGGAAGGTATCTGCCGCGGCAATCAGCACCTTCTTGCCCTGGTCTTTCAGTTTGCCAGCAAGCTTTCCGACGGAAGTTGTTTTGCCGACGCCGTTGACACCGATCACCATGATGACAGACTGTCTCTTCTCGAACTCGTAGGCAGTCTCATCTACGCGCATCTGTTCTTTGATACTGTCGATGAGCAATTGCTTGCACTCGGAAGGCTCCTTAATATGCTGTTCCCTGATCTGCGCACGCAGCCGTTCCAGAATATCGGAAGTCGCGGACACTCCGATGTCTCCCATGATCAGTATCTCTTCCAGCTCCTCAAAAAAGTCCTCATCAATTGCGGAAAAACCGCTGAACACCGAGTCGATGCCCCGGACGATATTGTTTCTGGTTTTGGCGAGACCTTCTTTTAGTCTGGCAAAAAAACCTTTCTTTTCTTCACTCATGTTCTACCCTCTCCTATTCACAAACTGACGAATCATCAGTCTGACAGCTCCTTGTCGATCAGATTGACACTGACAAGCGTAGATACGCCCTTCTCCTGCATGGTGATACCGTAGAGACGGTCAACCTCCTCCATGGTACCTCTTCTGTGGGTAATGACAATAAACTGGGTATTCTTGGTCAGCTTATGCAGGTATTTCGCAAATCTTCCTACATTGGAATCATCCAGCGCCGCCTCAATCTCGTCCAACAGACAGAACGGTGAAGGCTTCAGATTCTGGATGGCAAAGAGCAGAGAGATTGCAGTCAGAGCCTTCTCACCGCCGGACAGCTGCATCATATTCTGAAGCTTCTTTCCGGGAGGCTGCGCAATGATACGAACGCCTGCCTCCAGAATATCCTCTTCCTCCATCAGTTCCAGCGTACCCTTACCGCCGCCGAACAGTTCCCTGAATACCTTGTCGAATTCGCGGTTGATCTCTGCGAATTTCTCGGTAAACTGTTTTCTCATGGCAGTATCCAGCTCATCAATGATGTCCGAAAGGGTCTTTTCCGCTTCAACCAGGTCGTCATGCTGATTCTTTAGGAAGGTATATCTCTCCATCAGTTCCTTGTATTCTTCGATGGCATTGACATTGACATTGCCGAGCTTCTTGATTTGATCCTTCAGCTCAAAAATCGCCTTCTTCATGGCGGGAAGATCAGTCATGCTCTCGTCTCTCACTGCCGCAGCATCGGAAAGCGTGATCTCATACTCATCCCACATGTAATTGATCTGGCTTTCCAGACTCTCCTCGAGCTTTTCCTTCTGTGCATTCAGACGGTAGATTTCCTTGTCCAGGGCAGCGAGCCGTTCGGAGAGTTCCTCCCGTCGCTCGAAGAAACTCTTCTGTCTTGCATTGAGTTCCTCCCTGCGGGCAATGTCTGCCTTCAGTTTCTGTTCCGATTCGCTCTGTGCATCAAAGGAAGCCGCAATCGTTTCCTCGATCTGCGCAATCTGAAGCTTCTTTGCCTCCGCTTCCTTCCGGTTTTTCTCTATCTCGTCCAGGATTTCCTTACGCTCTGCCTGTAACCGTCTGATTTCCTCATCGATACGATCCGCATTGGCCTGCTGGAAGCCCTGACTCTGGCGCATGCCCTCCACCTTGACTTCCCACTCATTTACGCGGGCTGCCGCCTCGGTCTCGGCACGTCTCTTTTCCTCCAGATCTTTCTGAAACTGCGCGATCTGTTCCGATATGCTCTTTTCAAGCGCCTCGCTCTCGCCAAGTTCCCTCTGGACGGCTTCTTTGTCGTTCTTCATCTCGAAGATTTTGCCTTCGATTTCCTTCTCTTCCATCTGGAGGGATGCAAAGCCCTGCACTTCCTCCTCCATACGTTCCTTCGTCTGGCTGATATTCAGGCGCGCGGTATTCTGCTCGATCGTCTTTCTCTGGATGTCAGTCTTGAGGACTTCCAGATCCATGCGAAGCCTGTTTCTCTTCTTCTTCGTCTCATCGATGTCACGATTGATCTCGTCAATCTTAAGCAGGAGCTGCTTCACCTTCTTCTCCAGCTCATCGATTTCGCGGCGTCTTCCCAGAAGATTGCTGTTATTCTTAAACGCCCCGCCGCTGATGGCACCTCCGGGCACCAGAAGCTCCCCCTCGAGCGTCACCATACGAATACCGTAATCAAACTTTCTTGCAATACGAACCGCGTTGTCCACATTGTCGACTACGACGATTCTGCCAAGCATCGCTTTTGCCACATTCCGATAGCGCGCATCGGTGGATACCAGCTCATCTGCCATACCGATGACGCCCTTTTCCTCCAGCACCTCAGGCGTCTTGAATTCCTGCGGTTTTGTGATGCTGGTAAGCGGCAGGAAGGTTGCCCTTCCCAGGCGGTTCTCCTTCAGATAGGCGATCACCTTCTTCGCAGTCTCCTCATTGTCCGTCACGACATTCTGGATATTGCCGCCCAAGGCAGTCTCGATCGCGGTCTCATACTTTTTTTCCACCTTGATGATATCCGCAACCACGCCGATGATGCCCTTGTATTTCTCCTTCTGCTCCATGACCTTCTTGACACTGCCGCCGTATCCTTCATAGCGCTCGGTCAGGTTGGTCAGCGTCTCGAGCTTGGATTTTTCCATATGATAAGCGCTCTGCGTATTGCGAAGCTTCTCATCCTTTCCGATGAGGCTCTCACGGATGTTGCCCAGCTCTGCCTCGGAAGCAGCTTCCTGTTCGGTCATCACGCGAAGTTCTTCCGTCACCTTCTCAAAGGCACTCTCCAGTGCCTTCAGGGTCTCCTCTCTGGCCGCCTCGTCTGATTTTGCACGAAGCAGCTTGGAATTCAGCTCAGCCCGGCGAATGTTGATCTGCTCCATCATAGTGTCAAAGCGTCCCATCTTGGCGCGGATCACCGCTCTCTGATTCAGTTCCCCGATAATCGTATTCTTGCCTTCCTCAATGGAAGCGTTGATCTCCTCGATCTGCTTCTGAAGTTCCCGCAGTTCCTCCCTCTGCTTCCCGGCGATGGCAAGAAGCTCCTGCATCTGTTCATCCGCCGTTCTCTTATCGGCCAGAATTGCTTCCTTTTCCTTTTCCCTGGCGGCAACTGCTTCCTCCAAGGCCATACGGCGGTTGTTTAAATGCGTGCCGCTTCCTGTTGCGGAATTGATCTGCTCCCGCAGGACATTCATCTCGCCTTCCAGGCGGCCCCGCATCAGGCCGGCGTTGTTGACCGTGTCCCTGGCAAGCTCGATCGCCGCCTCCAGACTCTCTATCTCGGACTGTATCCGTTCGTACTCTTCCTTAATGCTCTTGTACTTCTCATCCGTCTGGTCATAATCGTTCTTCGCAACGGAAAGCTTTTCCTCCACCTGGGTCAGCTGGTCTTGTAACCTGTTGTGCTCCAACAGAAACACATTGATATCCAGCGTCTTGAGTTCTTCCTTCTTGCGCAGGTAAACCTTCGCCACCTCCGACTGGCGCTCCAAAGGGCCGACCTGTTTTTCCAGCTCGGCCAGGATATCATTGACACGCACAAGGTTCTGTCTTTCGCTCTCCAGCTTTGCCTGCGCGGTATTTTTTCTTCTCTTAAATTTCACGATTCCGGCAGCTTCGTCAAAGAGTTCTCTTCGCTCCTCCGGCTTACCGCTCAGAATCTTATCGATCTGCCCCTGTCCGATGATGGAATAGCCTTCCTTGCCGATACCGGTATCGTAGAACAGCTCATTGACATCCCGCAGTCTGCAGACACTGCCGTTGATCAGATATTCACTTTCTCCGGAACGGTAGATTCGTCTTCCCACCGTGACCTCGTCAAAATCGATGGCCAGCTGATGGTCGGAGTTATCCAGTGTGATGGCAACGTAAGCATAGCTCAAAGGTTTTCTGTTTTCCGTTCCCGAGAAAATGACATCCTGCATATTGGCACCGCGCAGCTGCTTGATCCTCTGCTCACCCAGCACCCAGCGCACAGCGTCCGCCACATTGCTCTTTCCGCTTCCGTTGGGGCCGACAATGCCCGTGATGCCGTTATGAAACTGAAACACGATCTTGTTGGCAAAGGACTTAAATCCCTGTACCTCAATACTTTTTAAATACATACCCTTTATCCCTCATTACCAGTAGTGCTTTGTAAGCAGCCTGCTGTTCTGCGGCCTTTTTCGTCCTTCCGGTACCTTCCCCCATCTTATGATCATCCACGACCACGGCAACCGTGAACAGCTTGTCATGGTCCGGTCCGCTCTCCTTGAGCAATTCGTAATGAAACTCTTTTTTCAGTTTTCCCTGAATCAGTTCCTGAAGACTGCTCTTACTGTCGTAGAAGAGCTGTTTGTCCTCCAGGTCGGACAACACGAATCGATAAATATGAGCCTTCGCGGGCTCCATTCCACCGTCGAGATAGATCGCGCCGATGACCGCTTCCATGACATCCGCAATGATACTGTCCCGCTCTCTGCCGCCGGTCACTTCCTCCCCTTTTCCGAGAAGCAGGAAGCTTCCAAGCTCCAGTTCCTTCGCACAAAATGCAAGCGACGGTTCACAGACCATGGCTGCACGCATCTTGGAAAGCTCTCCTTCCGGAGTCTTCGGATGCTCCTTGAACAGATACTCACTCGAGACCAGTTCCAGAACCGCGTCTCCTAAGAACTCCAGTCTTTCATAATCACAGGATTTATTGATCTTCTGTTCATTTGTGAAGGAGCTGTGCGTCAAAGCCTGTTTCAGCAGAGAAATATCATGAAAACGATAACCGATTCGGTCCTCCAGAGTGTGTAGCATCGTTTGATTCATACCAATATCCTCTTTCCAAAAGAAAGAGCAGCACGCCAGGCGAACTGCTCTAACCATATTTTTCCGAATGCACAGGCGCAGTTTAGTTCACAGCACTCTTGATCAGTTCAACTGCTTCTTCCACAGTTGTAATCTTCTCTGCTTTCTCTGCAGGGATCTCGATATCGAATTCCTCTTCGATCCCCATGATAATCTGAAATACATCGAGAGAGTCTGCTCCGAGATCATCAACAAAGGTAGTTTCCATGGTGATCTCATCGGGGTCCACGTTCAAAATTTCGGCAATTACTTTTTTTAATTTCTCAAATTCCATTCTCTGATTCCTTCTTTCTTTCCTCATCAAGGATCATTTGTTCCCTGATTTTCTCATTTATATTCTGCTCCTTAAATGCAATGCATTGCAGGATAGAATGACGTACTTCAATGGCCTTGCTGCTTCCGTGGGTCTTCACGACCAGACCGTTTAGTCCGAGCAGCGGAGCGCCGCCGTATTCATCGGTGCTGAAGCCCTTCAGGGTCTTCTTCAACGCAGGCTTGATCAAAAGCGCACCGATCTTGCTTCTGAGGGTACTCATCATGCCGGCCTTGATCTTCTTCATCATGGCTCCGCTTACGCCCTCATACATTTTCAATACAATATTTCCGGCAAAGGCTTCGCAGACAAGCACATCCGCAAGTCCGTAAGGAATATCCCTCGCCTCCACATTTCCGATAAAATTGATATCGTCACATGCCTTCAAAAGCTGATAGGTTTCTTTGGTCAGGGCGTTGCCCTTCTCCTCCTCCACACCGATATTGACCAGTCCGACGCGCGGATTCGGGATACCGATCACGTTCTCCATATAGATGCTTCCCATCTTTGCAAACTGTACGAGCTGCACGGGCTTTGCATCTACATTCGCACCGCAGTCCAGCAGGAGGCTTACGCCCTCCAGCGTCGGGATCACAGGGGCAAGAGGCGGTCTGTCCACTCCTTTGATACGGCCTACGATGACCTGCCCTCCTACCAGTACGGCACCCGTACTTCCGGCAGAAACGAAGGCGTCGCATGTGCCCTCCTTCACCATGTACATTGCTTTTACGATCGATGAATTCTTCTTGCGGCGGATTGCCATAACAGGCGGCTCGCCGGTTTCAATCACTTCTTCCGCATGCACGATCTCAAGCTGCGATACATCATATGTATATTTCTTCAACTCTTCTTTGATGACAGGCTCCTGACCGACCAGGAACACTTTCACGCGCTTGTCTTCATTGATGGCTTCCACTGCACCCTTTACGATCTCCAAAGGGGCATTGTCCCCACCCATGGCATCCACTGCTACTTTCACCATCTCAGCCATTGGTTTCTTCCTTTCAAATCAGACATTTTCTTGTCCGTATTTATATCAATCTAACTATACTAAACCGCATGGTAAAAAGCAAGCATATTTTCAAATGTAACCCGCTGACATTTTTCCCTTCCGCGCACAAAAATGGCGCCCCAAATCGGGACGCCGCTTTCATTTTGAGACATTCTCAATCAATCAGCTGCAACAACCTGCTTCTTGTTGTAAGAACCGCAAGCCTTACATACTCTGTGAGGCACCATCAGTTCACCGCACTTGCTGCACTTTACAAGAGTGGGAGCACTCATCTTCCAGTTTGCTCTTCTCTTATCTCTTCTACCTTTGGAAGATTTATTCTTGGGACAAATAGACATCGTTACACCTCCTTACTCGCGTTAAAGATATCTTGTATCACTGCCATTCTCGGGTCGGGTACGAAGGTATCGCATCCACAGTCCGTTTTGTTCCGATCCTGTCCGCAGACGGGGCATAAGCCCTTGCAATCGTCCTTGCACAAAATCTTTGCAGGCCAGTTTCCAATGATTTCGTTATACACAAGAGTTTCTACGTTCAGCTGGTAGCCTTCCATGAAGCTTAAGTCATCTACCTCTTCATCCTCTGCTGTGATCTCCGGGGAAGTAACGATTCTCTCAAATTGTAAATCAAGTATCGTGGGAACTTCTGTCAGGCATCTGTCACAGTAGGTCTGGAAAGTAATCTTTATGGCTCCTTGCACCTTGGCCTTATCCGCCTCGATGTTGGTGAACGTAAAAGCAACGGAGGACTTCTCCAAAACGGAAAAGCTACCCATCCCGCTCTTGAAGCAGGTCATTTCAAGAGGAACTTCCATACTCATCTGTCTGCCTTCGGAGGTTAACACATCAGATAAATTAACTAACATAGCATCTCCTATGCAAAAGATTGGTGAGTAATATTTTCACACACTCGCTTATTATACATATGCAACTTTCGTTTGTCAACAGAAAGTTTCACAAATTGTTCTGCCGTCCATGCGGCCTTTTGCCTTATTTTACGAGGCGGGCGGTCTCTCTTGCAATCGCAAGCTCTTCGTTGGTCGGGATGACGCAGACCTTGGTTCTGCTCTCGGGAGTCGTGATCACGATATCCTCACCGCGCTTATTGTTTGCCTCCTGATCCAGTTCGATGCCCAGGTATCCGAGATTCTCGCAGACGATATTTCTGATGATAGGGCCGTTCTCGCCGACGCCGGCGGTAAAGCAGATGGCATCCACGCCGTTCATTACTGCGACATATGCGCCGATATACTTCAGTACTCTGTAACAGAAGGTATTCATTGCGCGGACTGCGTTCTCATCTCCCGCAAGGTATCCGTTCTCAATGTCTCTGAAGTCGGAGGAAAGGTTGTTGGACAGACCGAGCACACCGGACTTCTTGTTCAAAACAGTCAGCATCTCTTCGATGGACTTGTTTTCCTTGTTCGCAATATATTCTATGATGGCGGGATCGATATCTCCGCTGCGGGTACCCATAATGAGTCCCTCTAAGGGAGTCAGACCCATGGATGTATCAACGCACTTTCCGTTCTTTACCGCAGATACGGAAGCACCGTTTCCGAGGTGGCAGACAATGATCTTCAGATCCTCATACTTCTTGCCAAGCAGTTCGGCTGCCTTTTTGGATACATAGGAATGGCTGGTTCCGTGGAAACCGTATCTTCTGACTTTATACTTTTCATAGTATTCATAAGGAAGACCGTACAGATAAGCTTCCTGGGGCATGGTCTGGTGAAACGCCGTATCAAATACAACTACCATGGGCACATTGGGCATGAGCTTCCGGCAGGCGTGAATACCGATCAGATTGGCAGGATTGTGCAAAGGCGCGAGGTCGCTGCAATCCTCAATCGCTTTGATGACATCATCATCTACAACAACCGACTCCGAAAACCTCTCACCGCCGTGAACCACACGATGGCCCACTGCGTCGATTTCGGAAAGATCCTTTACAACGCCGGTCTTCTCATTTGTGAGTGCATCCAGCACCAGACGGATCGCCTCTGTGTGATCGGCCATGGGAGTCACGGTTTTCTCTTTCTCTCCGCCGGCAGGCTGGTATGTAATCATGCTTCCGTCGATTGCGATTCTCTCGCAGAGGCCCTTCGCAAGCACCTTTTCGGACTCGGAATCGATCAGCTGGAACTTTAAAGAAGAACTTCCGCAGTTAATGACTAAAATCTTCATTTTCTTTACCTCTCTATTACCACTTTTATACTAACTGTGCCTGAACGGCAGTCAGGGCAACTACGCCCACAATATCCTGCCAGGAGCATCCGCGGGACAGATCATTGACAGGCTTTGCAATTCCCTGCAGCATCGGGCCGTAAGCTTCCGCACCGCCCAGTCTCTGCACCAGCTTGTAGCCGATGTTTCCGGCATCCAGGTTCGGGAAGATCAACACATTCGCAGCACCTGCCACATTGCTTCCGGGTGCTTTCGACTTCGCCACGCTGGGCACCAGGGCAGCATCCGGCTGGAGTTCGCCGTCGATTGTCAGGTGAGGATACTGCTCTCTGGCGATTTTGGTTGCCTCGACCACCTTATCCACCAAAGGATGCTTCGCACTGCCCTTGGTAGAGTGGCTCAACATGGCGATGACGGGCTTGGGACCGATCAGCGCCTTGAAGCTTCTGGAAGAAGAATCTGCAATCGCCGCAAGCTCCTCGGCAGTAGGATCCTGATTCAGACCGCAGTCCGCAAACAGGAATGCACCGTTCTCGCCCATATCCTTAAACTTGGTATCCATGACAAAAAACGCAGAAACAAGCTTTACACCGGGCGCAGTCTTTAAGATCTGCAGTGCCGGGCGCAGGGTATCTGCCGTAGAATGACAGGCGCCTGCCACCATACCGTCCGCATCGTTGGCCTTAACCATCACGATGCCAAAGGTCAGGTAGTCCTTCAGCAGAATCTCCCGTGCCTTCTCAGGGGTCATTCCCTTCGCTTTTCTGGTCTGATAGAGCAGATCCACATATGCATCGAGCTTCTCGGTCGTTTTGGGATTCACAATCTTGACAGCGGACAAATCCACTTCCAGCCATCCTGCACCATCGAGAATCTTCTCTTCGTCTCCGACCATGATTACGTTCGCGATGCCCTCTTCCACAATCTTGGCAGCGGCAATCAGTGTTCTCTTGTCGTTTGACTCGGGCAGCACGATTGTCTTTCTGTCAAGGCGGGCTCTCTCTTTGATTGTGTCAATATATGACATGTCTTTTCTCCTTTCGATGGTATTGGAAGCGCTTACACTCCAATACCTGTCTCTTTTTTGCTTAACAAACCATGTTGCTTATATTATACTAAAAGAAGCCTGGGGAAACAAGCAGTAAACTATGTATTTTATTCAGTACATTCCTGCATAATTCGCTTCCCTTTTGCAGATCACAGGTACGATTCAGAACAGCCTCCAAAATGCTTGCATTTCGTCAGTCCGGCGTATGCCTGGACGGGGGTGTTCACAGGGAGTTGTGTGCCCAGAGGTGTGTTCGCGGGGTGAGTGCTCTCGTTGGAGTGTTCACTGGGGAGTGGACTGTTTTCCGGAGTGGGCGGTTCGCCTCAATGGGTTGTTTCGCAGGAATGGGCTGTTCGCCGGAAGTGGCTATTTGCGGCATGGACTATTTCGCCGGAATGGGCTGTTCAGCAGAAATTGGTTCTTTTGCGGAATGGGCTGTTCGCCTCAATGGGTTGTTTCGCCGGAATGGGCTGTTCAGCAGAAATTGGTTCTTTGTGGAATGGGCTGTTCGCCTCAATGGGTTGTTTCGTCGGAATGGGCTGTTTCGCCGGAAGTGGCTATTTGCGGCATGGACTATTTCGCCGGAATGGGCTGTTCAGCAGAAATTGGTTCTTTTGCGGAATGGGCTGTTCGCCTCAATGGGTTGTTTCGCCGGAATGGGCTGTTTCGCCGGAAGTGGCTATTCGCGGCATGGACTATTTCGCCGGAATGGGCTGTTCAGCAGAAATTGGTTCTTTTGTGGAATGGGCTGTTCGCCTCAATGGGTTGTTTCGTCGGAATGGGCATATATGCAAGAATGTGTTTATTATGCCCAAAATATATGCTTTTTGTATCGAAAAAAGCTCAAAGCAAGTCAAATTTTGGGCATATAGAAATAAATAACTCCATTCATGCCCAAAAACATGAAATTTTCTGGGTATATAGATAGAATTCTTTCATATATGCCCAAAAGCGTTTGTTTTACGCCCATATACACTGTTTTTCATTGTATTCATTCACTTTTCTTGGGCATGGGAGATATATTATTTCTCATATGCCCAAATTCATATGAAGCAACCTATATAACGATTTGCAAGGTCTCGATTGCGAAAAGAAATAATAGAAGGCACCCGGCATCCTGCCCTGACAGATCAAAGCGCTGCCATCATGGTACCGTGCGGCAGGCAGTTGCAGTGTGTTTCGGCAGGCAGTTATCATGTGTTTCTACAGGCAATTGCAGCGCGCTTTGGGCAGGCAATTACAGTGCACTTCAACAGGTAATGGCAATGTGTCCCAGCAAATGATTTGCTTGTGTTTCAACAGGCAGTTGCAGTGTGCTTTCAACAGGCTGTTGCAGTACGCTTTCGGCAGGCTGTTGCAGTACGCTTTCGGCAGGCAGTTACAGTGCACTTCAACAGGTAATGGCAATGTGTCCCAGCAAATGATTTGCTTGTGCTTCAACATGCAGTTGCAGTGTACCCCGGCAGGCAATTGCAGTGTGTTTCGGCAGGCAGTTGCAGTGCCACCGTTCGATAATACATCCAAAGGAGTATGAACATGAAAATCAACGGTATCATCGCAGAATATCACCCGTTTCACAACGGGCACCGCTATCAGCTTCTCGACGCTAAGGAAGCGCTTGGTGCAGACTATACAGTCGTTCTTATGAGTGGCAATTTCGTGCAGAGGGGCACGCTGTCCATGTTTGATAAGCACATCAGGACTCAGATGGCTTTGCGGGGCGGGGCGGACCTTGTTCTGGAGCTTCCTGTCTCTATCAGTACAGGCAGCGCGGAGTATTTTGCCACCGGCGCAGTTACGCTGCTCAACGGGCTGGGCTGTATCGACCATCTCTGCTTCGGAAGCGAGTCGGGGCAGCTGCATACATTGAGTGAAGCAGTCAATATCCTGACAGAGGAACCGCACGCTTACAGGGAGGCCCTGAGAAAGGAACTATCGCTCGGCGCATCCTTTCCAAAGGCGCGACAGCTGGCTCTTCTAACCTGCCTGCCGTATTCGGCGAAGTCTTCTTTGCAGGATGGTCCGAACGACATCCTTGCCATGGAGTACCTGAAAGCATTGAAGCTGACCAAGAGCTCCATGCTACCCTATACAACCGGGCGTAAAGGCAGCGGATATCACGAAACTGACATCTGTGAAGAATTTGCTTCTGCCACCGGAATCCGGAATTATTTCTCAGGCGGTCAGGCTTCCATGGAGATACCGGCAAACCAGATACCGTCAGAGAGTTTTGCGGTATTGTCCGATTACCTGAAACAAAACCGTCCTTTGGAGCCGGACGCTGTCTCATCCATGCTGTACTATCAGCTGCGCAGTCTCTCAGAGACCGGTTATACCGATTATCTGGATGTTTCCGAAGACCTCTCCAACCGCATCAGGAAGCTCCTGCCCTCCTATCAGGGCTTTACACAGTTTTGCGGACTTTTGAAAACAAAGGACCTAACCTATTCCAGAGTATCCAGAAGCCTCATTCATATTCTGCTGGGCATCAGACAGTATTCCGTGAAAGATGACTCTGCCTTCCCCGGCTATGTCAGAGTGCTCGGTTTTCGGAAATCAGCCGCGCCCTTGCTCTCCGCCCTCGGCAAACAGTCTTCCGTCACTTTGCTGAGCAAGCCCGCCGACGCCGGGACCGTCTTGTCCGCGAAAGATTTCTCCTGTTTTGAAAAGCAGATGTTTGCCGACGCTATCTACGAGCAGCTTCTCAGCGCCGCCTCCGGCCGCCCCCCGCGGAATGAATATACTATCTCTCCCCGGATCACGGAATAACCTGAAAACATAGATTGTCACAAAACACGCATCCTGATAGGAAAATCTGAGCCCGGATTCCCTTTATGAGTTCCAGGCTCATTTTGTGTCTGAATTGTTGTACGAATTACAACATTATCATCTTTTTCATAGGCTTTTCTTGTAATCCGTCGCGTTTGAAACATAAAAAGACCGATACTTCCATTGAATTCCTCGGGAAGGCGTTTATTGGTTGTAGAGGGTTACATCAAATGCACGGTTTTTCTCGGGAATTGTTGTATTCTCCGGTTCTAGGAAGTACTGTCATTGCCTGGTTACATCCTATTGAAGAAAATTCTCATCTTTTGTTGTATCACAGTACAACCAAACAGGCATACAACCCCAGAATCGCAAAACAGGTTTGTCTGTAAGGGAGTAAACTACTGATATGAACACAGAAACATAACAATCGTACACCCCCATTCATAAGACTATAGACATCTTCCTACGCCATGAGTACTTCTTCATTGATCCGTAAGTACTCCCTGTTGGATAGTTGCAGAAAAACTCTCCGGTTCGGAATATTCATCGCAGCGACAATGTTTTTTGCTCTCACAGCTGCACCGCCATAGTCATCTCGGGATGATGCAGGCAGACGAGCTCTTCCACCGAAACATAATCATGTGTCCGCTCCTAATCGCTATCATGCCGCTACAAAGAGTTTCGCTTGCGGAACTTTCGTGTGTATTGCGATCACAAATCTGATGTATTCCAACTCGCGCAAATGTGCGACCTCGCGGAGCGCCTTGTAGTACAGGGGGGGGGACAAAGCTTCCTATATTACAAAACGGCTCCCACAAAAATGCCTACTGCAAAAAACATCTACCGCAAAAACGCCTACTGCAAAAACATCTACTGCAAAATGTCCCCTGAAAGAAAAAACCTCGCTTGCGGAACTTTCGCGTCTGGAGAGGTCGCTTTAGAGACATGATTCCTATCGCGCAAGTGCGCATCCTAAGCGAATCGTTTTGTTTGATAGGAGCATTTTAGAGAAATTTTCTATCAAAAATCCCTGCATGCGCAATCACATGCAGGGATTTCTTACACTATCCTCAATATCTGTTTCTGTTCCTTCATCCGAATTCTTCATATGAGTTCTTCGTACCGAGTTCTTCGTACCGCTTCCTTCTTACAGAGTTCCGCTTACCGTGCTCTTCGTACCGAGTTCTCCTTACCGAGTCCTTCTTATCGAGTTCTTCGTACCGCGCTCTTCTTACCGAGCTTCTCCTTACAGAGTCCTTTGACGAACGCGTCCGTCTGAAAAACCCGAGCGATACGGTGCATCAGTTCTTAAAGCTGTGAATCGGAGCGGGGATTCTGCCGCCGCGGTTGATGAATGCATCACAGGAGAAGCCGTTGACAGGCATGATGGGGGCGTAGCCAAGCAGGCCGCCGAATTCAACCATCTCGCCGACGCCCTTGCCGATGACAGGGATCACACGGACTGCGGTTGTCTTCTGGTTCACCATACCGATTGCCATCTCGTCCGCAATAATACCGGAGATGGTGGTCGCTTTGGTATCGCCGGGAATGGCAATCATATCAAGGCCTACGGAGCATACGCAGGTCATTGCCTCAAGCTTCTCAAGCGTCAGTGCTCCGGCTTTGACAGCATCGATCATACCCTGATCTTCGCTGACAGGGATAAACGCACCGCTTAAGCCGCCGACATAGGAGGAAGCCATTACGCCGCCCTTCTTCACCTGGTCGTTTAAGAGTGCAAGAGCTGCAGTGGTTCCGGGCGCGCCGGCATACTCCAGCCCAATCTCACAGAGGATATCCGCTACGCTGTCTCCGATTGCGGGAGTCGGTGCCAGTGACAGGTCGACGATACCGAAGGGCACATTCAGTCTTTGGCTTGCTTCCCTTGCAACGAGCTGACCCACGCGCGTTACCTTGAAGGCAGTCTTCTTAATGGTTTCGCAGAGAACCTCAAAGCTCTCTCCTCTTACCTTCTCCAGTGCGGTCTTAACAACACCGGGACCGCTGACGCCGACATTGATGATCATATCAGCCTCAGTCACGCCGTGGAAAGCACCTGCCATGAACGGGTTGTCATCGGGTGCATTGCAGAATACCACAAGCTTTGCACAGCCAAGGGAATCAGCCTCTCTGGTGTACTCGGCGGTTTCTTTAATCATCTCACCCATGAGCTTGACGGCGTCCATATTGATACCGGTCTTGGTGGAGCCAAGGTTGACAGAGCTGCAGACTCTCTCGGTTCTGGACAGGGCAAGCGGAATGGAACGGATCAGAAGCTCCTCTGCGGGTGTCATTCCCTTGCTTACCAGCGCGGAATATCCTCCGATGAAATTCACGCCCACTTCATGGGCAACCTTATCCAGTGTGTCTGCAATCGATGCAAAATCTTCGATCGTCTTACATGCGGCGCTGCCGATCATGGCGATGGGGGTAACCGAAATACGCTTATTTACAATAGGGATACCGATTTCGTGGGAGATCTCCTCACCGGTCTTTACCAGATCCTTGGCTGCATTGTAGATCTTGTTGTAAATCTTTTCCTTCAACCGTTCCAGGTCGGAATCGATACAGTCGATCAGGCTGATACCCAGAGTGATGGTACGAACGTCCAGGTTCTCCTTTTCGACCATCTCATTGGTTTCTCTAACTTCTAACAGATTAATCATCTCAGGGCTCCTCCTTAGATACGATGCATCATATCAAAAATCTCTTCCTTCTGGCACTTGATCACGACACCGATCTGCCGTCCGAGCGCCTCCAGATCATTCGCCATATCACCGAAGGACTTGGTGGCTGCGTTGGTGTCAACAATCATCATCATATTAAAATAGCCCTGTACAATGGTCTGGGAAATATCCAGGATATTGATTCCGTTCTCTGCAAGATAAGTGCAGACCTTCGCGATAATTCCGACAGTATCTTTCCCGACAACAGTAATAATGGTTTTCTTCATGGTAATCTCCGTTTCCGCATAGTATGCATCAGATATTTTGTAAATTGATATGGCACTGAATAGTTACCATTTAACAACATTTAGTGACAGAATGCAAGGGTAAAAAAGAAATTCTTACAGAATCACGGGGGCAGTCACTTCGCTTCTTTTTGCCACACGAAGTTCAAAGTCTCCCGAATGATACGGGACCTCGCTCATGTTCACTTCCATCCGCACGGATTCGTAGGCAAGCTCCGGCAGGTTGTTCTCCTTGCTCAGATGTCCCAAAAGGACGGTTTTCAGATTGTCATGCAGGATTCTGCACAACAGCTTTCCGGAATTTTCATTGGAAAGATGCCCTCTGTCTCCCAGAATTCTCTGCTTCAGATAATAGGGATAAGGTCCTACCTGAAGCATATTCACATCATGGTTGGCCTCAAGCAACAGAGCATCCATGCCCTTTAAGCATTCTACCGTATAATCATTGTATACGCCAAGGTCCGTACAGACCGCCACTTTTTTGCTGCCATAGGCAACGCGGTATCCGACCGGCTGCGCCGCATCATGTGAGATGCGCATCGGGTTGACGACCAGATCCTTCACGGTAAACTTCCGGTCCTCCCCGACCTCATGATACAGGGATTCATCTACGCCCTTGGTCCCGGAGCAGTTCTTCATCGCCCGAATCGTTCCTGCGGTCGCATAGATGGGGATTCCGAATTTTCTGGCGAGCACTCCGAGCCCCGCGATATGGTCGGCGTGTTCGTGGGTGATCAGGATGGCGTCGATATCTCTGCCCGTCAGCTCCAGTTCGTTTAAGCCCGCTTCCACACGCTTTCCGCTGATGCCGGCATCGATCAACAGGTGTGTCGCCTCCGAACCGACATAAATACAATTGCCGCTGCTTCCGCTGGCAATACTACATAATCTCATAGGTTATTATCCTTTAGTGTTCCGTTTTTGTAAATCCGCTCAGTCTGTCATCAATCCGGCGAAAGCTTTCCGCGAGCTCCCCACTGTTGTCAATGACAAAATCACTGTTGGCTCTGTAAGCCTCCTCGGAAAGCTGGCTGGCAATGATGCGCCCGACCTTCTCCTCACTGTAGCCTCTTGACTGCATGAGTCTGCTTTTTCTGGTCTCGGCATCGGCATAGATGTACCACATCTCGTCCACAAGTTCTCCGTATCCGCACTCGATCAAAAGCGCTGCCTCAACGAAAAACAGCTCGGGCTTGCCCGCCTTCCTGGCTTCGCTCAGTTTCTCGAGAAGGAACACTCTCACCGCCGGGTGTACCAGAGCGTTTACCTGACGAAGCAGCTCAGGATCCGCGAAAATCTTACGCGCCATGGCGGACTTATCGATCTCTCCGTCCTCCCCGAGGATGTCTCGCCCCAACAGTTCGCAGAGCGCCTCAAAGCAGGGCGTTGCCTTTTTTTCCACCTCATGCGCCACCTCGTCGGCGAGATAAATGACACAGTCATAGTGCGTCCGGATATAGCGCAGAATCTCAGACTTTCCGGCGCCCACGCCTCCGGTGATCCCGATAAAAAAGGGCTTATTTTGCTTCATACCAGTTCTCTCCCGTGTGTAGATCAATCTCCAGACTGACGGCAAGCGCAGCCGCAGACTTCATCTCCTTCGTCAAAATAGCACGGACCTGTTCGACTTCCTCCGCATGAACTTCAATGACAAGCTCATCGTGTACCTGCAGGATCAGTTTTGACCCAAGGCCGGCTTCCTTCAGTCCGCGCCACACCCGGATCATCGCTATCTTCATGATGTCGGCGGCCGTTCCCTGAATCGGGGAATTCATGGCAACACGCTCACCAAAGGACCGCTGCATGAAATTGGAGGACGAAAGCTCCGGAATCGGTCTTCGTCTGCCAAACATTGTCGTGGTATAGCCGTTCTCCTTCGCGTCGACGACCAGTTTATCCAGGAATGCCTTGACGCCGGGATAGGTTGCAAAATACTGTTCGATATACTCCGCCGCCTCCTTCCTGCTGATGCTCAGGTCCTGGCTTAAGCCGAAGGAGCTGATACCGTATACGATACCGAAATTCACGGCCTTGGCGTTACGCCTCTGCAGGCTCGTCACCTCCTCAAGGGGGGTGTGGAAGACCTTCGACGCAGTAATCTTGTGGATATCTTCGTCACTTCTGTATGCTTCGATCAGCTGTTCATCGCCGGACATATGCGCCAGAATACGAAGCTCGATTTGCGAATAGTCGGCGTCCATCAGAAGATGTCCCGGCGCAGGTACGAATACCTTGCGGATCTGCCGGCCTAATTCCATACGCATCGGAATGTTCTGGAGGTTCGGCTCGGTCGAACTGATGCGCCCGGTCGCCGTGATGGTCTGATTGAAGTTCGTATGAATTCTCTGATCGTCCCTGATATAATTTGCAAGACCGTCCGCGTAGGTCGACTTGAGCTTGACAAGGCCTCTGTACTCGAGAATGTCTCTGACAATCGGGTTCTCCTCAGCCAGCTTCTCCAGAACATCTGCTGCCGTGGAATAGCCCGTCTTCGTCTTCTTGCCGCCCGGAAGGCCCATTTTTTCAAACAAAATCTCTCCCAGCTGCTTCGGGGAGTTGATATTGAAAGCGACACCGGCCTGCGCATGGATGGAGCGCTCCAACTCGTCGATTCTGTGAACGAGAGCATCTCCGTAAGCCTTCAGATCCGCCCTGCGCACCTCGACTCCCACCTTCTCCATGTCATACAGCACAAGGGAAAGCGGCATCTCTATTTCACGCATCAGCTGCTCCATCTGCATGTCCTGAAGCTTTTTCTCAAGGACTGCCGCTGACGCCCGACATACATAGGCGGTAAAGCAGAGGTATTGTGTGAGCTTGTCCGGTTCCTGCGCGGAAGCCTCTCTATCCCTAAGCTTGCCCAAAAGCTCTGCTTTGGAGGGAATCGAAAGCCCCAGATGCTCTGCCGCAATGCTCTCGGGCTGATAATCATTCTTGAGCGGATTGATCAGATAGGCACCGATGAGTATGTCAAAATAGGCATCGGTCGTCTCTTGACTCATCCAGTCATATTCTTTCTTAATATCAAAGGTTGCAACGCGGCACCTTGCAGACAGCTCCCGCAGTGCTCTGCGGACTGCTTCTTCATCGTCACCGTCTCCGCCTGTAGGATCCGCAAACAGGGAAAGCTGGACATTTTCCGCCCTTTTTAACAGATAACCGAAGGTCTCCTGATCCAAAGCGCTATCCGAAACGCTGACAGAGACGCCGACAAGACCGTCCGCATCCGCAGCCAGCATAAGTCCGATAGTCGCTCCCTTTTTCACCCTGCTGAGCCTGTCGAGAAGCTCCGACTGACTCGCAAGCTGGACGAAGGTCTGCGAAATATCCTGTGCAACCTCCTGCGAATTCCGGGCGTCAAAGCGGGACAGCATGTTTTTAAATTCCAGTTCTTTGAAGAGCGTATACGCCTGCGGGGTGTAGAAGCCTTCCGCACGGGCCGCCTCATAGTCCAGTTCGATCTCGCAGTCCGTTTTGATGGTCGCGAGCACCCTGCTTAAGTCAGCGAGATCACGGTTAGCGGCAAGCGATTCGCGGATACTCTTTTTGGAGATCTCCCCGACATGCTCATAGATCGCCTCCAGCGAGCCGTAAGTCTCCATCAGCTCCGTCGCCGTCTTCTGCCCGACCTTCGGCACACCGGGAATATTGTCCGCGGTATCGCCCATCAGCGCCTTCAGATCAATAAACTGCAGCGGTGTGACGCCGTAAGCGCTCACAACATCGGCAGGGTAATAATCTTCTATCTGCGTCCGTCCCATCTTCGTCTTTGGAATCCGTATCTTGATATGCTCGTCAGCGATCTGCAGCAGATCCCTGTCTCCGGAGACCAGCGCCACTTCCATTCCGTTCTTCTGTGCTTTCTTGGCAAGCGTCCCCAGAATATCGTCCGCTTCCAGTCCTTCCCGCTCCATGATGACTATATTCATTGCCTGCAGGACCTCTTTCATCACGGGAACCTGTTCTCTAAGCTCCTCCGGCATCGGCTTTCGCGTGCCCTTATAGGCTTCAAACATTTTATGGCGGAAGGTCGGCGCATGCATGTCAAAAGCGACTGCGAGGTAGTCCGGCTTCTCTTCCTCCAGAATTTTAAACATTATGTTGAGAAAACCATAGACCGCATTGGTATGAAGTCCCTTCCCATTGCTCAGCTCGGGGACTCCGTAAAAGGCTCTGTTCAAGATACTGTGTCCGTCAATCAGGACGAGTTTTTCTGCTTTCATCATCTAATATTACCACTCTTTCCTGCCCAGGGCTTTCCGCCGCTTTGGCAGACGCCTGCAGCCAACCGTTACAGCAAAATCCAGATCACAAATCCGACAATCGCGCAGAAGGCAACCAATTCCAGGGCTGCGCCCGCCGAGAGCAGGAAACCGTTCACTTTCAGCTTATGTTCCGCCTCGGAGAGTCTTAAGTCCAGTTCCTTCTGCAAATTGAACGCGCTTCCGCTCTCCAGTCTCTGGATACCTTCCGTCACCAGAAACTGGATGGTCAGCTCCTCCTTACAGTCATCACAGGTCCTGACATGTTCGGCGAACTGTTTCAGGGTCGGATAATCCATCCTATGGTGAATAAAATCCGGAATCAACTTCTCAAATTCTTTACAGTCCATAGTCACCTCGCGAAAGTCTTGAAAAAAGCAATACTACTCTGCGATCGCATCCAAAGCCTGGGAAATATCCGCAAGCAGATCCTCGATGTCCTCAATACCGATGCTGATACGAATCAGTTCGGCCGGTACGCCTGCTTCCTTCAGCTGCTCGTCTGTCATCTGACGATGTGTGCTGGTCGCAGGATTTAAGCAGCAGGTACGGGCGTCTGCCACATGGGTCTCGATGGCAGCCATCTTCAGGCTCTTCATGAAGATGCTTGCCGCCTCTCTGCCGCCCTTTAAACCAAAGGATACGACGCCGCAGCTGCCATTCGGCAGATATTTCTGTGCCAGGTCATAATACTTATCACCGGGAAGACTGCAGTAGTTGACATACGCAACCTTCTCATGATTTTTCAGGAAGGTTGCAACGGCCAGACCGTTCTCACAGTGACGCTTCATGCGCACATGCAGACTCTCCAGACCGAGATTCAACAGGAATGCATTCTGAGGGCTGGGGATGGAGCCGAAATCTCTCATCAGCTGAACGGTACACTTGGTGATGAAAGCGCCCTCCTTGCCGAACTTCTCCGCGTAAGTTACCCCGTGATAGCTGTCGTCGGGAGTGCAGAGTCCGGGATACTTGTCAGCGTGTGCCATCCAGTCAAACTTACCGCTGTCAACGATGGCGCCGCCCACCTGCGCGCCGTGTCCGTCCATGTACTTGGTGGTGGAATGTGTCACGATATCTGCGCCCCACTCAAACGGTCTGCAGTTGATGGGGGTGGGGAAGGTATTGTCTACCACAAGAGGAACGCCGTGTGCATGCGCAACCTTTGCAAACTTCTCAATATCAAGAACGGTCAGCGCGGGGTTGGCAATGGTCTCGCCGAACATCACCTTGGTATTTTCGCGGAAAGCAGCGTTCAACTCTTCCTCGGAAGCGTCGGGGCTTACGAAGGTCACATCAATGCCCATCTTCTTCATGGTCACGGCAATCAGGTTGAAGGTGCCGCCGTAAATTGTGCTGGAAGCCACGATATGATCGCCGCAGCCGCAGATATTGAACAAGGCAAAGAAGTTGGCCGCCTGTCCGCTGGATGTCAGCATTGCAGCGGTACCGCCCTCCAACTGGCAGATCTTCGCCGCCACATAATCATTGGTAGGATTCTGCAGTCTGGTGTAAAAATATCCGCTTGCCTCCAGATCAAACAGTTTACCCATATCCTCACTGGTATCATACTTAAAGGTTGTACTCTGTACGATGGGAATCTGTCTGGGTTCTCCGTTCCCCGGTGTGTAGCCTCCCTGTACGCAAATACTGTTCAAATTCATACTTTCTCTTCCCTTTCTGATGCCTAAGCTGTCTCTTTCGCATCGTTCCGATTTGCCGGTATGTCACCGCAGAGCCGCGCTCCGGACAGTGACCATACTGCACTAAACTACAGTATACCATATTGCTTCAAAAATTCAAGGGAACAAAATCGGCAGAAGCACACTGCCTCTGCCGTACCCTTTAACCTTGTGTGTATCTGGATAAGAACTGCTTCGTTCTCTCCTCCCTGGGATGGTCGATCACCTCATGCGCAGGTCCCTGCTCCACGATCACGCCGCCGTCCATGAAAATGATTTGGTCAGCCACATCTCTGGCAAACGCCATCTCATGCGTCACGATAATCATGGTCGTCTTCTGCTCTGCCAGCCCGCGGATGACCTTGAGCACCTCCCCGGTCAGCTCCGGATCCAGTGCGGAGGTCGGTTCGTCGAAGCACAGAATGTCGGGCTTTAACGCAAGCGCCCTGGCGATCGCCACTCTCTGCTGCTGTCCGCCCGAGAGCTGGTGCGGGTAATGCTGCATCCTCTCCGCAAGTCCCATCTTAGTCAGAAGCTCCCTGCCGTGCGCCTCGATCTCCTCCAGAACAGCCTTCTTATTCTGCTTAAAATCAGGACGATTCTGCGCAAGCAGCTGTTCCGCCAGCATCACATTTTCCAGCGCCGTATACTGCGGGAAGAGATGAAAGGACTGAAACACCATACCGAAATGGAGTCTTTTTTCACGAAGCTCCTTCTCCTTCCTGCTGCCCTTTGCTGAAGCGTCAAAGAGAGTCTCACCCTTCACGGTTATCGTACCGCTGTCGGGAGTCTCCAGAAAATTCAGGCAGCGAAGCAGGGTCGTCTTGCCCGAGCCCGAAGAGCCGATGATGGCAAGCGCACTTCCCTCCTCCATGGAGAAGCTGACATCCTTCAGGACGCGTGTATTGTCAAAATCTTTTCCGATGTTTTTCACTTCCAGAATTGCCATATCACGCCTCCTATCTGAAATAATCGAGCTTTTTTTCTATGTAATTGAACAGCAGCGTCAGAATTCCCACGAAGAGCAGGTAGAAAATACCTGTGTAAAACAGCGGCCAGGTCAGTCCCGCAGACTTCATAAAGGAGTAGCCTGCGAAGGTAAGCTCACTGGCGGCAATGATCCGTGCCAGAGAGGTATCCTTCACCAGCGTGATGATCTCGTTGGACATCGGCGGAACGATCCGCTTGATCATCTGAAGCAGGGTCACCTTGAAGAAAATCTGGCTTCTGGTCATACCAAGCACCTGACCGGCCTCGCTCTGTCCCACGGGAACGCCCTCGATCCCTCCTCTGAAAATCACGGAGAAATAACAGGCATAGTTGATGGAGAACGCCACCACGGTGGCAACGATCCTTCCCGCCTCGTCTCCGCTCCAGATATTATGTCCGAGCCACATCCCCGGACCGTAGAAAATAATGATCAGCTGCAGCATCAGCGGTGTGCCCCTGATGATCCAGACCAGAATCTGAACCAGAAAGCTGAGCGGCTTGAACCTGCTCATGGTCGCGAACGCAAGGATCAGTCCGAGCGGCAGGGAAAACAGCAGGGTGAATATAAAGATTTCAAAGGTTGTGAGCAGACCGCCAAGCAGGGTCTGAGTAACTGTCCAAAACATGCAGTGCATCCTCTGTGCGATTATTTCTTGATAACGACTACCTGAGCGTTGTTGCAGTAAGCATTGGTGCATTCCATAGCGCCCTTGACCTCATCGGTCAGTGTCATGCCGTTCCATACCACATCGATATTCTTGGAATTCAGCTCCATGATCTTATTGTCCCAGTCGATCTCGACGAACTTCACTTCCACGCCGAGCTCTTTTGCTACGACACGCGCCATATCGGCGTCGAAACCGATCCACTCGTCGGACTCATTCTTGTAATCCATGGGTGCAAAATCAGTGATACCGACGATCAGGGAACCCTTACCCTTGATGTATTCCACATCGCTGTCTGCAGCCGCAACATAATCGGCACTCTTCTGCTCGACCAGAGACTCCTGTACGCCGTAGGTCTTCGCAGTTGCCTGCAGGGAACCGTCAGCGTAGGTCTTCGCGAATACAGAGTTGATGAAGGAGGCAAGGTCGGAGCCCTTTCTGCAGCCGACGCCGTACTCCTCGGTGGTCAGCTTATCGGTGTACTTCATGTCGGGATAGCTGGTTCCCTCACCGATCATGGCGCCTGCCATCAGAAGGTCTATGATGGCGGCATCGGAAGTCCCAGCGGAAACCTCCATCAAAGCATCTGCCTGGGAAGCAACGGAATTGATCTTGAAGTTCTTCTCCTGTGCAACCTTCTCTCCGGCGCTGCCGGCCTCAACTGCATAAACCGTCTCCTTCGTCTCCGCCTTGCCGCAGCCTGCGAGCACGGAACAGGAAACCATTACCATTGTGAGTAACATTGCGATTTTCTTTTTCATAAAATTCTCCTCTCTGTCAGCCGTCGCCTCGCGCTGTTCCACCCCGGAAAAGCGCACCGGGCTAACATGTTTTTGTATTTTATCACACTAGCACAGTAAAGTAAAGGGGCTTTTGCGCGCAAAAAAAAGGACAGCCGTTTTCGCGACTGCCCTGCCTTGCTTATGATAATCGTATCCTTTGACAGAAATCCTTCGGAAAGTATAATTCTTTCGGCGGCAGATTTCCGTCTTCCCTTCAATCCATCGCAACGACCTCGCGATAGAATTCGGTATAGTCCGTTCTTCCGTCCTTGGTAAACTGGATGGCACTTCTGGGATGCTGATTCAGAAGACCTGTCATCAGATACTGGAGATCGTAGCCCCAGACCGTGCCTTCCTTCTTCAGCGCATTCATATACTTGTCCACAAACTGATATGCGGGATATACATTGTACTTGGGATTTCTTAAGAAGCCAAGCAGCAGCTCCATCGCACAGTTTCCCGCGCCTCTTCCCATGGAAGCATAGGTCGCGTCCAGCCAGTCCACGCCGTCTCCGACCGCTTCTATCGTGTTGGCAAACGCAAGCTTCTGGTTATCGTGGGCATGTATTCCCACGGTCTTGCCGTACTTTGCTGCCATCTCCATGAACATATCGGCAAGTCTTGCGATCTGCTCCGGGTAAAGCGCGCCGTAGCTGTCCACGATATAGAACACATCCACGGGAGACTGCCCCAGAATATTCAAAGCAGCCTTCAGATCGCCCTCCTGGGTATTGGAGATCGCCATAATATTACAGCTGACTTCATATCCCTTGTTATGCGCATCCTCGATCATGTCGACAGCGGCGGGAATGGTGTTCAGATAAGTAGCCACGCGGATCAGATCGATCGGGCTGTCCTTGCGATTGATGATATCGGTCTTGTAATCGCAGCGTCCGACATCCGCCATGACTGCGATCTTCAAATCAGTGGCATTCTCACCCACGATGGCGCGAATATCCTCGTCCCTGCAGAATTTCCACTTGCCGAACTTATTCACATCAAACATCTCGGTGGACGCCTTATAACCAAACTCCATATAATCAACGCCTGCGCGAAGATTCGCCAGGTACAGTGCCTTTACAAATTCATCGGTGAAATAAAAATCATTCACCAGTCCTCCGTCGCGAAGTGTTGCGTCAACGACCTTTACGCCGGGTCGAAACGCCATCAGATTGTGTATTTCTTTCATCGTTCTCTCACACCTTTCATGTTGTACTGTTCAGATTCTCTCTGTCCTTTTTCTCCTTGTAAACCACAATTGCAATCGCAGCTGCGGAGGTGACAGTAAGCCAGATCAATCCAACCGGCAAAGAAGGCATATCCTCTCCGTACAGGGAGTTGATCATCCAGGGAGCCCAGCTGGAGGAGGAAGCGTTCACCACAAAATGAAGCAGCATTGCAGGTACCAGTGAATCATACTTCCTGACAAGCCATCCGAGCACGAGACCGATCACAAAAGCATAAATACCCTGTACCCAGTTTCCATGAATGCATCCAAACATCACAGCCTGCAGAATGTTTGCCAGCCAGAATTTGCCGAAGGCCTTCTGCGCAAAGTGCATCGTAACACCACGGCAGAGGAATTCCTCGCCGATCGGCGCCATAATTACGGTCGTAAAGAGCATCATCAGGCTATCTCCGCCAAGTCCTACCGTTTCCGCCATCTCCATATAGGCATTCACCACATTCGGAATCAGATGATACTCCACCATGACGCTGGAATTGGCAAACAGGCAAAGCACAAGTCCGAAGAGAACGGCAAGCACAACCGACTCCTTTGTCACCTTGGCAAAAGACTTCCGAATAGTGGGTCTGGGCTTTTTGAAGCAGAGCTTAAACCAGAGCCCGAAGAAAAGGATGCCGATGATGTGATAAAGCGTTACGCCGCTCGGTGCCGCGTCCATCATGAGAGCACTGATCTTCGTCAGGTAATCCGGCGCGGTCGCATCCAATTCACCGGTTGCGAACTTCCCTACCGCAAGAATGATACACATCACCACCAATGCCATGACCTGCATGATCAGGCAGAGCACCGTCGGCACAAGTGCCAGGAAAAAATAACCGATTCTCGCCCCGGTCGAAGGCTTTTTTACTTCAGTTTCCATCTTTTGTTCCCCCGAAAATAAACTCATTAAAAATTTAGCGGAGGCAGGTAGCTGCCTCCGCCATAACTGCCGGCAGCGGGACTTGAACCCGCACGTTGTTGCCAACAACAGATTTTGAGTCTGCCTCGTCTGCCATTCCGACACGCCGGCATGTGAGAAACACTCACAACATTAACAATATAGCACAACGATTGTGTTTTGGCAAGTATTTTCTATCGGTACTCCATGCTGATGCGGATGTCGTTGCCGCTCACACTCACATGGGCGATGCTGCCCACCACAAGCGGCATCATCGGAGGGAGATGCCCAAGGTCGATATCCATGATGACAGGCACATTCAGCTTTCCTGCCGCTGCAAGCACCGCGCCGTAAGCATCCAGATCAAACATCGGCTCTCCGTTTAAGGGGCGCCCGATCAAAAAGCCCTTCACATAGCGAAACCACCCTGCCTGCTCCATCTGCCACATCGCTCTCCTGATCGAGAAGACATTCAGATCACAGGCCTCCAGCATCCAGATGAAGCCGTCCTCCCTGTACCGCTCCAGAAAGTCCGCCGTCCTGTCAAAGCGTGTGCCGAGCAGTGTTACCAGACAGTCCATGCAGCCTCCGATCAATCGACCGGTGAAGTCAACAGTTCTGTCCGTCTCCTCCATGCCGATAAAGGTGCGAAGCTGCAGAGGTTCCGTGACATGATACGGCGCCAGAGGATGCTCCTCGTCCCTGTTTTTCTCCTTCTCCCACAAACCGTAGCCGGACACCGTCCGGGTCCTGCCGGTCACGATGTCAAGCGCATCCTGCAGGGAAGGATGCCAGGGCTGTGTGCCGAAGGTCGACGCACAGGGCGCATACACTGCCGCCGTGTCCGCAAGGGTCGCCAGCAGATAGATCAGGTTGGTATTGTCCGAATACCCCATAAACCACTTCGGCTGATTCTGAGCCAGCGCCTCAAAATCCACATAGGGCAAAATCTCACACATCAGTTCTCCGCCGCCGACCGAAAACAGACAGTCAGCGTCGGAGGAAAACATCGCATTGACTTCCTCCGCGCATTTTTGCGGCGTATTGCTGATGCCAACGCCCTCACTCGCAAAGCAGTTCGGTCCCACCAGGGTCTGATAGCCTTTCTCTTCAAACACCTCCAGCGCATGCAAAAACATTGCGCGGTAAGGCTGTATCGCACATCCGAAGGAGGGCGCCAGAAAGCCGATGGTTCCGTTTTTAGGTAAAAATTCAGGGTACCGCATATGATATCCTCCTATTGTGCCTTACTGCTTCGGGAATAACCTGTCGTAAATATCCAGCCCGTCAAAGGTTGCAAAATAATCTCTGGGCGTCTCAGCACGGCGGATCAGCTGCACACTGCCGTCCTCCTTAAGCAGAAGCTCCGCGGACTTAAGCTTACCGTTGTAGTTGTAGCCCATCGCAAAACCGTGCGCGCCGGTATCGTGAATCGCAATATAATCACCGACTGCAATCTCGGGAAGCATACGGTCGATTGCGAACTTATCGTTGTTTTCACACAGAGAACCGACCACATCATACTTATGGTCGCAGGGCTCATTTTCCTTGCCCAGAACAGTGATGTGATGATACGCGCCGTACATCGCGGGACGCATCAGATTGACTGCGCAGGCATCCACGCCGATATACTCCTTATGCGTATGCTTCTCATGAATGGCCTTAGTCACAAGATGCCCGTAAGGCGCCATCATGAAACGACCGAGCTCGGTATAGATCGCGACATCACCCATACCGGCAGGCACAAGCACCTCCTCGTACACCTTTCTCACCGCATCGCCGATGACCCTGATGTCATTGGGCGTCTGGTCGGGTCTGTAAGGGATACCGATTCCGCCCGAAAGATTGATGAACGCAATGTGTGCGCCGGTCTGTTCTTTGAGCTTCACAGCCAGTTCAAACAGCTGCTTTGCCAGAGTAGGATAATACTCGTTCGTCACGGTATTGCTTGCCAGGAAGGAGTGAATCCCGAAGTGCTCCACGCCCTTCTCCTTCAGCACACGGAAGCCCTCGAACATCTGCTCCGTGGTAAAGCCGTACTTTGCATCGCCCGGGTTATCCATGATGTCGGTTCCGAGCGAAAAATACCCGCCGGGATTAAAACGGCAGCTCAGCGTCTTCGGCAGATAGCCCAGCGTCTTCTCCAGAAACGCAATGTGTGTAAAATCATCCAGATTGATGGTGGCGCCGATCTCCTCCGCGTAAGCGAACTCCTCTGCGGGCGTATCGTTGGAGGAGAACATAATATCCTCTCCCTTCACGCCCATTGCGTGGGAAAGCATCAGCTCTGTCATGGAAGAACAGTCACAGCCGCAGCCGTAGTCTCTCAAAATATCGATCAGATAGGGGTTGGGGGTTGCCTTAACCGCGAAAAACTCCTTATACCCGGGATTCCAGGAAAAGGCTTCCTTCAAAGCCCGCGCATTCTCTCTGATTCCCTTCTCATCATAAATGTGAAAGGGCGTGGGATATGTCTTTACGATCTCTTCGATCATTTCTTTGGTTACAAACGCTTTCTTTTCCATTGTTACTCTACTTCTCTCCTGTATTGGTTCAAAACATCAGCTTCCGTTGCGCAGGACCCTGCGGCTTACAAAAGCTTCGCACGCATCTCCTCAGGCGTCATGGTGCTGAGATAAGCGGGTGCCACATCAAATACGGTCTTACAGCCCTTCAGACCTTCGCAGTTCATGCGGTATACGGCTCTCGCGTACGCCACGATGACACAGGCGGTGAATTCAGGGTTGGAATCCAGCGTCAGCTTGTACTCTATGACATGATTGTTCTCTCCGTTTAAGCCGGTCTTACCGGTTCGAAACACCATTCCGCCGTGAGGAATGCCTGCGTGGTCGCGCTGCAGTTCCTCCTCGGTGATGAAATGCACGGTGGTGTCATAATCTGCGAAATAGTTGGGCATCGTCTTGATCTCGTTCTCGATCCGGGCCTTATCCGCGCCCTCCTTTGCAACGACAAAACACTCTCTGGTATGCTTCTGTCTGGTGGTCAGTTCAGGATTCTCACAGTTGCGCACACTCTCCAGCGCTGCCTCCACGGGAACCGTATACTGCTTCGCATCCTGAACGCCGGGGATTCTGCGGATCGCATCGGAATGCCCCTGGCTGACACCCTTGCCCCAGAAGGTATAATCCTTACCGTCGCGCAGGATACAGTTCGCATACAGTCTGTTCAGGGAAAACATACCGGGATCCCAGCCTGCGGAGATCAAAGCGGTATGACCGTTCTCCTGCGCTGCCTTGTCCACATTTGCAAAATGCTCCGGAATCTTCGCATGCGTGTCAAAGCTGTCGATGACATTGAAATACTTCGCATACTCTGCGGTCTGCTTCGGCAGATCCGTTGCGGAACCGCCGCAGAGAATCAGCACATCGATCTCATCCTTTTTTGCAGGCAGCTCGTCTGCGGAGTAAACAGCCGCGCCGGTCAGCGTCTTCACTGTCCCGGGGTCGCGCCTGGTATACACGCCCACAAGCTCCATATCCTCATTCTGACGAATCGCACATTCGATTCCTCTTCCCAGATTACCATACCCCAAAATTGCAACTCTCATTGTTTTCTTCCCTCGTTTTCTTTCTTATTTTCCCGGAAAAAATCTTCTTCCGGCGTGTCTGTCTGACACCTATCTGTCAAAGGCTTACGCCTTCAATCTGCTCAATTCGATCTCATTGCGCATCGCGTCCTTAAAGACTGCCACGAAATTCTTCTGCGCACTGTACAGGCAGGTATCCTGCGCCGTCCGTGCGATCTCACCGGTAAGTACATACTCGGAATCAATGATCAGACGAATCTGACTGCCGTGCGTATTCTGACCGTTCTCCGAAGCCTCCTTCGCCGCCTCACACCGGGCGTCTGCCGCCTTCGGCTGTTCCTCCACAGGCTCCATGTTCTCATCCACGAACCTTGCCGGGGTCTGATATGCCTCATACAGCAAAATACCCTTTCGAAGCTGCGGCTCCTCTGCAAACAGTGTATCCGCATCCCGGGTGATCAAAACGACCTTCTTGCCGTTTTGTACCGCCAGCCCAAGTTCTTCTTTCCAGAGCGCCAGAAAACTTCTCTCCGCTGAGAAATAAATGCGCCTCTGCGCTCCGAGCAGCATGTGATGCAGCTTGTCACAGATGTGGCTGTAGCCCTCCACCGTGATATACCCTTCCGTCTCCGCCACCTTCTTCGGACTGTTTGCCACCAGAAGCTCCTGTTCCTTCTTCAGAAAACGGATGCGATTGTCACAAAACTCACTCAGGGCAACGGCCACATACCGCGTGGACGGTCCCTCACAGACATAAGCAGCACCGTGCTCCACCAAAGCCGCGAGACCATTGTAGACATTCGACCTCGAGATACCGGTCAGCTTCGAGACTTCATACCCTGTCAACTGCTCATTTTTCAGCAGACACAGATAGATTACCGCTTCCTGCCGTCCCAGACCGAACAGCAGAAGTTTCTCAATGAATGATGACTCTTCCATTCGATCCTCCTTGGGTGACTAC